>NZ_JBSHFH010000026.1:0-109396 GCF_053617235.1 Streptomyces sp. NPDC055749 | reverse complement strand
GTTCCCGCCCGGCGCCCCTTGTGCTCGGCTGCCGCCGGTATCCGGCCGGTCAGTCCTCCGAGGTGTCTCCGTCGGCTCCGGTGTCTCCGTCGTCCCCGGACGCGCCGGGGGTATCGGGGGTGTCGGGCGACGGCGGGCGTACGCCACCGGGACCGCCACCGGGACCGTTCTCCGGCCCGGTCTCCGGACGCGGCGGTTTGGGCGGCCTGGTGCGACCGCTCGACGTGTCCCGCAGATAGGAGACGTCGCCGCTCTCCGTCGCGTGGCCGCCAGGACCCTGCCCCGGACCGCCGTCCCTGCGCCGCAGATACCGCTCGAACTCCCGGGCGATGGCCTCGCCGGACGCCTCGGGCAGCTCCGCGGTGTCGCGGGCCTCCTCCAGCGTCTGCACGTACTCGGCGACCTCGCTGTCCTCGGCGGCCAGTTGGTCGACGCCGAGCTGCCAGGCACGCGCGTCCTCGGGCAGTTCACCCAGCGGGATCCGCAGACCGATCAGGTCCTCCAGGCGGTTCAGCAGGGCGAGCGTCGCCTTCGGGTTGGGCGGCTGCGACACATAGTGCGGCACCGCCGCCCACAGACTCACCGCGGGCACGCCCGCGTGCGTGCAGGCTTCCTGGAGAATGCCGACGATGCCGGTCGGGCCCTCGTACCGGGTCTCCTCCAGGTCCATCGTCCTGGCCAGATCCGGGTCGGAGGTCACACCGCTGACCGGCACCGGCCGGGTGTGCGGGGTGTCGCCGAGCAGCGCGCCGAGGATGACCACCATCTCGACGCCCAACTCATGGGCGAATCCCAGGATCTCGTTGCAGAACGAACGCCAGCGCATCGACGGTTCGATGCCGCGGACCAGGACCAGATCGCGGGGCTTGTCGCCGCCGACGCGGATCACGGAGAGACGGGTGGTGGGCCAGGTGATCTTGCGCACCCCGCCGTCCAGCCACACCGTGGGCCGGTTGACCTGGAAGTCGTAGTAGTCCTCGGCGTCGAGCGCCGCGAACACCTCGCCCTTCCACTCCCGGTCCAGATGCGCGACGGCTGTGGAGGCGGCGTCACCGGCGTCGTTCCAGCCCTCGAACGCGGCCACCATGACCGGGTCGACCAGCTCGGGTACCCCCTCGAGCTCGATCACCCAGACCCCCTTCCGAAGTTCCCTTGTGTACGAGCCAACCTTACGGCTTCCGGACCGTCTCACCGCAGTCCCCGGGCACGGGCGGGTGAACCTTGACCGTGGGGGTGCATCATCGGTCGAATCAGGGCATCAGCTCCGCGATTCATCCGAGCTGTGTTGACCGAATTCCGTTCGAACCCTGGACTTTGGGCCAAGTGCGGCGCTATACATCGGATGACACGCAAGAGGTCCGATGTTATTCCCCTGGGGGCGCACATGAGTCAGACCGTCACGGATTTCGAGGTTCACGACATCCGCTTTCCCACCTCGGAACAGCTGGACGGCTCGGACGCCATGAACCCCGACCCCGACTACTCCGCCGCGTACGTCGTCCTGCGCACCGACCAGCCAGGCGACCGCGCCGAGGGGCACGGCTTCTGCTTCACCATCGGACGCGGCAACGAGATCATGGCAGCGGCCATCGAGGCGCTGCGTCCGTACGTCGTGGGGCGCCCGGCCCCGCGTACCGCCGCCGACCTCGGGGCGCTGTACCGGGAGCTCACGCAGGACTCCCAACTGCGCTGGCTGGGCCCCGAGAAGGGCGTGATGCACATGGCGGTCGGCGCGGTCGTCAACGCCGCCTGGGACCTGGCGGCGAAGTGCGCGGGCCGACCCGTCTGGCAGTTCCTCGCCGGGATGACGCCGGAGGAGCTCGTCTCCCTCGTCGACTTCCGCTACCTCAGCGACGCGCTCACGCCCGAGGAGGCCCTCGCCATCCTGCGGGCCGCCGAACCGGGCCGCGCCGAGCGCACGGACCGCCTGCTCGCCCAGGGCTATCCCGCGTACACGACCTCCCCCGGCTGGCTCGGGTACGAGGACGACAAGCTGGTACGGCTCTCGAAGGAGGCCGTGGCCGACGGCTTCACGCAGATCAAGCTGAAGGTCGGCGCCGATCTCGGTGACGACGTACGCAGGATGTCGCTCGCCCGCGACGCGGTCGGCCCCGGCATCCGGATCGCCGTCGACGCCAACCAGCGCTGGGACGTGGCCGACGCGGTGGAGTGGATGAAGGCCCTCGCGCCGTACGACCCGCACTGGATCGAGGAACCCACCAGCCCGGACGACGTGCTCGGCCACGCCGCCGTGCGGGCCGGACAGCCCGTCAAGGTCGCCACCGGCGAACACGTCGCCAACCGGGTCGTGTTCAAGCAACTGCTCCAGGCGGGCGCCGTCGACTTCGTACAGATCGACGCCGCACGCGTCGCGGGCGTCAACGAGAACCTGGCGATCCTGCTGCTCGCCGCCAAGTACGGCGTCCCGGTCTGCCCGCACGCCGGCGGTGTGGGGCTCTGTGAACTGGTGCAGCATCTCTCGATGTTCGACTATGTGGCGGTCTCCGGGACCTGGGAGGACCGCGTGATCGAGTACGTCGACCATCTCCACGAACACTTCGCCGACCCCACCGTGATCGAGGGCGGCCGGTACCTGGCGCCGCGCTCGCCCGGATTCTCCGCGCGGATGCTCCCCGCCTCGATCGCCGAACACCGCTATCCCGAGGGCCCCGTCTGGCAGGCCCGCCGCACTTGTGAGGAGAACGCCCGATGACCGGTCCACTGGAATTCGACGGGATGTCCGCCCTGGTCACGGGCGGGGCATCCGGGATCGGGGCCGCCGTCGCGACCCTGCTCCTGGAGCGCGGCGCGAGGGTCGCCGTACTGGACCGGGAGACCGCGGGCGCACCCGACGGAGTCCTCGCGCTCAAGGCCGACGTGACCGACGACGCGGCCGTACGGGAAGCCGTCGACCGGGCCGCGGCCGAGCTGGGCGGCCTGCACACCCTCGTGTCCAACGCGGGCGTCGGCTCCATCGGCGGCGTCGAGGACAACACCGACGAGGAGTGGACGCGCGTCCTGGACATCAACGTCCTCGGCATGGTCCGCACCGCCCGCCACGCCCTGCCGCATCTGCGCCGCGCCGCGGCGGACCGCCCCGGAGCCGTCTCGATCACCCACACCTGCTCCATCGCCGCCACGGCCGGCCTGCCGCAGCGCGCGCTCTACAGCGCGAGCAAGGGGGCCGTGCTCTCGCTGACCCTCGCCATGGCGGCCGACCACGTACGCGAAGGCGTCCGGGTCAACTGCGTCAACCCCGGCACCGCGGACACCCCGTGGATCGGGCGGCTCCTCGACAGCGCCGACGACCCGGCCGCCGAACGGGCCGCCCTCAACGCCCGCCAGCCCCTGGGCCGGCTGGTATCGGCGGACGAGGTCGCGGCGGCGATCGTGTACCTCGCAGGACCGTCCGCCGCCTCCGTCACAGGCACCGCACTCGCCGTCGACGGCGGGATGCAGGGCCTGAGACTGCGCCCCGCGGCCGACTGACAACCGGCCTGCTTCCCCAGAGCCGCACCACCCCACGCTTGGCAACAGAACCATCGAGCCGGTACTCCACGAAGGACGGGACCCCAAATGAGAGTGCGTACGACGAGTGCGGCGGCCTGCGCCGTACTGCTGGCCGTGACCGCCCTGGCGGGCTGCAACCGCGAGTCCACCGACAGCGGCAACGGCGGTGGCAAGGTCGGCATCGACCTGCCGCGCAGCGACAGCGACTTCTGGAACTCCTACCAGCAGTACATCGAGAAGGGCGTCAAGGACGGGAAGGTCGAGGCGCTGCCCCTGACCAACTCGCAGAACGACATCGGCAAGCTCGTCGCCAACGTCCAGACCTTCACCGACCAGGGCGCCAAGGCCGTCGTGATGGCCCCGCAGGACACCGGCGCGATAGCCGAGACGCTGAACACGCTGAACGAGAAGAAGATCCCGGCCGTCAGTGTCGACACCCGCCCCGACAAGGGCGACATCTACATGGTCGTCCGGGCCGACAACAAGGCGTACGGCGCCAACGCCTGCAAGTACCTCGGCGAGCAGCTGAAGGGCAAGGGCAAGGTCGTCGAATTCCAGGGCGACCTGTCATCGATCAACGGACGCGACCGCTCCGAGGCGTTCAAGTCGTGCATGGACAAGGACTTCCCGGACATCGAGGTCTTCGAGCTGGCCACCGACTGGAAGGGCGACGTGGCCTCCGCCAAGCTTCAGTCGACCCTGGCCGCACACCCCGACATCAACGGCATCTACATGCAGGCCGGCGGGGTGTTCCTCCAGCCCACCCTCGCCCTCCTGGAGCAGAAGAAGCTCCTGAAGCCGGTCGGGACGCCCGGACACATCACGATCATCTCCAACGACGGCATCCCGGAGGAGTTCGACGCGATCAGGTCCGGGAAGATCGACGCGACGATCTCCCAGCCCGCCGACCTCTACGCCAAGTACGCGCTGTTCTACGCGGAGGCGGCCCTGGCCGGAAAGACCTTCAAGGAGGGTCCGACCGACCACGACTCCACCATCATCAAGATCCCGGGCGGTCTCGAGGACCAGCTGCCCGCGCCCCTGGTGACCAAGGAGAACGTCGACGACCCGGCGCTGTGGGCCAACCAGCTGGAGAAGAAGAGCTAGCCATGGAACACGCACCTCCACCGGCCGTAGAGGCGGCAGGCATCGTCAAACGCTTCGGGCAGACCGTCGCGCTCGACGGCGTGAAGCTCACCGTGCTGCCCGGTGAGTCGCACGCGCTCGTCGGCCGCAACGGCGCCGGCAAGTCCACGCTCGTCAGCGTGCTCACCGGACTCCACAAGGCGGACGCGGGCACGGTCACGTTCGGCGGGGAGCCCGCGCCCGCCTTCGGGGACACCATGGCCTGGCAGTCCAGGATCGCCTGCGTCTACCAGAAGTCCATGGTCGTCCCCGATCTGACCGTCGCCGAGAACCTCTTCCTCAACCGCTTCGACGAGGACTCCCGCTGGATCAGCTGGGGCAGGCTCCGCAAGCGCGCGGCGGACCTGCTCGCCGAGTACGGGGTGCAGGTCGACCCCAGCACACGGGCACGGGATCTCGCCGTCGAGCAGCGGCAGTTCGTCGAGATCGCCCGGGCGCTGTCCTTCGGCGCCCGGCTGATCGTCCTCGACGAGCCGACCGCGCAGCTGGACGCCCGGGGCATCGGCCGGCTCTTCGACAAGCTGCGCGAACTGCAGAGCCAGGGAGTGGCGTTCCTGTTCATCTCCCACCACTTGCAGGAGGTGTACGAACTCTGCACCGCCGTCACCGTCTACCGCGACGCCCGCCATGTCCTGACCGCCCCGGTCGCGGACGTCGGCAAGGCGGAACTGGTGGCCGCCATGACCGGTGAGCAGGGCGGCGGCGCGTCCGTCTGGCACGCCGCCGGAGCCGGGGAGCGGGTACGGGACGAGTCGGCCGCACCCGTCCTGCGTACCGAACAGCTCACCCTGGAGGGTCAGTTCGAGCCGCTGGACCTCCAGGTGCGGCCCGGTGAGGTCCTCGGCCTCGCCGGCTCCGCGGCCAGCGGCAACACGGCGCTCGGCGAGACGCTGGCCGGGATGCGCAAGGCGAGCGGAGGCACCATCTCCGTACACGGGAGGACCGTTCGGCCCGGGAGCGTCCCGCACGCCCTCGACGCCGGCATCGGGTACATCCCCGAGGACCGGCACGACCAGGGTCTTGTGCTGGACCGGAGCGTCGCCGAGAACGCCACGCTCACGGTCACCGACCAGCTGGGGCCGTGGGGGACCGTACTGCCCTCCCGGACCCGCCGGTTCGCCCAGTCGATGATCGCCTCGCTGGACATCAAGACGCAGGGGCCCGAGCAGCCCGTCTCCGGGCTGTCCGGCGGCAACCAGCAGAAGGTGGTGGTCGCCCGCGCGCTGGCCCGCAGGCCGAGCGCGCTGGTCGCGGTCCGGCCCACCGCGGGCGTGGACGTCAAGTCCAAGGACTCGCTGCTCGGTGTGGTCCGCAGGGTCGCCGACGAAGGAAACGCCGCAGTCATCATCTCGGACGAGCTGGACGATCTGCGGGTCTGCGACCGGGTGCTCGCCCTGTTCCACGGGCGGGTCGTCGCAACATTCGCAAGCGGGTGGACCGACGGGGAACTCGTCGCCGCCATGGAAGGTGTGGGGGAAAGGGAATGACCGGGACCATACGGCCGGCCACGGCCGATGACGTCATGAGCGGGGCGAAGGAAGGGAGTCCGCGCAGCAGGCTCCAGCTGATCAGGTGGAGCGACTTCTCCCTGGTGCCGGTGATCCTGGTCCTGATGGTGATCGGCTTCATCGTCTCGCCGGTCTTCCTCACCTCCAACAACCTGATCAGCGTCGTCCAGCAGTCCTCCGAGCTCAGCCTGCTCGTGCTCGCGCAGGCGCTGATCCTGATCTGCGGCCGGATGGACCTGTCCCTGGAATCGACGATCGGCATCGCGCCGGTGGTCGCCATGTGGCTGGTCCTGCCCACCGACGGCGGCCGGTTCGCGGGGCTCGAACTCTTCCCGGCCTGGTCGGCGATCCCGCTCTGTCTGCTCGTCGGACTGCTCGTCGGCGTGATCAACGGCTTCCTGATCCTGAAGCTGCGGGTCAACGGCTTCATCGCCACGCTCGGCATGCTCACCATGCTGCGCGGCCTCCACATCGGCATCACCGAGGGCAAGTCGATCACCGACGTCCCGGAGTCCTTCCGCTACCTGGGCAAGAGCGAGTGGCTCGGCGCCCCGGCCGCGGTCTGGATCTGTCTGGCCCTGTTCGCGATCGGCGGCTCGGCGCTGGCCTGGCTGCGCCACGGACGCTCGCTGTACGCCATCGGCGGCAACCCGGAGGCGGCACGCGCGGCCGGCATCCGGGTCGACCGGATCACCTGGATCGTGCTGGCCGTCGGCGGTCTGCTGGCCGCCTTCGCGGGCATCCTCTACACAGGCCACTACGGGTCGGTCGCGGCCACCCAGGGCAACGGCTGGATCTTCCAGGTGTTCGCCGCCGCGGTCATCGGCGGCATCAGCCTCAAGGGCGGTCGCGGCACCCTGTTCGGCGCGCTGACCGGCGTACTGACGCTCCAGCTGGTGGTCAACGTGATGACCCTCGGTGGGGTCCCGGCGCTGTGGAACCAGTTCCTCAACGGTGCGATCATCATCGTCGCCCTGGTCATCTCGCGCTTCGCGAGCGGTGAGAAGCAGGATTGAGCGGACACCGTACGTACGGGCCGGGGGCGGCACATCGCCCCCGGCCCGTACGCGTGTGTCACAAGGTGGCCCGTACGCGTGTCACAGGGTCGAGCGCAGCCACTGCTCCACGCTCGCCACATGGACGGTCGCCCAGGCCCGTGCCGCCTCCGCGTCCCTGTCGCGCAGCGCGGCGAGGATCGCCCGGTGCTCGTGCAGGGTGCGGCTGACGGCGTCCTCCTGCGTCAGACCGCGCCAGACCCGCGCCCTCGTGGTCGGCCCGGAGAGTCCGTCGAGGAGCGAGCAGAGCACCGAGTTGCCGGACGACTGCACGATGCCGCGGTGGAACTCCAGGTCGGCGGCGACCAGTTCCTCCACCGACGGCTTCTCGCCCAGGGCGTCGAGCTGCGCGCCCAGCAGATCCAGCTGGTCCTCGCTGATCTGCCCCGCGGCCATCGCCGTGGCGGCCGGTTCGAGGATCCGGCGCACCGCGAGGAACTCCAGCACGGTGTCGTCGCGATGGAAGTCCACCACGAAACTCAGTGCCTCCAGGAGGAGTTGGGGGTCAAGGCTGGTGACGTACGTGCCGTCGCCCTGGCGCACGTCGAGGATGCGGATCAGTGACAGGGCGCGTACCGCCTCCCGGAGGGAGTTGCGGGACAGCCCGAGTTCCGCGGCGAGTTCGCTCTCCTTGGGGAGCCGGTCACCGGGCCCCAGAGCACCTGAGACGATCATTCCCTTGATCTTCTCGATCGCCTCGTCGGTGACAGCCATGACGGTCCTCCTGGATTCGGACTGGATTCAGACATCCGATGTCTTCCTCCATTATGGGGGTCCGCGCACCCGATCGAGGGGTCCCTGCCGCAGCTGTTGCGCTGCTCACGCGGGTACGCGTACGGGGGTGGCTCCCCCCGTGGAAGCCACCCCCGTACGAACCCCGCGGATCAGCCCTTGTCGGCGAGCAGACCCTCCACCTCGGCCCTGATCCCGTCCGTCGCCAGCCCACGGATCGTCAGCGTCGTGCGGCGGCGCAGTACGTCGTCGGCCGTCTCGGCCCACTCGTGGTCACGGGCGTAGACGACCTGCGCCCAGATCTCCGGGGCGTCCGGGTGGATGCGCCGGGCCAGGTCCGGGTTCTCGTTGGCGAGCCGCGCGATGTCGAAGGACAGCGAGCCGTAGTGCGTGGCGAGGTGCCTGGCCGTGTCGGCCGCCATCCGCGGGCCGGGCGTACCGCCGTCGATCATCAGCCGGTGCGCGACCGCGTTGGGGTTGGCGATGCCGGGCAGCGGGAGCTTCCGTGGCAGCCGGGCCATCGGCTCCATGTCGTCCGCGAGCGGCTGCCCCGGCAGCGCGGCCAGCTTGTTCATCACCGTACGGCCGATGTGGCGGAACGTCGTCCACTTGCCGCCCGCGACCGAGAGCATCCCGCCTCGGCCCTCCGTCACGACCGTCTCGCGCTTGGCCTTGGACGTGTCACCGGGACCGCCGGGCAGGACCCGCAGACCGGCGAAGGAGTACGTGATCAGATCGCGCGACAGCTGCTGGTCGCGGATGGAGAACGCCGCCTCGTCCAGGATCTGCGCGGTGTCCTTCTCGGTCACCGCGACATCCGCCGGATCACCCTCGTACTCCTCGTCCGTCGTACCGAGCAGCAGCATGTCCTCCCACGGCAGGGCGAACGTGATCCGGTACTTGTCGATCGGGGTGGCGAGGGCGGCCTTCCAGGGGCGGGTGCGCTTCAGCACCAGGTGCGCGCCCTTGGAGAGCCGGATCGAAGGAGCCGCGTTCGGGTCCTCCATATTGCGGAGGTGGTCCACCCACGGGCCGGTGGCGTTCAGCACGAGGCGGGCGCTCACGCCGAACTCCGTACCGTCGGTGCTGTCCCGCAGTTCGGCGCCCGTCACCCGGCCCCTGGTGAACCGCAGTCCGGTGACCGCGGCGTGGTTGAGGACGGTCGCGCCCGCCTCGACGGCCGCGCGCACGGTCATCAGCGCCATCCGGGCGTCGTTCATCTGGTCGTCGCCGTAGACGGCGACGGCCTTCAGGTTGTCCGTACGCAGCTCCGGCACATCGCGCTGGGCCTTCGCCGGGCTGATCACATGGCCGACACCGTCACCGAACGCGGACAGCGCCGAGTAGGCGAAGACGCCCGCACCGAGCTTGGCGGCGCCGTGCGGGCCGCCCTTGTAGACCGGCAGGTAGAAGGTGAGCGGATTGGCCAGGTGCGGCGCGACCTGGCGGGAGACGGCGCGCCGCTCGAAGTGGTTCTCCGCCACCAGCTTCACCGCGCCGGTCTGCAGGTAGCGCAGACCGCCGTGGAGCAGCTTGGAGGAGGCGGAGGAGGTGGCGCCGGCGAAGTCGCCGGCGTCCACCAGTGCCACCCGCAGTCCGGACTGCGCGGCGTGCCAGGCGGTGGAGATGCCCAGGATGCCGCCGCCGATCACCAGGAGGTCGTACGTCGCCTTGGAAAGCTGCTCCCGGGTCTCGGCGCGGCTCGGAAGGGAGCCGGAGGCCGGATGCGTCCCGAGGGCGGGGACGCTCTGCAGGGTGGTCATATCGCTTACTCCTCGACAGTGTCTTCGTCGAGCCAGCCCATGGAACGTTCCACGGCCTTGAGCCAGCTCTTGTACTCCCGGTCGCGGGTGTCCGCGTCCATGCGGGGGGTCCACTCGGCGGCGCGGCGCCAGTTGGCGCGCAGGGCGTCGGTGTCCGGCCAGAAGCCGACGGCGAGGCCGGCGGCGTAGGCCGCGCCGAGGCAGGTGGTCTCGGCGACCATGGGCCGCACCACGGGTGCGTCCAGGAAGTCGGCGAGGGTCTGCATCAGCAGGTTGTTGGAGGTCATTCCGCCGTCGACCTTGAGCGCGGTGAGCTCGACGCCCGAGTCCTTCGTCATGGCGTCGCTGATCTCGCGGGTCTGCCAGGCGGTGGCCTCGAGGACGGCGCGGGCGATGTGCGCCTTGGTGACGTAGCGGGTCAGACCGGCGATGACGCCCCGGGCGTCGGGGCGCCAGTACGGGGCGAAGAGACCGGAGAAGGCGGGCACGAAGTACGCGCCGCCGTTGTCCTCGACCGACGAGGCCAGGGTCTCGATCTCGGCGGCGGACTTGATCAGGCCCATTTGGTCGCGCATCCACTGCACCAGGGAGCCGGTGACGGCGATGGAGCCTTCGAGCGCGTACACCGGCTTCTGGTCGCCGATGCGGTATCCGACGGTCGTGAGGAGCCCGTTGTACGAGTTGACGGGCGTGTGACCGGTGTTCATCAGCATGAAGGTGCCGGTGCCGTACGTGGACTTGGCCTCGCCCTGCGCGAAACAGGTCTGGCCGAACAGCGCGGCCTGCTGGTCGCCGAGCGCGGACGCCACCGGGATGCCGTCCAGGACGCCGCCCTTGGCGTGTCCGTACACCTCGGCCGACGAGCGGATCTCCGGCAGCACGGCTGCCGGGATGTCCATCGACTGGAGGATCTTCTCGTCCCACTGCATCGAGTGCAGGTTCATCAGGAGGGTGCGCGAGGCGTTGGTGACGTCGGTGACGTGCACGCCGCCGTCCGTACCGCCGGTCAGGTTCCAGATGACCCAGGAGTCCATGGTCCCGAAGAGGATGTCGCCCCGCTCGGCGCGCTCGCGCAGCCCCTCGACGTTGTCGAGGAGCCAGCGGACCTTGGGTCCGGCGAAGTACGAGGCGAGCGGCAGGCCGGTCTCGCGGCGGAAACGGTCCTGCCCGACGTTGCGGCCGAGCTCCTTGCAGAGCGCGTCGGTGCGGGTGTCCTGCCAGACGAGGGCGTTGTGTACGGGCTCGCCGGTGTTCTTGTCCCAGAGCAGCGTCGTCTCGCGCTGGTTGGTGATGCCGATCGCCTTGACGTCGGCGGAGGTGATGCCCGCCTTGGAGACGGCGCCGGCGACGACCTCCTGGACGTTCCGCCAGATCTCGGCCGCGTCGTGCTCGACCCAGCCCGGCTTCGGGAAGATCTGCTCGTGCTCCTTCTGGTCGACGGAGACGATCCGGCCGTCCGTGTCGAAGACGATGCAGCGGCTGGAGGTGGTGCCCTGGTCGATGGCCGCGATGAACGGCCCGGTGCCATGGCTCCCGGTGGTGTGTGCTTCGGTCACGGTGTGCTCCCGGAGGTCTGTGTGGTTCTGAGGGATACGGCTCTGAGCTCTGCGGCTCACGCGAAGGCGACGTTGTAGAGACCGCCGGCGATCGCGCCGCCTATGAGCGGTCCGACGATCGGTACCCAGGCGTAGCCCCAGTCGGATCCGCCCTTGTTCGGCAGCGGCAGCAGCGCGTGCACGATACGCGGACCGAGGTCGCGAACCGGGTTGATCGCGTATCCGGTCGGCCCGCCGAGCGAGAGACCGATTCCGACGACTACCAGCGACGTGATGAGCGCGCCGAGAGTGCCGAGGCCGTTGCCCTCGTTGTTGAGGCCCTGCGTCAGGATCGCCAGCACCAGTACGACGGTGGCGATGACCTCGGTGACGACGTTCTGCACGGCGTTCCGGATCTCCGGGCCCGTGGAGAAGATGCCCAGTACAGGGCCGGCCTTCGGGGCGGCCGACTGGTCGACCATGCCCTCCACCGCGGGCTGCGCGCCCACGATCTCGGGGTCGGTGAGGTGGGCGTGGAACTGCCCGTAGTACACCGCCCAGACCAGTACGGCGCCGATCATCGCGCCGAGCAGCTGCGAGGCGAAGTACAGCGGTACGTCGCCCCATGCGGTGCCGCCCTCGATGGCGAGGCCGATCGTCACCGCCGGGTTGAGGTGCGCGCCGGAGACGCTGCCGGCCAGATAGGCGGCCGTCAGCACGGCGAAGCCCCACCCGAAGGTGATGGCCAGCCAGCCGGCGTTCTGCGCCTTTGAACGCTTGAGCGTGACGGCGGCACAGACACCGCCGCCGAGCAGGATGAGAACGGCGGTACCGATGGTCTCGCCGATGAAGATGTCGGAGCTGGACACCCGTGACTCCTTTGTCCATCGTCCAGGGGAAGGCGAACACCGGGGTCCTCCGGTGGTTCGCGCCCAAGTTGGGTATCCACGCTGTGTGGGTACCCAGCTGTGCGGGCTGACCGGCCCTTGGCACTGTCACACCCTAACGCGTATTGCCGTTAGGTGTTCGGCAATGCCGACCGATGAACGGCAGTGTTTCCCCCGGGTGAATGCAACGTCAAGGGTTGTGGCACATACGACCGAGTGCAGGACCCGATCGTTACCGACGGACCGCCCGGGTGCTCAGAAGCGCCCGGCGCCCAGATCCCGGGATACGGCGCGGGCGCAGTCCCGCACGGCCGCGATCAGCTCGGGGCGCAGCTCGCCGTCCGGGCAGACCCGCTCCACGGCCCCTGTGACGGCCACGGCGCCGACCGGCATCCGCCGCCGGTCGTGGATGGGCGCCGCCACGGCGGCCACCCCTTCCCAGGTCTCCTCCACGTCGGACGCCCAGCCCCGCGCCCGGATGAGTTCGAGCAGCGACTCGAACTCGTCCGCCTCGGTCACCGTGCGCGGCGTGAACGGCTTGCGCTCCACCTCGACGGCCTCGCTGTGCGCCACCGGGTCGTACGCGGACAGCACCTTGCCCAGGGCCGTGGAGTGCAGCGGCTGCATGGCGCCCACCTCCAGCACCTGGCGGCTGTCGTCGGGCCGGAAGACGTGGTGGACGATGAGGATGCCGTGCTGGTGCAGGACGCCCAGGTGGACGCTCTCGCCGCTGGAGCGCGCCAGATCGTCGGTCCACACCAGGGCGCGGGCCCGCAGCTCGTGGACGTCCAGATAGCTGTTGCCCAGGCGCAGCAGCTCCGCGCCGAGCTGATAACGGCCGGACGCCGCGTCCTGTTCGACGAAGCCCTCGTGCTGGAGGGTGCGCAGAATGCCGTGCGCGGTGCCTTTGGCCAGCCCCAGTGAGGAAGAGATGTCGGACAGTCCGAGCCGGCGCTCGCCGCCCGCCAGCAGCCGCAGCATCGCTGCCGCCCGCTCCAGCGACTGGATGTTCTTGGCCATCGCGCCGTACTCCTCCACTGTGGTTCGACAATGCTGAACACTATCGGTCGATGTCGACCTATGCCCGGGCGCCCGGAAAGTCGGCACCACCGCACCGGCCCAGTTGCCCCCGCACAGCATGCAGTCCGCCCCGTGGGACGCCGCGACGGGCTCCGGCACCTCCCGGCTACGCTGGCCGGGTGCGCCCTCCACAGGAAGGCCGCAAAGCCGACAGCCGTCGCATCCCAGGGAGAACATCCATGGCCTCGTCGCCGACCCCTTCCGCTGACAGCCGGAACCGAACCGCAGCCCTCCGCGAGGCGCTCGCCACGCGTGTGGTGGTGGCGGACGGTGCCATGGGCACGATGCTCCAGGCACAGGACCCCACCCTCGCGGACTTCGAGAACCTCGAAGGCTGCAACGAGATCCTCAACGTGACCCGCCCGGACATCGTCCGCTCCGTGCACGAGGAGTATTTCGCGGTCGGCGTGGACTGCGTCGAGACGAACACCTTCGGTGCGAACCACTCCGCGGCCAACGAGTACGAGATCGCCGACCGGATCGTCGAGCTGTCCGAGGCGGGCGCCCGTATCGCACGCGAGGTCGCGGACGAGTTCGCCGCAAAGGACGGCCGCCCGCGCTGGGTCCTCGGCTCCATCGGCCCGGGGACCAAGCTGCCCACCCTCGGCCACATCGCGTACGACATCCTGCGCGACGGCTACCAGCAGAACGCCGAAGGCCTCCTCGCCGGCGGCGCCGACGCCCTGATCGTGGAGACCACGCAGGACCTGCTGCAGACGAAGTCGAGCCTGATCGGCGCACGGCGGGCGATGGACGCCCTGGGCATGGACGTACCCCTGATCTGCTCGCTCGCCTTCGAGACGACCGGCGTCATGCTGCTCGGCTCCGAGATCGGCGCCGCGCTGACCGCCCTGGAACCGCTGGGCATCGACCTGATCGGGCTGAACTGCTCGACCGGCCCGGCCGAGATGAGCGAGCACCTGCGCTATCTGGCCCGCCACTCGCGTACGCCCCTGATGTGCATGCCGAACGCCGGTCTGCCCGTGCTGACCAAGAACGGCGCGCACTTCCCGCTGACCCCGCCCGAGATGGCCGACGCGCAGGAGAACTTCGTACGGGACTACGGCCTCCAGCTCGTCGGCGGATGCTGCGGCTCGACGCCCGAGCACATGCGCCAGGTCGTCGAGCGGGTCCGCGGCATGAGCCCGGGTGCGCGTGAGCCGCGCCCCGAGCCGGGTGCCTCCTCGCTCTACCAGACCGTGTCCTTCCGCCAGGACACCTCGTACATGGCGATCGGCGAGCGCACCAACGCCAACGGTTCGAAGAAGTTCCGCGAGGCCATGCTGGAAGCCCGCTGGGACGACTGCGTGGAGATGGCCCGCGACCAGATCCGCGAGGGCGCGCACATGCTCGACCTCTGTGTCGACTACGTGGGCCGGGACGGCGTCGCCGACATGGAGAAGCTGGCCGGGCTCTTCGCCACCGCTTCCACGCTCCCCATCGTGCTCGACTCCACCGAGGTCGAGGTCATCCGCGCCGGCCTGGAGAAGCTGGGTGGCCGTGCCGTCATCAACTCCGTCAACTACGAGGACGGCGACGGCCCCGAGTCCCGCTTCGCCAAGGTCACCGCGCTGGCGCAGGAGCACGGCGCCGCGCTGATCGCGCTGACCATCGACGAGGAGGGCCAGGCCCGCACGCCCGAGCACAAGGTCGCCATCGCCGAGCGGCTCATCGAGGACCTCACGGGCAACTGGGGCGTCCACGAGTCGGACATCCTCATCGACACCCTGACCTTCACCATCTGTACCGGTCAGGAGGAGTCCCGCAAGGACGGCATCGCCACCATCGAGGCCATCCGCGAACTCAAGCGGCGCCGCCCCGACGTACAGACCACGCTCGGCCTGTCCAACATCTCCTTCGGCCTCAACCCGGCCGCCCGCGTCGTCCTGAACTCCGTCTTCCTCGACGAGTGCGTCAAGGCCGGACTGGACTCCGCGATCGTGCACGCGTCCAAGATCCTGCCGATCGCACGCCTGGAGGAGGAGCAGGTCAAGGTCGCCCTCGACCTGATCTACGACCGCCGCGCCGAGGGTTACGACCCCCTGCAGAAGCTCATGGAGCTCTTCGAGGGCGTCAACATGAAGTCGATGAAGGAGGGCCGCGCCGAGGAACTCCTCGCCCTCCCGCTGGACGAACGCCTCCAGCGCCGCATCATCGACGGCGAGAAGAACGGCCTCCAGGCCGACCTCGACGAGGCCCTGCAGACCCGCCCGGCCCTCGACATCGTCAACGACACCCTCCTGGAGGGCATGAAGGTCGTCGGCGAACTCTTCGGCTCCGGCCAGATGCAGCTGCCGTTCGTGCTCCAGTCCGCCGAGGTCATGAAGAACGCGGTCGCCCACCTGGAGCCGCACATGGAGAAGTCCGACGCGGAGGGCAAGGGCACCATCGTGCTGGCCACCGTGCGCGGCGACGTCCACGACATCGGCAAGAACCTCGTCGACATCATCCTCACCAACAACGGCTTCAACGTGGTCAACCTCGGCATCAAGCAGCCCGTCTCCGCGATCCTGGAGGCCGCCGAGGAGCACCGGGCCGATGTCATCGGCATGTCGGGACTCCTGGTGAAGTCGACCGTGATCATGAAGGAGAACCTGGAGGAGCTCAACCAGCGCAAGATGGCCGCGGACTTCCCGGTCATCCTGGGCGGGGCCGCCCTCACCAGGGCCTACGTGGAGCAGGACCTCCACGAGATCTACGAGGGCGAGGTCCGCTACGCCCGCGACGCGTTCGAGGGGCTGCGGCTCATGGACGCCCTGATCGGCATCAAGCGCGGTGTCCCAGGCGCGGTGCTCCCGGAGCTCAAGCAGCGCCGGGTCGCCAGGAAGGAAACCGCCGTCCTGGAGGTCGAGGAGCCCGAGACGGGTGTCCGCTCCGACGTGGCCACCGACAACCCGGTCCCCGAGCCGCCCTTCTGGGGCACCCGGGTCATCAAGGGGATCCCGCTCAAGGAGTACGCCTCCTGGCTGGACGAGGGCGCGCTCTTCAAGGGCCAGTGGGGCCTCAAGCAGTCCCGTGCCGGTGACGGTCCCACGTACGAGGAACTGGTCGAGACCGAGGGACGCCCGCACCTGCGCGGCTGGCTCGACAAGCTCCACACCGAGAACATGCTGGAGGCCGCCGTCGTCTACGGCTACTTCCCCTGCGTGTCCAAGGGCGACGACCTGATCCTGCTCCACGAGGACGGCTCGGAGCGCACCCGCTTCACCTTCCCGCGCCAGCGCCGGGGCCGCCGCCTTTGCCTCGCGGACTTCTTCCGCCCGGAGGAGTCCGGCGAGCGGGACGTGATCGGCCTCCAGGTCGTCACCGTCGGCTCGAAGATCGGCGAGGCCACGGCCGAACTCTTCGGGACCAACTCCTACCGCGACTATCTGGAGCTGCACGGGCTGTCCGTCCAGCTCGCCGAGGCGCTGGCCGAGTACTGGCACGCCCGGGTCCGCGGTGAGCTCGGCTTCGGCGGCGAGGACCCGGCAGACGTCGAGGACATGTTCGCGCTGAAGTACCGCGGCGCGCGCTTCTCCCTCGGCTACGGCGCCTGCCCCGATCTGGACGACCGGGCGAAGATCGCCGAGCTCCTGGAGCCGGAGCGGATCGGGGTCAAGCTCTCCGAGGAGTTCCAGCTGCACCCCGAGCAGTCGACGGACGCGCTGGTCATCCACCACCCCGAGGCGAAGTACTTCAACGCGCGGTAAGCCTCTGTACGCGCGTCACGGCCGGGCAAGTCGTAGACTGGTCGGTCCAGTGCAGGCCGGTCGCCGTTCCCCTTCGGGAATGGCGGTCGGCCTTCTCGTCCCTCACGGAGGAGTACGGATGACCAGTACGGTCCCCGCGTCCCTGACTCGCACGGCCGAAGGCCTTACGCTGCAGGCCGTCTTTCTCGACATGGACGGCACCCTGGTCGACACCGAGGGATTCTGGTGGGATGCCGAGGTGGAGGTCTTCGCGGGCCTCGGACACCGGCTCGACGAGGCCTGGCGCGATGTCGTCGTGGGCGGTCCGATGAGCCGCAGTGCGGGCTATCTCATCGATGCGACCGGCGCGGACATCAGGCTGGACGAGCTCACGGTGCTGCTCAACGACTCCTTCGAGGCCCGCATCGACCGCGGTGTGCCGCTGATGCCCGGCGCGGCACGGCTGCTCGCCGAGCTCGTGGCGCACGAGGTGCCCACCGCCCTGGTCTCTGCCTCGCACCGGCGCATCATCGACCGGGTGCTGGACTCGGTCGGCCACCACCACTTCGGCCTCACGGTCGCGGGAGACGAGGTCTCCCGCACCAAGCCCCACCCGGAGCCCTATCTGACCGCCGCATCCGGTTTCGCGGTGGACCCGCTGCGCTGCGCGGTCGTCGAGGACACCGCGACCGGGGTCGCCGCCGCCGAGGCCGCGGGCTGCCGGGTGGTGGCGGTGCCGTCCGTCGCGCCGATCGCACCTGCCTCGGGAAGGGTCGTCGTGGGTTCCCTCGAAGATGTCGATCTCGCATTCCTCCGGGGCCTGGTCACGGGAATCCTCTGATTCATGCACCGAGAGTGTTCTTGTGAATGTACGGAAAAACTCTCGGTGACAGGACGTGCGCTTTTCATCGCCTCCATGTGTGGATGAATCAGGTCCATGTCAACATGTCGAAAACGACTCGACTGTGAATCTTGTCGCTCGATGGGTGATTTCTCCACCCCCGAGATATGGCGGTATGTCTGATTCACGCACGGAGTGGTACCCAATCGTCACGCCGTGCGCGATACCGCATCGGCCGGAGAATTCGATTCGCTGTCAATTCCGGAGACGGGCGGATTGTGTGACGAGCATCCACCGGTCAGGCACCCGCGACTATCCCTACTAATCTCGTTTTCTCACATACCGGAATGAGGGAGAACGCTCGATGAACCGCAAGACGCTGGTGCTGCCGGCCGTGGTCGGCCTGCTCGCGCCCGTACTCGCCGCCTGCGGCGTGACGGACGGTGGGGACGAGGGCAAGGACGCCATCGTCGTCGGCACCACGGACCAGTTCATCGCCTCCAAGGACAACCCGGCGCCGCTCGACCCGGCCATCGGCTACGAAGCGGGCGTCTGGAACGTCCTGCGGCAGACCGTGCAGACCCTCATGCACGTGCCGCGCGGCGGCGGTGAGCCCGTGCCCGACGCCGCCAAGAGCTGCGTCTTCACGGACACGGAGAACGAGAGCTACCGCTGCACCCTGCGCAACGGGCTCACCTTCGCTGACGGCAAGCCGCTCACTGCCGAGGACGTGCGGTACTCCATCCAGCGCGTCATCGACATCAAGTCCGGCAACGGCCCTGCCGGTCTGCTCGACAACGTCGACATGATCGAGACCAAGGGCGAGGACCAGATCGTCTTCCACCTGCGCACCCCGGACGCCACCTTCCCGTACAAGCTCGCCACCCCGGCCGCGGGCATCGTCCCGCAGAGCAAGTACCCGGCGAAGAGCGCCCGCGAGGGCTTCCAGGTCGACGGCTCGGGCCCGTACACCATGAAGCCCGAGGTCGAGAACAACCAGGTCGTCAAGGTCGTCTTCACCAGGAACCCGAAGTACAAGGGCGACCTGGACGTCCTCAACGACAAGGTCGAACTGGACCTGTTCCCGGACGCCGCCGCCATGGGCAAGGCGCTGGACGACAAGAAGGTCGACATGATGACCCGCACCATGTCGCCCGAGCAGGCGGGCCAGATGCTCCTGAAGCCGAAGGACGGCGTCAAGCTCACCGAGATGCCCGGCCTCGCCATCAGCTACCTCGGCTTCAACACCGAAGCCCCCTCGGTGAAGAGCAAGGCCGTCCGCCAGGCCATGGCCATGATCATCGACCGGGGCGCCATCGCGAGCAAGGTGTACGGCACGACCGCCGAGCCCCTGTACTCGCTGATCCCGTCCAGCATCACCGGCCACACCAACTCGTTCTTCAACAAGTACGGCGAGCCCGACACCGCCAAGGCCGCGGCCACCCTGCGCGCGGCCGGCATCGATACGCCGGTGAAGTTCACGCTGCACTACACGACGGACCATTACGGTCCCGCGACCGCCACCGAGTTCGAGACGCTGAAGCGGCAGCTCAACGATTCGAAGCTGTTCGACGTGACCGTCAAGGGCACTCCCTGGGCGGAGTACCGCCCGGCGCAGATGCGCGGCGACTACGACGTGTACGGCATGGGCTGGTTCCCGGACTTCCCGGACCCGGACAACTACACGGCGCCGTTCCTGGACAAGAACGACTTCCTCAACTCGCCCTACCGCTCGGCCGCTGCGGAGAACACCCTCATCCCGCAGTCCCGTCGCGAGGCCGACCGCGGCGCCGCCTCGAAGACCTTCGAGAAGCTCCAGGACATCGTCGCCAACGACGTTCCCGTACTCCCGATCTGGCAGGGCAAGCAGTACATCGCCTCCCGCGAGGGCCTCACCGGAGTGGAATGGGCGGTCAACTCATCCGCCGACCTCCAGCTCTGGGAACTGGGCCGCCGCACCGTCTGACAACAGAAATCCGGTCCGGGGCACGAGCCCCGGACCGGCATCCCGTTCCCCGAACCGCTCACTGGGCGCCGGGGCGCACCAGGCCGCTCTCGTACGCGTACACGGCGGCCTGGACGCGGTCGCGCAGCCCCAGCTTCGTCAGCACATGACCCACATGCGTCTTGACGGTCGTCTCGCTCACGAACAGGTCGGCGGCGATCTCCGCGTTCGACAGCCCGCGCGCCACCAGCTTCAGCACCTCGACCTCACGGTCCGTCAGCGTGTGCAGGGCGTCCGGAACCGCCTCCTCGCCCGACGGCAGATGGTCCGCGTACTTGTCGAGCAGCCGGCGTGTGATGCTGGGCGCCAGCATCGCCTCTCCCGCCGCGACCACCCGGATCGCCTGCACCAGCTCATTGGCCGGAGCGTCCTTGAGCAGGAAGCCACTTGCTCCCGCGCGCAGCGCCTCCACCACGTACTCATCGAGGTCGAACGTGGTCAGCACCAGCACCTTCGCCGGACCGTCACGGCCCGGACCGGTGATCTGACGGGTCGCCTCGACCCCGTCCATCCTGGGCATCCGGATATCCATCAGCACGACATCGGGCTGCAGCGCCCGCACCTGATCGATGGCCTGGAGACCGTCACCGGCCTCGCCGACCACCGCGAGATCCCCCTCCGCCTCCAGGATCATCCGGAAGCCGGTGCGCAGCAGCGGTTGGTCATCGACCAGAAGGACGCGGATCGCCACGAAATCTCCTTAAGGGCCTTCGAGGGCCACCGGTTGGCCGGCCTCGGCCCGGACCGGTCCCATTCTGCCCTGGGCGTCCTCCTCCGACTCCGCCGGGCGCACCGACAAGGGGTAGACCGGGGGAGTACCGCCGAATTCCGGACAGACGGCGCGGTGGTCGCACCAGCCGCACAGCTTCGTCGGCCGGGGCCGCCACTCGCCGCTCTCCGTCGCCTCCCGGATCGCCTCCCAGAGCGCCAGCAGCTTGCGCTCCACCCGCTCCAGGTCCGCCTCGACGGGGTCGTACGTGAGGACGTCGCCGCTGCCCAGATAGACCAGCTGGAGGCGCCGCGGAACCACTCTTTTCAGCCGCCAGATCACGAGTGCGTAGAACTTCATCTGGAACAGCGCACCCTCCGCGTACTCCGGACGCGGTGCCTTGCCCGTCTTGTAGTCGACGATCCGGACCTCGCCCGTGGGCGCCACATCGATCCGGTCGATCACCCCGCGCAGCCGCAGCCCGGACTCCAGCTCCGTCTCGACGAACAGCTCCCGCTCGGCGGGCTCCAGGCGCGTCGGGTCCTCCAGCGAGAACCACCGCTCCACCAACTGCTCCGCCTCGCCCAGCCACCGCGAAAGGCGCTCGCCCTCCGCGTCGTCCCGGAACAGCTCGGTCAGCTCCGGCTTCGACTCCAGCAGCCGGTCCCACTGGCCGGGAATCATCGCCCGGGCCCGCGGCGCGGTCCGGTCCACGGCCGGGTCGTCGAAGAGACGCTCCAGGACGGCGTGGACCAGCGTGCCCCGGGTAGCCGCCTCACTGGGCTTCTCGGGAAGCCTGTCGATGACCCGGAAGCGGTACAGCAGGGGACACTGCATGAAATCGCTCGCCCGCGACGGCGACAACGAGTTGGGCGGCTGAGGCGGCCGGGGTACGGAGGTCATGTCGCAGACCCTACGGCCCGCCACTGACAGCGAGCGGAATACCATCGACGACAGACCCTCGCACACTGCATGATCGTGGCAAAGGCCACCAACCGAAGGGACCCCGTGGACGAGAGCGGCGACAGCGGGCAGCCGCAGCGAGGCGCAGAGGGCACCGACCCGGGCGCCGGACCCGACAAGGGCAAGCCGCAGCGCCCGGCGGATCCGGGTGGCGGCATCCTCATGGGCCGCCCCTTCGGCGTGCCGGTCTACGTGGCGCCCAGCTGGTTCATCGTCGCGGCGCTCATCACCTGGGTGTTCGGCGGCCAGCTGGAGCGGGTCCTGCCCGAGCTCGGGAACACCCGCTACCTGGTCTCGCTCTTCTTCGCCATCGCCTTCTACGCCTCCGTGCTCGTCCACGAGCTCGCCCACACGGTGGCGGCGCTGCGCTACAAGCTCCCGGTCCGGCGCATCCAGCTCCAGTTCTTCGGCGGCGTCTCCGAGATCGAGAAGGAGTCCGAGACCCCCGGCCGCGAGTTCGTCCTCGCCTTCGTCGGCCCGCTCCTCTCCCTCGTACTCGCCGGTGTCTTCTACGCCGGTATGCAGTTCGTCGATCCCCCCACCGTCCCTGGCGTGCTCCTCGCCGGGCTGATGATCTCCAACCTCCTCGTCGCCGCCTTCAACCTGCTCCCGGGCCTCCCGCTCGACGGCGGACGCATGCTGCGCGCCGTGGTGTGGAAGATCACCGGCAAGCCCATGAGCGGCACCATCGCCGCCGCCTGGGTCGGCCGGGGCCTCGCCGTGGCCGTCCTCATCGGGCTCCCGCTCCTCACCCACACCGGAGCCCTCGGCAACGCCACCGAAGAGATCACCGGCGTGGAGACCGTCACCGACGCCCTGCTCGCCGCCATCCTCGCCGGGATCATCTGGACGGGCGCCGGAAACAGCCTGCGCATGGCCCGCCTCCGCGAGCACCTCCCCGACCTGCGTGCCCGCACCCTCACCCGGCGCGCCGTCCCCGTCGAGTCCGCCACGCCCCTCTCCGAGGCCCTGCGCCGGGCCAACGAGGCGGGAGCCCGCGCCCTCGTCGTCGTCGACGGACAGGGCAACCCCAAGGGCGTGGTCCGCGAGGCCGCCATCGTCGGCGTCCCCGAGCACCGCCGCCCCTGGGTCGCCGTCAGCGGCCTCGCCCAGGACCTCACCGACGGCATGAGGATCCCCGCCGAACTCGCCGGCGAAGCCCTCCTGGACCGCCTCAAGGCGACACCGGCCACCGAATACCTCGTCGTCGAGGAGACCGGCGAGATCTACGGAGTCCTGTCCACCGCTGACGTCGAACGCGCTTTCGTCGCCGCGATGGCCCGCCCGGGAGCCTGATACCCGGCCGTGCCCCCTGCCGGGCGGTCGGAGCCCCTGGAAACACCGGTACGCTGGCCACATGTCTGAACCGACCGGTGCCGCCCGCCGTCGTGGGCCCTTCAAGGTCGGGGACCAGGTACAGCTCACCGACCCCAAGGGACGCCACTACACCTTCACGCTCGAAGCCGGAAAGAATTTCCACACCCACAAGGGTTCTTTCCCGCACGACGAGCTGATCGGTGCTCCCGAGGGCAGTGTTGTCCGCACCACGGGAAACGTCGCCTACCTCGCGCTGCGCCCCCTGCTCCCCGACTACGTCCTGTCCATGCCCCGCGGTGCCGCCGTGGTCTACCCGAAGGACGCGGGGCAGATCCTGGCCTTCGCGGACATCTTCCCCGGCGCCCGCGTCGTGGAGGCCGGCGTCGGATCGGGTGCGCTCAGCACCTTCCTCCTGCGCGCCATCGGCGAGCAGGGCATGCTGCACTCCTACGAGCGCCGCGAGGACTTCGCCGAGATCGCCCAGCAGAACGTCGAGCGCTACTTCGGCTCCCCGCACCCCGCCTGGCAGCTCACCGTCGGCGACCTCCAGGACAACCTCTCGGACACCGAGGTCGACCGGGTCGTCCTGGACATGCTTGCCCCCTGGGAGTGCCTGGAAGCCGTCTCCAAGGCGCTCGTGCCCGGCGGCATCCTCTGCGCCTACGTCGCGACCACCACCCAGCTCTCGCGGACCGTCGAGTCCATCCGTGAGATCGGCTGCTTCGCCGAACCGCAGCCCTGGGAATCGATGATCCGAAACTGGCACGTCGAGGGTCTGGCCGTCCGGCCCGACCACCGGATGATCGGCCACACCGGCTTCCTCGTCACCGCCCGCCGCCTCGCGGACGGCGTCGAGCCCCCGCTGCGCCGCCGTCGCCCCTCCAAGGGCGCCTACGGCGACGACTACGACGGTCCGGGCAGCACCTCCTCCCGCGCCTGACCCCGCACAACGCTTGGGCGCCGCCGCCGAGTTCTCCGGACCGACCCGGGAACTCGGCAGCGGCGCCTTTTCGTTGCCCCGGCGATCCGGGGCCGACCCCACCGTTCCGCTGCCGTGTGAGGTGTGGCACGATGCTGGCCACCCCCCACCCGCCGACGTCCGGTCGGCACCGCCTTCCCAGGCCCCCCAGGAACCACAGGAGATATACCGCGTGCAGACCTCCGCGCTCCCGGACCTCGCGCACACCGACACCAAGCCGGTGCACTGGCTCGCCACGGCCGCGGCGATGGCCGCCGTCGTCGCCTTCGCGGGCCTGCTCCAGCCCGACACGGCCACCGCCACCGCCTCGGGCCACGCCTCCGGCTCCCGGCCCGCCGGCGCCCCCGTGGCCGCCCCCGACGCGGCAGCCGCGACCTATCCGCTCGACTGCGGCGGCGCGAAGAACGTGGTCGCGGACGAGGCCCCCGGAGACCTGGACGGCGACGGCCGCCCCGAGACCGTGGCCGTGGTCCACTGCGACGCCGGCTCGGGCACACCGCCCAGCGGCGTCTACGTCCTGACACAGGGAAGCGGGGCCGCACCCAGGGTCGTCGCGACCCTGGTGGACCCCGCTGAAAGGACGACGGTCACCGGCTTCGCCGTGCGCGACGGAATCGTCTCGGCGACGCTGCTCGGATACTCCTCGATGGCCGTGCCGCGCTGCTGCCCCGACCAGGAGGAGAAGGCCAGCTGGCAGTGGAAGGGCAACGCCTTCGTGAGGTCCGGCCAGGACCTCGCCCACAGTGTCTGAGCGGTTACTCCGCGTCCGGACCAAAAACTTCGACGTTGTCCGAAACGCGTCGTACATGAATACAGTCGCCGGGGCACTCCTTGGCCGAATCCACCACGTCCTGGAGGAGCGGCAGCGGCACCGGCGTCGTGGCGCCCTTGTCCTGGAGGAGCTCGTCCTCCCCGCTCTTCACGTACGCCAGACCATCGATGTCCAGCTCGAACACCTCGGGTGCGTACTGCACACAGATGCCGTCGCCCGTGCAGAGGTCCTGGTCGATCCAGACCTCCAGATCCTGCTTCCCGCTGTCGCCCGGGACGTCCTGCTGCACGGTCATGTGTCCTGCCGTTCCCTGCGTATCTGAACCAAATGGAGCCAGCCCTGACGGGTGTTGAACGCTTCGACGATACAACCGGCCGCTTTCCGGTGCTCAAAGTGGGTATTCCCTTGGCGTGAGGGAGAGCGCAAGGGTGAAGATCGGACACGCCCCGCAGTCTTTGTGATCTAGGGGTTTCAATCATCACCCACCCAGGTAGGGTCAGGAAGCGTCCAGCTCCCCTTGGAGGAGGTGAGGACCGTGGCAGCCCACGACGACGACATCAACCGCGGCATCCGGCCCGGGCGGGGGTCAGAAGACCCAGCCGGCCAGGTTGCCTATCTCGAGCAGGAAATCGCCGTCCTGCGACGTAAGCTCGCCGACTCTCCGCGTCATACGAGGATTCTCGAAGAGCGGATCGTCGAGTTGCAGACCAATCTGGCCGGCGTGTCCGCACAGAACGAGCGGCTCGCCAATACGCTCCGCGAGGCCCGAGACCAGATCGTGGCTCTCAAGGAGGAGGTCGACCGGCTCGCACAGCCGCCGGCCGGCTTCGGTGTCTTCCTGCAGTCCAACGAGGACGACACCTGCGACATCTTCACCGGGGGCCGCAAGCTCCGGGTGAACGTCAGCCCCAGTGTCGAACTCGACGACCTCAGACGAGGTCAGGAAGTCATGCTCAACGAAGCGCTCAACGTGGTCGAGGCCATGGCGTACGAGCGTGCCGGGGACATCGTCACCCTCAAGGAAATCCTCGAGGACGGCGAACGGGCCCTGGTGGTCGGGCACACCGACGAGGAACGGGTGGTGCGGCTCGCCGAGCCTCTGCTGGACATCACCATCCGGCCCGGCGACGCCCTGCTGCTGGAACCCAGGTCCGGGTACGTCTACGAGGTGGTCCCGAAGAGCGAGGTCGAGGAGCTGGTCCTCGAAGAGGTCCCGGACATCGACTACGACAAGATCGGCGGCCTGGGCGACCAGATCGAGCTGATCCGCGACGCGGTCGAGCTTCCGTACCTCCACCCCGACCTCTTCAAGGAGCACGAACTCCGTCCGCCGAAGGGCATCCTGCTCTACGGTCCGCCCGGCTGCGGCAAGACTCTGATCGCCAAGGCCGTGGCCAACTCCCTGGCCAAGAAGGTCGCCGAGGTCACCGGACAGCCCACGGGGAAGAGCTACTTCCTCAATATCAAGGGCCCCGAGCTCCTCAACAAGTACGTCGGCGAGACCGAGCGGCACATCCGCCTGGTCTTCCAGCGTGCCCGGGAGAAGGCGAGCGAGGGCACCCCCGTCATCGTCTTCTTCGACGAGATGGAATCCCTCTTCCGCACCCGTGGTTCCGGTGTCAGCTCGGACGTGGAGAACACCATCGTCCCCCAGCTGCTCGCCGAGATCGACGGTGTGGAGGGTCTGGAGAACGTCATCGTCATCGGCGCCTCCAACCGCGAGGACATGATCGACCCCGCCATCCTGCGGCCCGGCCGTCTCGATGTGAAGATCAAGATCGAGCGTCCGGACGCGGAGGCCGCGAGGGACATCTTCGCGAAGTACCTGACGCCTTCGCTGCCGCTCCACGCGGACGATCTGGCCGAGCACACCGGCTCCAAGCCGGCCGCTGCCCACGCCATGATCCAGTCCGTCGTGGAGAGGATGTACACCGAGTCCGAGGAGAACCGCTTCCTCGAGGTCACCTATGCCAACGGTGACAAGGAAGTCCTGTACTTCAAGGACTTCAACTCCGGAGCGATGATTCAGAACATCGTCGACCGGGCAAAGAAGATGGCCATCAAGGCATTCCTCGAACACGGCCAAAAGGGCCTTCGGGTCTCCCATCTCCTCCAGGCATGCGTGGACGAGTTCAAGGAGAACGAGGACCTGCCCAACACGACCAACCCCGACGACTGGGCCAGGATTTCCGGAAAGAAGGGTGAGCGGATCGTCTTCATCCGCACACTTGTCACCGGAAAGCAGGGCGCGGACACCGGACGCTCCATCGACACAGTGGCAAATACCGGGCAGTACCTGTAAAACGCAGACCGGCTGCGGATGCCCGGCCGGGCATCCGCAGCCGGTTGTTTTACCGGCGGCTCCGGCCGTATCGGAGCAATGACGTAATTGATCTCCCCACCGGCGCAATGGCGCTCTAGGCTCTGCCGTACCGCCGAGTCGCGCAGTGCGGGGACGGGCACCGCACACCCACCGGACAAGCAGCGGTACTTGAGCGCCGCTCCCGGAGGGGAGCGCCGCCGGGCAAGGAGGGCCGCATGACCGTACGGCGAGTAATGGGCATCGAGACCGAGTACGGGATCTCCGTCCCCGGCCATCCCAACGCCAATGCCATGCTCACCTCGTCCCAGATCGTCAACGCGTACGCGGCGGCGATGCACCGGGCGCGCCGCGCCCGCTGGGACTTCGAGGAGGAGAATCCGCTGCGCGACGCGCGAGGCTTCGACCTCGCCCGCGAGACGGCCGACTCGAGCCAGCTCACCGACGAGGACATCGGCCTCGCCAATGTCATCCTCACCAACGGTGCCCGGCTGTACGTCGACCACGCGCACCCCGAATACAGCTCACCCGAGATCACCAACCCGCGCGACGCGGTGCTCTGGGACAAGGCCGGCGAACGGATCATGGCGGAGGCCGCCGAGCGGGCCGCCGCGATCCCGGGCGCCCAGCCGATCCACCTCTACAAGAACAACACCGACAACAAGGGCGCCTCGTACGGCACGCACGAGAACTACCTGATGAAGCGGGAGACCCCGTTCTCGGACATCGTGCGCCACCTCACCCCCTTCTTCGTCTCCCGGCAGGTCGTCACGGGCGCGGGCCGGGTCGGCATCGGCCAGGACGGCCATGAGCACGGCTTCCAGCTCAGCCAGCGTGCCGACTACTTCGAGGTCGAGGTGGGCCTGGAGACCACGCTCAAGCGCCCCATCATCAACACCCGCGACGAACCCCACTCCGACGCCGAGAAGTACCGCCGGCTGCACGTGATCATCGGCGACGCGAACCTGTCGGAGATCTCGACGTATCTGAAGCTCGGCACCACGGCGCTGATCCTGTCGATGATCGAGGACGGCTTCATCAACGTCGACCTCGCCGTCGACCAGCCGGTGCGCACCCTGCACCAGGTCTCCCACGACCCCTCGCTGAAACAGCTGATCACGCTGCGCAGCGGCCGGACACTCACCGCTGTCCAGCTCCAGATGGAGTACTTCGAGCTGGGCCGCAAGTACGTCGACGAGAGGTACGGCGCGGACGCCGACGAGCAGACCAAGGACGTCCTGATCCGCTGGGAGGACACGCTCAACCGGCTGGAGAACGATCCGATGAGCCTCTCCGGCGAGCTGGACTGGGTCGCGAAGAAGGAGCTCATGGAGGGCTACCGGCGCCGCGACAGCCTCGACTGGGACGCGCCGCGCCTGCACCTGGTGGACCTCCAGTACGCCGACGTACGGGCCGACAAGGGCCTCTACAACCGTCTGGCGGCCCGCGGGAAGATGAAGCGCCTCCTGGACGAGAGCGACGTCGAGAGGGCCCGTACGAAGCCGCCCGAGGACACCAGGGCGTATTTCCGGGGCCGGTGCCTGGAGCAGTACGCGGACGACGTCGCCGCGGCCTCCTGGGACTCGGTCATCTTCGACCTTCCCGACCACGACTCCCTGCAGCGGGTGCCCACCATGGAGCCGCTGCGCGGGACGCGCGAACACGTCAAGGACCTCCTGGACCGCTGCCGTACCGCGGAAGAGCTGGTCCGGGTGCTTTCGGGCGGCTGAAAGGGCCGCAGGCTGGGAATCATTCCGATGACCTCCGGACGTTGAGACAAGTACCGGGCCAATGTCGGACCCCATGGGTAGGGTCTGATCAAGTGCTTCGAACCGAGCGGGGTGAGCTATATGGCGACCAAGGACACCGGCGGCGGACAGCAGAAGGCGACGCGCTCCACAGAGGAGACCGAGGAGCAGGCGCAGGACGCGCAGGTCTCCGAGGACCTCGCGGAGCGACAGGAGAAGCTGAGCGACGACGTCGACTCGGTACTGGACGAGATCGACGACGTTCTCGAGGAGAACGCGGAGGACTTCGTCCGCTCCTTCGTTCAGAAGGGTGGACAGTAGTCCACGCATGTGAACGGGGTGGAAAGTGCGTCCCGGACTGCAACTCCATGTGGATCACCACCACAGGACGGGTAGGGTCCGGGACGTACTGCTTCAACTGCAATTCGGCCATCGGCAAGTTGGGGGATGATCCTGACTCCTTGCGCAGGGCCATCGCATACCTGGAGGGAAACGCGTGGAAGCCAACACTCGTAGCACCGGGCGTCTACCAGCTGCCTTCCTGACGCCGGGTTCGTCCTCGTTCATGGACTTCCTGTCCGACCACTCACCCGACATGCTGCCCGGCAAGCGGAGCCTGCCGCCCCTCCAGGGGGCCGTCCAGGCGCCGCACGGGACGACCATCGTCGCGGCGTCGTTCCCCGGTGGCGTGGTGCTCGCCGGTGACCGGCGGGCGACCATGGGGAACATGATCGCGCAGCGCGATATCGAGAAGGTCTTCCCGGCCGACGAGTACTCGGCGGTGGGCATCGCCGGTACGGCGGGTCTGGCCGTGGAGATGGTCAAGCTGTTCCAGCTGGAGCTGGAGCACTTCGAGAAGGTCGAGGGCGCCACGCTCTCCCTGGAGGGCAAGGCCAACCGCCTCTCCACGATGATCCGCAGCAATCTGGCGATGGCCATGCAGGGCCTCGCCGTCGTCCCGCTCTTCGCGGGCTTCGACGTCGACCGCGAGAAGGGCCGGATCTTCTCGTACGACGTCACGGGCGGCCGTTCCGAGGAATCGGGCTACGCGGCCACCGGCTCCGGCTCGATCTTCGCCCGGGGATCGATGAAGAAGCTCTACCGCGACGACCTGACGGAGCAGCAGACGCTGACCCTGGTGGTCCAGGCGCTGTACGACGCGGCGGACGACGACTCGGCGACCGGGGGACCGGATGTGGCACGCCGGATCTATCCGATCGTCACCGTCATCACCGACGAGGGATTCCGGAGGCTGACCGACGTGGAATCCGCCGAGATCGCCCGCGCGGTCCTGGAGCGCCGCATGGAACAGCCCGACGGGCCGCGCGCCGCGCTGCTCTGACCGGCCTCCCAGCTTCTTCGATGCACTCGTCACTGACAGAAAGGGACGGATAGCCGGTGTCGACGCCGTTCTATGTCTCACCTCAGCAGGCCATGGCCGACCGGGCGGAATACGCCCGGAAGGGCATCGCCCGTGGTCGCAGCCTGGTTGTGCTGCAGTACGCCGACGGCATTGTGTTCGTCGGCGAGAACCCGTCCCGTGCACTGCACAAGTTCAGCGAGATCTATGACCGGATCGGTTTCGCCGCCGCCGGTAAGTACAACGAGTACGAGAACCTCCGCATCGGGGGTGTGCGCTACGCGGATCTGCGTGGATACACCTACGACCGCGACGATGTGACGGCTCGTGGTCTGGCCAACGTCTACGCGCAGACGCTGGGCACCATCTTCTCCAGCGCGGCCGAGAAGCCGTACGAGGTGGAGCTGGTGGTCGCCGAGGTCGGCGCGCTGCCCGAGGGCGATCAGATCTACCGGCTGCCGCACGACGGCTCGATCGTGGACGAGCACGGCTCGGTCGCGGTCGGCGGGAACTCGGAACAGATCAGCAGCTTCCTGGACCAGCGCCACCGCGAGGGTATGACGCTCGCCGAGGCGCTCAAGCTGGCCGTCCAGGCGCTCTCACGTGAGCCCAACGGCGGCGAGCGGGAGATCCCCGCGGAACGGCTGGAGGTCGCGGTCCTGGACCGTACGAGGCCGCAGCAGCGCAAGTTCAAGCGGATCGTCGGACGGCAACTGAAGCGCCTGCTGGACGCGGACGGTGCCGGGGCTCCGACGGACGCTCCCTCCGACGACGAAGGCGCCGACTCCACCGGCACGGCGACCGGGACCGACGGTGCCACCGGGACCAAGGGCTCCGGCGGGACCACGGAACCGCCCGCCGAGGACTAGCCCGCCCCGCACCAGGCTCCGTTTCCGTGCCCCGTACCGCCACGACAGGCGGTGCGGGGCACGGTCATGAGCGGGTGCCTGCGGCCCGGGCGGTGGAGCCGCGCACCACCAGGTGCACGGGCAGACTGCCCGGCTCCGCCGCCCGGCCGTCCAGGACGGCCAGCAGCGCCGTCATGCCTCGCTCGCCCACCTGCTCGGCGGGCAGCCGCACCGTGGTGAGCTCCGGCTCCACGGCGGTCGCCAGCGCGAGGTCGTCGAAGCCGGTCACGGAGATGTCGTCGGGCACCCGCAGCCCGCGTCTGCGGACCGCCTTGCAGGCACCGGCGGCCAGGATGTCGTCGTCGCAGATGATGGCCGTGGGCCGGTCTCCGGGGGCCGCCAGGGCCTGCTCCACGGCTTCCCGGCCGGCCGTGACGTCCAGCGCGGCCGGGACGGTGCGTACGGCCGCGTCGGGCACACCACGCAGGGTGTCGTGCAGCGCCCGCGCGCGGATCGCGAAGGTCCAGGTGTCCACGGCCGAAGCGAGATGGACGAACCTGCGGTGGCCGAGGCCCAGCAGATGTTCCGTCACCTGGCGCATGCCGTCCGCGATATCGAGGTTCACGTGCGCGGCGGCGCCCGGACCGGCCGGGTCGCTGTCCAGCATCACCAGCGGCAGTCCGGCCCCGCGGAGCGCGCCCACGGCCTCCGCGGCCATGGACGAGGCGATCACGCCGTCGAGGGAGGCGCGGGCCGAGGCGAAGGGGTCCCTGGCGGGCCCGGTGCCGTCGGGTGACGGATAGAGCACGACCCCGAAGTCGTGCGCGGCGGCGACACCGGCCGCGCCCGTGTAGACCCGGGCGAAGAACTCGTTGGTGAGGGCCGGGACCACGAGGAGCGCGGTCCGGGTGCTGCCGAGGCGGAGGCTGCGGGCCGCGAGGTTCGGCCGGTAGCCGAGCTCCGCCGCGCTGTCCCGTACCCGCCCGGCTGTGGTCTCCGACACTCTGCCGCGCCACTTGTCGCCGAGCACCAGGGAGACGGTGGCCTGGGAGACGCCCGCCGCCCGTGCCACGTCCCGGCTGGTGGGACGCGCCGGGGCGGGCTGCTGCGCGCTGGTCACTCGGGCCTCCGTGCTCATGGTGGTGCCGTGGTGCCCGGGTACCGCGTGGTGGACCTGGGACTGAGCACATGGTACGTATGAGCCTCGACGTTATACGTAAAACCTCTGGCGGGTCGAAAGCCCGTCCGAGGGAGAGGGGCAGGAATGGCCGCGGGATATCTGGACGTCCTCCGGGCGCGGCACGCGACGCGGCTGCTGACGGGGACCCTCGTGGGGCGGCTGCCGAGCGGCACCGCCCATATCGCGATCGTCCTGTTCACCCGCGCCGAGGGCGGCAGCTACACGCTGGCCGGAGCGCTCGCCGCCGCCTACGGGCTCGCCACCGCCGTCGGGCAGCCCCTGCTCGGCCGTGCCGTCGACCTCCACGGCCAGCCGCGCATCCAGCTCCCCGCCGCCGTGCTCTCCGCGCTCGGCATGGCCCTGTTCGCTCTCGTGGGCCTCGACCCGCTCCCACTGGCCTACCTGGCCGTGGTCATCGCCGGAGTCTTCACACCGCCGCTGGAAGGCGGTCTGCGTGCCCTGTGGCCCACGGTCCTGGGGCGCGAGGACCGGGTGCACCGGGCGTACGCCATGGACGCCGTGGCCCAGGAAGTGATGTTCACCGTGGGCCCGCTGCTCGTGACGGTGCTCGTCGCGCTCTGGTCGCCCTCCGTGGCACTCCTCGTCATCAACGCGATAGGAGTGCTCGGAGCCCTGTCCGTCGTCCTTTCGGAGCCCTCCCGTACATGGCGCTCGGCGCCCCGCGAGGCGCACTGGCTCGGCGCGCTGCGCTCGCCGGGACTGCTCGCCCTGCTCGGTTCCTTCTTCTTCGTGGGGCTGGCCCTCGGCTCGATCACGGTGGCGGGTGTCGCGTACGCCGACGACCACGGCAACGCGTCCGTGTACGGCTGGCTGATGGCGGCCCTCGGCCTCGGGGCGCTGATCGGCGGCGTGGCCTACGGGGCCCGGCAGTGGGCCGGCGCCCCCGAGCGGCGGCTGCGCGTCATCGTCGCCCTTCTCGCGCTGGGCTACCTGCCGTTGATGCTCACCCCGGGCGTACCCGCCATGACCGGTCTCGCCGCACTCGCCGGGGTGTTCCTCGCGCCCGCGATCGCGTGCTCGTTCATCGTCGTCGACCGGCACGCGCCGCGCGGCACGGTCACGGAGGCGTTCTCCTGGCTCGTCACCACGTTCGGCGTAGGCGCGGCGGCCGGAACGGCGGTGGCGGGACCGGCCGTCGAGCTCGGCGGGACGGCGTGGAGTTTCGCCGTCGCCGGGGCGGGCGGAGTGGCCGCGCTGGCGGTTCTGCTGGCCACCGGAAGGGTCCTCGCAGTTCCCGTGCGCAGGCCCACGGTTGTGGCGGGATCGGAAAATGATCGAAACGGTGCTGCCGAACCCGGTTTCAGCTCAGGCCATAAGGCGTAATGTTCAGTCATGGACCGCCGCATTTTCGGGCTGGAGAACGAGTACGGCGTCACGTGCACGTTCAGGGGACAGCGCCGGCTGTCACCTGACGAAGTGGCGCGCTACCTCTTCCGCCGTGTTGTGTCATGGGGCCGCAGCAGCAATGTCTTCCTGCGGAACGGCGCCCGCCTCTACCTCGACGTGGGATCGCATCCGGAATATGCAACCCCCGAATGCGACAACGTGACCGAGCTGGTCACGCACGACAAGGCAGGCGAGCGCATTCTCGAAGGCCTGCTCGTCGACGCCGAACGCCGCCTGCACGAGGAGGGAATCGCGGGCGACGTCTATCTCTTCAAGAACAACACCGACTCTGCGGGAAACTCCTACGGGTGCCACGAGAACTACCTCGTGGCCCGGCACGGAGAATTCTCCCGGCTCGCGGACATCCTCATTCCGTTCCTCGTCACCAGGCAGTTGATCTGTGGTGCCGGCAAGGTGCTGCAGACTCCGCGCGGGGCGGTCTACTGCGTGAGCCAGCGTGCCGAGCACATCTGGGAGGGTGTCAGTTCCGCGACGACCCGCTCGCGGCCGATCATCAACACCAGGGACGAACCGCACGCCGACGCCGAGCGGTACCGCCGCCTCCACGTCATCGTCGGCGACTCCAACATGTCCGAGACGACCATGCTGCTCAAGGTCGGCGCGACCGACCTGGTGCTCCGCATGATCGAAGCGGGCACCGTGATGCGCGACCTGACCCTGGAGAACCCGATCCGGGCGATCCGCGAGGTCAGCCACGACATCACCGGACAGCGCAAGGTGCGCCTGGCCAGCGGCCGTGAGGCCTCGGCCATCGAGGTGCAGCGCGAGTACTACGAGAAGGCGGTCGACTTCGTCGAGCGCCGGGGCATCCGCACCGGCACCGTCGACCAGGTACTCGAACTGTGGGGCCGCACCCTCGACGCGATCGAGGCCGAGGACCTCGACCGGATCGGCACCGAGATCGACTGGGTGATGAAGTACAAGCTCATCGAGCGGTACCGGGCCAAGCACAACATGACCATGTCGAATCCGCGGGTCGCTCAGATAGACCTCGCCTACCACGACATCCACCGCCGCCGAGGCCTCTACTACCTGCTCGAACGCAAGGGGCAGGTGGCCCGCATCTGCAACGACCTGAAGATCTTCGAGGGCAAGTCCGTGCCCCCGCAGACCACCAGGGCGCGGCTGCGCGGGGACTTCATCCGCAGGGCCCAGGAGCAGCGACGGGACTTCACCGTCGACTGGGTCCACCTCAAGCTCAACGACCAGGCGCAGCGCACTGTGTTGTGCAAGGACCCCTTCCGGTCCGTGGACGACCGCGTGGAGAAACTGATCGCGGGTATGTGACCGGGCGCAGGACACCCGGGCATTCATGGTGACGACAGGGCCCCGTACGTTCCTCGTACGGGGCCCTGTGTACGCCCTAGAGTGTCGGGGACTCAACCAAACGTGCCGTCTGAGATCTGAGGAACTTGTGCGCCGACTTGCCGGCCTTCTGGTCGTCCCCCTCCTGCTGCTGTCGACAGCGGCCTGTGGCGACGAAAAGGGCTCCGATTCCGCCTCGTCCAAGAACGGAATGCCCGCGATCACCGCAGGCGCGAAGTTCGGCGAGAAGCCCACTCTCGCGAAGGGCGAGGGCGACCCGCCCAAGGAGCTGCAGACCGAGGTCATCAGTGAGGGTGACGGCGCGAAGCTCAAGAACGGCGACGCGATCCAGGTCAACTACCTCGGACAGTCGTGGGACTCCACCAAGCCGTTCGACAACAGCTTCGACCGCAAGCAGCCGTTCGATCTGACGCTCGGTGCGGGCATGGTCATCCAGGGCTGGGACAAGGGCCTGGTCGGTCAGAAGGTCGGCAGCCGCGTCGAGCTGGTCATCCCGCCGGAGCTCGGTTACGGCGCGCAGGGCCAGGGCGACATCAAGCCCAACTCCACCCTCGTCTTCGTCATCGACATCCTGAAGGCGACGCAGATCCCGGCCTCCGCCAAGGGCTCCGAGGTCGCGCAGGACAACATCGATCTGCCGAAGGTGGGCACCAAGACCGACGGCAAGGCGCCGACCGTCACGGTCCCCAAGAGCGACCCGCCCAAGAAGCTCGTCTCCAACTACATCCTGGAGTCGGACGGCGAGGTCATCAAGGAGACCGACAGCGTCGTCGTGAACTACGTGGGTCTGCTGTGGAAGGGCGGCAAGAAGTTCGACAGCACCTACGACCAGGGCAAGACGCAGACCTTCCCGCTGGCCCAGATCATGCTCAATGGGCTCAAGGACGGTCTGATCGACAAGAAGGTCGGCAGCCGCGTGCTGCTCGTCATCCCGCCGGACCAGGCGTTCGGTGACAAGGCGCAGCAGAGCATCCCCGCCAATTCGACGCTGGTGTTCGCAGTCGACATCCTGGCGAAGATGTAAGACTGTCCCGGTTGCCCAGTTCATCATTTAGAGGAGCAATTCAGTGAGCATCGAGAAGCCCGAGATCGACTTCCCGGGTGGCGAGCCGCCGGTCGACCTGGAGATCAAGGACATCTGGGAGGGCGAGGGCGCGGTGGCCCAGGCCGGCCAGACCGTCTCCGTCCACTACGTGGGCGTGGCCTACTCCACCGGCGAGGAGTTCGACGCTTCGTGGAACCGCGGGACTCCGCTCAAGTTCCAGCTCGGTGCCGGTCAGGTCATCGCGGGCTGGGACCAGGGCGTGCAGGGCATGAAGGTCGGCGGCCGTCGCCAGCTGATCATCCCCGCGCACCTCGCGTACGGTGACCGCGGCGCCGGCGGCGGCGCCATCGCCCCGGGCGAGACGCTGATCTTCGTCTGCGACCTGATGGGCGTCTGATCCACAGTCGTGCGTGATCGAGGGCCCGTGCCGTGAGGCACGGGCCCTCGCTTTTGTCCGGACACCCCGGGGCGGTACGGTCGAGGGTCGGAGAGCACGTAGAGAAAGGGCGTCGATGGCGATTGCCAAGGCCGAGCGATTGATGAACCTGGCGCTGTGCCTGCTGGGTACCCGGCGCCCGCTCAGCAAGCGCGAGCTCCGCGAGTCCATCGAGGCGTATCTGGAAGCGGGTACCGACGACTCCTTCAACCGGATGTTCGAGCGCGACAAGGACGATCTGCGCGAACTCGGTCTGGTCATCGAGACCGTGGAGAACCTGGACGCCGAGACGGGCTATCTCGCCCGGCGTGACAGCAACCGGCTGCCTCCCATCACCCTGGACGCCGAGGAGGCCGCGGCCCTCGGCCTGGCAGCCAAGGTGTGGCAGCAGGCCCGCCTCGCCGGAGCGGCCAGCGGCGCCCTGCAGAAGCTGCGGGCCGCGGGCATGCCGGAGGCCGAGGACGCCTATGAGGTGCACAGCGCCCTCGAACCCCGTATTCCGGTTCATGAGGCCGCGTTCGAGCCGCTGATGCTCGCCTGCCGTGACCGCCGCCCGGTCACCTTCGACTACCGCAAGGGCAACGCCGCCCGCCACGAGCAGCGCCAGGTCGAGCCCTGGACCCTGGAGTGCTGGCGCGGCCACTGGTATCTGGCCGGCTGGGACCGTGACCGCGGTGCCGAGCGGGTCTTCCGGCTCTCCCGGATCACCGGCCGGGTCCGCTCGCGCGCCGGGGCGTTCACCGCCCAGGTGCCGGACGTGGTGACCGTACGGGAGACCGTGGAGAGCTGGGCGGGCGAGACCGCCACCAGGACCGCGATGATCAGGCTGCGGGCCGGCTCCGGCTATCCGCTGCGCTCCCGGGCGATATCGGTCCGGGAACTCGGGAACGGCTGGGACGAGTTGGAGATTCCGTACGGACACGGGCTCGATGCCTGGCTCGTCGAATTCGGACCGGACGTCGTCGTGACGGAACCCGCCGATCTGCGGGCCGATGTGGTGGACCGGCTGCGCGCCGTGGCCAAGGACTGAGGGGGACCCGTAGCTCATGGCCACGAACGCGATCGACCAGACCCGCCGGATGCTCTCCCTGGTGACCTATCTGCGTGAGCGCCCCGGCGCCCACGTCCAGGACGTCGCCAGGGCCTTCGGTATCACCGAGGACGAGCTGATCTCCGACCTGGACGTGCTCCCCATGTGCGGGACGAGCTTCCGGGGCGGGGACCTCCTCGACATCGACACCGACGGCGACCGGATCTGGTGGCACAACCCGGACGACGTCGCCGAGCCCCTGCGCCTCGCCTCGGACGAGGCCACCGCCCTGCTGGTCGCGGCGCGCGCCGTGGCCACCCTGCCGGGGCTGCGCGAGAGCGACCGGCTCGCGCTGGTCCGCGCTACGGCAAAGCTGGAGACCGCGGCCGGTGAGGTGGGTGCCGCCAGCTCGCGGCTCTCGGTCACCTTCGAGGCCGAGGGCGGGGTCTTCGCCGATGTGGACCGGGCGATCTCCGAGCGGCGGCGGCTCTGGCTGCGCTACTACTCCCCGGCCCGCGACGAGCTCACCGAGCGCGAGGTGGACCCGATCCGGCTGTTCGCCGTAGGCCACACGTACATGGAGGGGTGGTGCAGGCTCTCCGAGGCCCGGCGTACGTTCCGGCTGGACCGGGTCGCCGAGATCCGCCTCCTGGACGCCCCGGCCGCCCCGCCGGAGCTGGAACTGCGGGACCTCTCGGAGGGCCTTGTGCAGCCGGCGGCCGAGGACCCGGAGGTCGTGATCGAGGTGGGGCCCGGCGGCCGGTGGGTCGCCGAGTACTACCCGCACGACAGCGCGGACGAGCTTGCCGACGGTGGTCTGCGGATCGTGCTGCGCACCCCCGACCCGGCCTCGTTGCGCCGGCTCGCACTGCGACTCGGCGGGGAAGGGCGCATCGTGTCACCGCCGGAGCTCGCACGGAGTGCCCGCGAGGCCGCCCGGGACGCCCTCGCCGCGTACGAAGACGTGGCCTGAGCGGCGGGCGGAGAGAAAATGGAGCAGATGTCCGTGCTGTCGAATGTGGCGACCGGGCCGGTCACCGCGCCGGTCCCGGTACCGGTGCCCGCCGCCGTCCGGTTCAGGGCCGCCTGCCCCGACTGCCGCGAGCGCTTCGAGCTCGCGGCGGGCGCACTGCGTCTCGCGATCGGCGCCAGCAGCCGCACCACGTTCTACTCGTTCACCTGCCCCGAGTGCGGCACCGCCGTCCGTAAGCCCGCGGGGGAGCGCATCATCGAACTCCTCACCGGTGGAGGGGTGCGTACGCTGCGCCTCCATACCGCCCTGTAGAACACGACGACATCGAGGCACCGCCGCATGTTCTGGCCCATGCTCGCCATCGCCCTGGGGTTTCTGGGGATCGCCGTTCTCGGCGTACTGGCCGTCAAGGTCTTCATCGAGGCCCAGCGGCTGGGCCGCCAGGTCTCCGCCACCACGCAGCGGATCAATCGCGCGGCAGAGGATCTCGAACGTGCGGCAGACGGTCTCGCCGCGACCGGTGAGGCCCTGCGATAGAACGGGCGCGGCCTCCTGTTTCGGAAGTTCGGAGGGTACGCTGCTGGTGTCGGCCCAGGCAGGGAGGTGCGGGTCGCAACAGGGAGTATGCACGGGCATTGCCTCACGTTTACCCCTGCGGGATACGATCGCTCCCAGCGCACAGATCGGACCTATGTCCGATCGAACGGGTAGCGAGCCCAGCCTCCAGTCGCCTCAGTGAGAAGGAAGTCGCACATGATCGGCAATCTGAAGCCCCTCGAGATCGTTCTGATCATCGCTGTCATCCTGCTTCTCTTCGGTGCCAAGAAGCTTCCTGACATGGCGCGTTCGCTCGGCAAGTCCGCTCGCATCCTCAAGAGCGAGGCCAAGGCGATGAAGAAGGACGACGCGGATCCCGCGGCGCCCACGACGGAGACCGTCGCGGACCAGACTCCGCAGGCGGCGACCCCCGCGCGCACCATTCAGGCCGCTCCCGGAGATGTCACCAGCTCCCGCCCGGTCAGCGAGGCCAAGCCCACCACCCAGAGCTGACAGCTGACGGGCTCCACCGACAGCTGCCGCACGAGACGAGGGAAGTGGGTTGCTCAAGTCTGCCCGCAAGCAGGAGAAGGACGAAGAGGGGCGCATGCCCCTCCTCGATCACCTGCGTGAGCTGCGTAACCGGCTGCTGAAGGCCGTACTGGCGATTGTCGCGGTGACGATCGTGGCTGCGTTCTTCCAGAAGGAGATTTACGACTTCCTGCTGCGACCCCTCATCAGCTCGGTGGGCTGTGAAGGTGCGGTGGTCGTTGCCAAGAACGGCAATCCGTGCGCGCTGCTCAAGACCGACACCCTGATGGGCCCCTTCACCAACGCGCTGAAGGTCGCCCTGATGTCGGGTGTGCTGCTGGCCGCCCCGGTCTGGCTGTACCAGCTGTGGGCCTTCGTGGCCCCCGGGTTGCACAAGGGTGAGAAGCGGTACGCCTACGGCTTCGCGGTCATCGGGGCACCGCTGTTCCTCGCCGGTGGATACCTGGCGTACTCGATCCTGCCGCAGACTGCCGAGATCATGCTCGGTTTCACCCCGAGCGACGTTCAGAACCAGATCGGGCTCGACAGCTACCTGGACCTTCTCACCCGCATGGTGATCGTCTTCGGTCTGGCCTTCGAGCTTCCCCTTCTCCTCATCGCGTTGAACATGACGGGCATCGTCTCCGGCAAGCGGATGCTCGGCTGGTGGCGGGGAATGATCATCGGCCTCACCGGTTTCGCTGCCATCGCCACCCCCGGTGGTGAACCGCTGTCCATGCTGCTCCTCGCGGGACCGCTGGCCGTCCTTTACTTCATCGCGACCGGCTTCTCCCTCCTCAACGACAAGCGCAAGCGCCGGAACAACCCCGACGCCGAGCTCGACGACGACGAGGCGTCGAAGCTTGACCTCACTCCCGAAGTGGTGTCCGCCTCCCGTACCCCGTTGCCGGAGCAGGCCACCGGGGAGACGGACGGTGCGCGGTCGCAGCGGCTCAACGGTTACGACGACATCACCTGACCTTGTAAGGTCCGGCGGGTGACCAGCGAGATCACCCTTTTCGTCAATCCCACCGCAGGACGCGGCCGGGGCGCGCATGCCGCGCAGCCGGCCGCTTCCGCGTTGCGGGACGCCGGATTCTCCGTCCGTACGGTCCTCGGTGAGGACGCCGACGACGCACTGTGCCGGGCGCGCGAGGCCGTGGCTGCGGGAACCGGGGCCGTCATCGCCGTCGGCGGGGACGGGATGGTGTCCCTCGCCCTTCAGGCCGTCGCCGGGACCACGACTCCGCTCGGCGTCGTCGCCGTCGGTACCGGGAACGACTTCGCGCGGGCGCTCGGGCTGCCGATTCGCGACCCGGCCGCCGCGGGGCGGCTCGCGGCGCGGGCGCTCAAGGAGAACCACGTCCGGGACATCGACCTCGGGCGGGTCGGCGAGCGGTGGTTCGGGTCCGTGCTCGCCTCAGGCTTCGACTCACGGGTGAACGACCGGGGCAACCGGATGCGGTGGGTCGGCGGCCGGTTCAAGTACGACCTGGCGATCCTCGCCGAACTGGCGGCGTTCAAGCCGATCCCGTACCGCATGCGGCTGGACGGGGGCGACGTGCGGGAGATCGAGGCGACGCTCATCGCGGTCGGCAACGGGTCCACGTACGGCGGTGGCATGCGGATCTGCGCGGACGCGGTCATGGACGACGGGCTGTTCGACGTGACCGTGGTCGGGGACTGCAGCCGGGCCACCCTGCTGAAGGTGTTTCCCAGGGTGTACAAGGGAACGCACCTCAGCCATCCCAAGGTCACCGTGCACCGGGTCTCCTCGATCGAGCTGGTGGCGGCGGGTGTCACCGCCTACGCGGACGGTGAACCGATGGGCGCACTGCCGCTCACGGCGACCTGTGTGCCCGGCGCGGTGAGGGTTCTCTGCCCGGTGAAATAAAGATCGCCTGACTGTCAGAGGTGGCGGGTAGGCTCGTATCAAGATGACAGAGGACCTCTCACCAGCTGAGCGATACCAGGCTTCTCGCGTTCGTGCGGCCGAGCAGGCCACGGCCCTCGGGCCCTTCCGCGAGATGTACGAATTCGGTCTCGACCCCTATCAGGTCGAGGCGTGCGAAGCCCTGGAGGCGGGCAAGGGGGTGCTGGTCGCGGCGCCCACCGGTTCGGGCAAGACGATCGTCGGCGAGTTCGCCGTGCATCTCGCGCTCCAGCAGGGCCGCAAGTGCTTCTACACCACCCCGATCAAGGCGCTGTCCAACCAGAAGTTCGCCGACCTCGTCCGGCGCTACGGGGCGGACAAGGTCGGCCTGCTGACCGGCGACAACAGCGTCAATTCCGAGGCACCCGTGGTCGTCATGACCACCGAGGTCCTGCGGAACATGCTGTACGCGGGCTCGCAGTCCCTGACCGGCCTCGGCTATGTCGTGATGGACGAGGTGCACTACCTCTCCGACCGCTTCCGCGGCGCGGTGTGGGAGGAAGTGATCATCCATCTGCCGGAGTCCGTGACTCTGGTGTCCCTCTCGGCGACCGTGTCCAACGCCGAGGAGTTCGGTGACTGGCTGGACACCGTCCGCGGCGACACCGAGGTGATCGTCTCCGAGCACCGCCCCGTGCCGCTCTGGCAGCACGTGCTGGCCGGGCGCCGGATGTACGACCTCTTCGAGGAGGAGACCGATCACGGCGGCCGGGGCACGGGCCGACGCGAGGTCAACCCGGACCTCGTCCGGCTCGCGCGCTTGGAGAACCAGTCGGGGTACAACCCCCGCGACCGGCGCCGCGGCAAGATGGTGCGCGAGGCGGACCGGGAGCGCGAGCGGCGTCAGCGCAGCCGGATCTGGACCCCGTCGAGGCCCGAGGTCATCGACCGGCTGGACCACGAGGGGCTACTTCCGGCCATCACCTTCATCTTCAGCCGGGCGGGCTGCGAGGCCGCCGTGCAGCAGTGCATGCAGGCCGGGCTGCGGCTGAACGACGAGAACAAGCGCCGGCTGGTCCGGGAGATCGTCGAGGAGCGGACCGCTTCCATCCCGGGTGAGGACCTTCATGTCCTCGGCTACTACGAATGGATCGAAGGGCTGGAGCGGGGCATCGCCGCGCACCACGCGGGCATGCTGCCGACGTTCAAGGAGGTCGTCGAGGAGCTGTTCGTACGCGGGCTCGTCAAGGCGGTCTTCGCGACGGAGACGCTGGCGCTGGGGATCAACATGCCGGCGCGTTCGGTGATCCTGGAGAAGCTGGTCAAGTGGAACGGCGAGCAGCACGCCGACATCACCCCCGGTGAGTACACGCAGCTGACCGGCCGGGCCGGGCGGCGCGGGATCGACGTCGAGGGTCATGCGGTGGTGCTGTGGCAGCGCGGCATGGACCCGGGCGGCCTCGCCGGGCTCGCGGGTACGCGTACGTATCCGCTCCGGTCCAGCTTCCGGCCCTCGTACAACATGGCTGTGAACCTTGTGCACCAGTTCGGGCGGCACCGGTCGCGTGAGCTGCTGGAGACCTCGTTCGCGCAGTTCCAGGCCGACCGGTCGGTCGTCGGGATCTCCCGGCAGGTCCAGCGCAACGAGGAGGGCCTGGAGGGTTATCGGGAGGGCATGACGTGCCACCTCGGTGACTTCGAGGAGTACGCGCGAATGCGGCGCGACCTCAAGGACCGCGAGACGGAACTGGCCAAGCAGGGTGCGGCACAGCGGCGGGTCGCCGCGGCATCGTCCCTGGAGAAGCTGAAGCCGGGCGACGTGATTCATGTGCCGACCGGCAAGTTCGCCGGGCTGGCACTCGTCCTCGATCCGGGGCTGCCCGCCGGGCGGGCCAACGGGCACCGGGGGCTGGAGTACCACGACGGGCCCCGGCCGCTGGTGCTGACCGCCGAACGGCAGGTCAAGCGGCTGGCCTCGATCGACTTTCCGGTGCCGGTGGAGGCACTGGACCGGATGCGGGTGCCGAAGTCGTTCAACCCGCGCTCGCCCCAGTCCCGGCGCGATCTGGCGTCCGCGCTGCGCACGAAGGCCGGGCATCTGGTGCCCGACCGGCACCGCAAGGAGCGGGCCGCCGCTGCCGACGACCGCGAGATCGCCCGGCTGCGGACGGCACTGCGCGCGCACCCTTGTCATGGGTGCGACGAGCGTGAGGACCATGCGCGGTGGGCGGAGCGGTATCACCGGCTGCAGCGTGACACGAAGCAGTTGGAGAACCGGATCGAGGGGCGGACGAACACGATCGCCCGGACCTTCGACCGGATCGTGGCGCTCCTCACCGAGCTGGACTATCTGCGGGGCAACGAGGTCACGCCGAACGGCCGCAGGCTGGCCCGCCTCTACGGTGAGCTCGATCTGCTCGCCAGCGAGTGCCTGCGGGACGGCGTCTGGGAAGGGCTGAACCCGGCCGAACTCGCGGCGTGCGTATCGGCGTTGGTGTACGAGTCGCGGCAGGCGGACGACGCGGTGGCCCCGAAGCTGCCGAGTGGGCCGGCGAAGACGGCGATGGCCGAGATGGTCCGGATCTGGGGCCGTCTCGACGCCCTGGAGGAAGACTTCAAGATCAATCAGGCGGAGGGGGTCGGACAGCGTGAACCTGACCTCGGGTTCGCCTGGGCGGTCTATATGTGGGCCTCCGGGCGGACGTTGGACGAGGTGCTGGGCGAGGCGGGGATGCCTGCGGGCGATTTCGTGCGGTGGTGCAAGCAGGTGATCGATGTGCTGGGGCAGATTGCTGCTGCGGCGCCGCGTGAGGGTGGGACGTCGGTGGCCAAGAACGCGCACAAGGCCGTTGATGCGGTGTTGCGGGGTGTGGTGGCTTACAGCTCGGTGGGGTGAGAGGGGAAGGGTGCGGGGCGGGGGCGCCTGCGGCGGGCCTGTTCCCCTACCCGCCCCTTCCCGAAACCGGGGCTCTGCCCCGGACCCCGGTCCTCAAACGCCGGACGGCTGGGGGATCGCGGTCTGGCGGGCTGAAGTGCGCTGGCGGTCAATGCGCACGATACGCGCGCCAGCCCCCGTACGACGTGATGTCCTTCGCTTCCCGCACCGCGTACGGCTCGCACAGGAAGCCTGCCGCCGATGTGCCGTCCGTCAGGTCCACGCAGCCCAGGGTCATGGGGTGGGGGAGCGCGGCCGTCAGGTGGCCCAGGCCCTCGGCTGGGAGTTCCCAGAGTTCCGTTTCGATGGGGGAGCCGCCCTCGCCCACGTACTCCAGGCCCGGCTTGGGCGGGGTGGTGGGCAGGGCGTGCAGGCGGTAGAGCGGGGCTGTTGTTGTTGTGCGGATCAAGCGGGCCCCGAGGGCGAGCAGTTGGGGGTTGAGGGGTTCGCCCGTCAGGTGTGCGCCGACCACTGCCAGGCGGACCCGTGGGGTGAGGAGTGCGGCCAGGCGGGCCAGGCGTTCGTCGGTGTGGGCAGGGCCGATCAGCATCACGCCGAAGGGGAGGCCGTCGACCTCGCCGGACGGTACGGCCACCGCGCACTGGCCGAACAGGTTGGTGGAGTTGGTGAAGCGGCCCAGTGCGGCGTTCGTGCCCAGGGGGTCGGCGGACACCTCGGCGATCGTCGGATGGGTGGTCGTGGTGGGGAGCAGGAGCGCGTCCGCGTCGGAGAAGGCGGCCGTGGCGGCGGTCCGGAGGCGTGCCAGTTTCGCCTGGTCGGCGAAGAGGCGGTGGGCCGGGATGTCGCGGGCCGCTGTGATGATGCCCGCCACCGTGGGGTCGAGGTCGGGGGCTGTCGGCGTGCGGTCGATGAACGCGCCCACCGCGGTGTAGCGCTCGGCGACGAATGCCCCCTCGTAGAGCATGGCGGCGGCTTCCAGGAACGGGGCCAGGTCCAGGGGTTGGAGGGTCGCGCCCGCTGCCCGTAGCCGGTCGGCCGCAGCCTCGTACGCCTCCGCCCAGCCGGGGGCCAGGTCGCCGAGCTGAGCGGTGGGCGGGACGGCGATGCGCCAAGGGCCCGGTGTTCGGGCGGGGGCGGGGATGAGGCGGGGGACGGGGGTGGCCATCAGCGCCAGGGCCTGTTCGGCCTCAGAGAGCGTACGGGCGAAGACGGTCACGCAGTCCAGGCTCGCGCAGGCGGGGACCACGCCGTCGGTGGGGACCAGGCCGGGGGTCGGCTTCAGGCCGACGATGCCGTTGAACGCGGCGGGGACACGGCCCGAGCCCGCCGTGTCCGTGCCGAGCGCGAGGTCCGCGATGCCGAGGGCGACCGCCACCGCCGAACCGGAGCTGGAGCCGCCGCTGATCCGGTCGGGATCGTGGGCGCTGCGGACCGCGCCGTACGGGGAGCGGGTCCCGACCAGGCCGGTGGCGAACTGGTCGAGGTTCGTCGTGCCGATCACCAGTGCTCCGGCGGCGCGCAGCCGCGCCACGGCGGGAGCGTCGACGGTGGGCTCGTAGGCGTAGGACGGGCAGCCCGCGGTGGTCGGCAGGCCGGCCACGTCGATGTTGCCCTTCACCGCCAGGAGCCGCCCGGCGAGGGGAAGTTGTTCGCCGGTGGCCAGAAGGGCGTCGATCGTGACGGCTTCCGCCTCCACGTCGGCGAGCGGGCGCAGACCGATCCAGATCTCGGGGCGGTCCACCGCCTCGATGCGGGCGTACGCCGTGCGGACGCGGCTGAGTGTGGCGTGGTGCATCGTGCTCCTTCCGGGGGAGGGGTGTGTCAGGGCGTGAGGATGAGGAGTGGGGTGCCGGGCTCGACCTGGGCGCCCGGCCGGGTGAGGATCCGGGTGACCGTGCCCGCCGCCGGGGCGTGCACGCGGGATTCCATCTTCATCGCCTCCAGGGCCAGGAGCGGCTGCCCCGCCGTCACCGTGTCTCCTTGAGCCACGTTCAGCTGCCATACGGATGCGGCGAATTCGGCCTCCAGCAGGTGGCTGCCGGGGGGCACGGTCACTTCGGCCGGTGGGGGTGCCGGTTCGGACGCCGCATCGGCGCGGGTGAATTCGCCCGCCGCTTCCCAGGCCGACCGCTCGGCCGAGAACGCCGTGCTCTGCGTGGCGCGGAACGCGGCGATCGACGCGGCGTTCCCGGCGAGGAACGCCTCGTACTCCGCAAGCGAGAACTCGCCCTCCTCGATCTTCGGTACGAAACGGCCGGAGATGATGTCCGCGCGCAGCTCCAGCAGTTCGTCGGCCTCGACCGGATACCACTTGATGCGGTCGAAGAACCGCAGCAGCCACGGAGAGCCCGCCTCGAAGGCACCGCGCTGCTGCCAGCCCGACCACACCTGCGTCGTACGGCCCACGAACTGGTAGCCGCCCGGGCCCTCCATCCCGTAGACGCAGAGGTAGGCGCCGCCGATGCCCACCGAGTTCTCGGCGGTCCAGGTGCGGGCCGGGTTGTACTTGGTGGTGACGAGCCGGTGGCGTGGGTCCAGGGGGGTCGCGACCGGTGCGCCCAGGTACACGTCGCCGAGGCCGAGCACCAGATACTCCGCGTCGAAGACCGTGCGGTACACGTCGTCGACCGTGTCCAGGCCGTTGACCCGGCGGATGAACTCGATGTTCCACGGGCACCAGGGCGCGTCGTCCCTGACGCCCGCCATGTAGCGGGCGATGGCCTCGCGGGTCGCCGGATCGTCCCAGGACAGCGGGAGATGCACGGTGCGGGAAGGGACCACCAGGGCGTCGGTGGGCGGAAGGGCCGCCTCGACTCGGTGCAGCAGGTCCAGAAGATGGTCCTGGGACAGGACCTTCGGGTCCGTCTGGATCTGGAGGGAGCGGATACCGGGGGTGAGGCCGGTGATGCCGGGAACGGACTTCGCCGTCAGCGCCTCCATGAGCGCGTGGACCCGCATGCGCAGGGCGAGGTCCAGCTGCATCGGGCCGTACTCGACCAGGACGTTGTCGTCGCCGCTGCGGCGGTACGTGCGGGTGGCGTCCTGGAAGAGGATGCCGCCGTCGACGATCTCGGGGCGGGGCGCGCCCGTGACGGTCACCGGTGCGAAGCGGACCGTGTCGCCAGGGCGCAGCTGGCCCAGCTTCCAGCGCTCGCCCGTCACCACCGTGGCCGGGCAGACGAAGCCGCCGAGCGACGGGCCGTCGGGGCCGAGCAGGACCGGCATGTCGCCCGTGTAGTCGACGGCGCCCACCGAATACGGGGTGTCGTGGATGTTGGAGGGGTGGAGGCCCGCCTCGCCGCCGTCGGTGCGGGCCCAGCGCGGCTTGGGGCCGATCAGCCGGACGCCGGTCCTGGCTGAGTTGAAGTGGACCTTCCAGTCGGCGGCGTAGAAGTCGAGGATGTCCTGCTCGGTGAAGAACTCCGGTGCGGCGTGCGGGCCTTCGGCCGCGCCGATCCGCCACGCGGAGCCGATGCACGGGCGGTCGGCGGGCGCGACGGGAGTGCCGGTGCGGTCCGCAGTGCCGCCGTGCAGGACGTCGCCCGTGCGCAGGGCCCGGCCGCCGTGACCACCGAAGCCGCCGAGGGTGAAGGTCGCCGAACTGCCCAGGAAATCAGGCACGTTCAGGCCGCCGCCCGCGAACAGGACGTACGTACGCAGGCCGTGCTCGGCAGGTGTGCCGATGGCGAGAGTGGCGCCCGCCGGGACGGTCAGCGGCTCCCACTGCGCCACCGGCTCACCGTCGACCGTCACCGGGGCGGGGGCGCCGGTGACGCAGACCGTCGTCGGGTGGGTGAAGCGCAGGGTGGGGCCCTGGAGGGTGCATTCGAGGCCGGGCGCGCCCGCTTCGTTGCCGAGGGCCGTGTTGCCGAGCCGGAAGGAGAGGTCGTCCATCGGGCCCGACGGCGGTACGCCGACCTGCCAGTAGCCGGTGCGGCCCGGCCAGTCCTGCACCGTTGTGAGGGTGCCGCCGGACACCACCTCGATCCGCGGCGTCGGGTCGGTGACCGTGGCGAGCGTGGCCGTGGAGTGGGTGGCGGCCCGGACCCGGTCGTCGGCGAGTGCGGCCCTGACCAGGCCCAGATTCGTCTCGATGCCGTCGATCCGGGTCGCCGCGAGCGCGGAGTCGAGGCGGGCGAGCGCATCGGCGCGGTCGTCGCCGTGCACGATGACCTTGGCCAGCATCGGGTCGTACGACGTCGTCACCTCCGTACCCGTCTCGACCCAGGTGTCCACACGTACGCCACCGCCATCGGGGAACGCGACCCGGGTCAGCAGACCCGCGCCGGGCCGGTGGTCACGGGAGGGGTCCTCGGCGTAGACGCGTGCCTCGACGGCATGGCCGCGCTGGGCGCCCGGCTCCCGTACGACATCCGTGTCGCCCTGGGCCAGCCGCAGCATCCACTCGACGAGGTCGACGCCGAAGATCTCCTCGGTGACCGGGTGCTCCACCTGGAGGCGGGTGTTGACCTCCAGGAAGTACGCCTCCTCGCGTGTGGCGTCGTACACGAACTCCACCGTGCCGGCCGAGCGGTAGCCGACCGAGGCGCACAGCTCGCGGGCGGAGGCGGCGAGTTGAGTGCGGATGTGGTCGGGGAGGCCGGGGGCCGGGGCCTCCTCCAGGACCTTCTGGTTGCGGCGCTGGAGGGAGCAGTCGCGGTCGCCGAAGGTGACGACCCTGCCCTGCCCGTCTCCGAAGACCTGGACCTCGACATGGCGGGCGTGCTCGACGAGCCGCTCCAGGAAGACGCCGGCGGAGGAGAAGGAGGCCGCCGCCACGCGCTGTACCCGCTCCCAGGCGTCGGTCAGTTCGGCGGCGGACCGGCATGCCGACATACCGATACCGCCACCGCCTCCGGTCGCCTTGAGCATCACCGGGTAGCCGATGGTCTCCGCCGCGGCGAGTGCCGGCTCGGGACCGGACAGCAGACCCGTCCCGGGGGCGAGCGGAACACCCGCTTCCTGGGCGGCGGCGCGAGCGGTGTGCTTGGCACCGAACAGTTCCAGCTGCGCGGCGGTCGGGCCGACGAAGACGATGCCCGCGTCCTCGCAGCGCCGGGCGAACTCCGCGTCCTCGGAGAGGAATCCGTAGCCGGGGTGGATGGCTCCGGCCCCGGTGTCCTTGGCGGCCTTGAGCACCAGATCGGCGTCGAGGTACGACTCCTTGGCGGGCGCGGGACCCAGGCGTACGGCCTCGTCGGCGAGGCGTACGTGGGGTGCGGCGCGGTCGGCGTCGGAGTAGACGGCGACGGTACGCAGGCCGAGGCGCCGGGCGGTGCGGATGATGCGGACCGCGATCTCGCCGCGATTGGCGACCAGCAGGGTGTCGAAGGTGGTCATCGGGCCGCCCCGCCGGTGATGGTGGCCTCGACCGCTGTGGGCTCGAAGCCGTTGCACGGGTTGTTGATCTGCGGGCAGTTGGAGACCAGGACCAGGACGTCCGTCTCGGCGCGCAGGGTGACCTTCAGCCCGGGGGCCGAGAGGCCGTCCACGATGCCGAGCGTGCCGTCCTTCTCCACCGGCACGTTCATGTACCAGTTGATGTTGGACACGAGGTCGCGCTTGCCGAGGCCGTGCCGGGCGCCCTCCGCCAGGAAGTTGTCCACGCAGGCGTGCTGCGACCAGGTGTGGTGGCCGTAGCGCAGGGTGTTGGACTCCTTGGAACAGGCGCCGCCGAGCGTGTCGTGGCGTCCGCAGGTGTCCTCGGTGACCGTCATCAGCGGGGTGTGCTCACCGGACATGAGGACGCTGCCGGTCGTGAGGAAGATGCCGCCCTGGGCGTGGATCGTGTCCGGGGCGCTGTAGCGGACGGCCGTGTCGTGGGCGTCGTACACGAGGAAGTCGACGGCCTGGTTGCCGTGGAGGTCGGTGAGGGTGAGCGCCTCGCCGGCGCGGACGACCGAGGACCAGGCGGCGCGGGCCGGAATGACGGTCGTGGAACGGACGGTGGTCATGCGAGCCCCCTGGCGGTGAGGAAGTCGAGGGTGTTCAGGAAGGCCCGGTGGCCCTCCGGGGTGGCGTCCCAGAGGGGGTCGCCCGGCTCCGTGGGCCGGGCCCGCCAGGCCAGCACCTCCAGCGGGGTGCTGGTGTAGGCGGGGCGCGGGTCCAGCGGGTGGGGCACGTTCGCGATCAGTACGGTCAGGTCCTGCTCCGCGCGGAGGGTCACCGCCGTACCGGGTCCGGCCGAGCCGGTGAAGTCCAGGGCGCCGTCCTCCCGTACCTCCACGCCCTGGAAGAAGGAGAGCGAGGGCGGCAGATCGCGCGGCTCCAGGCCGTGCTTGGCGGCGGCGAGCTTCAGGAGCTCCCGTCCGGCGGGGGAGTCCGACTGCGGCGTCCCGTCGCCGTACCGCGCGGTGTTGCGCCGCAGCGACGAGGTGCCGCACAGCGCGTCGTGGCGGCCCGAGGAGTCGGCGGTCACCGAGGCGAGCACGCGTCCCTGGTCGGAGAGGAGCAGCCGGCCGGCGCCCAGGTAGGCGTTCCACTGCACCTTGACCGTGTCGGCGGTGTTGAGCCGTTCCCAGGGGCGCCCGTCGACGAAGAGGAGCAGGTGTGCGCAGGCGTCGCCCGCGAGGTCGGTGAGCCGCAGTTCCGTACCGCGGGCGAGGACGCGGTGGGTGTAGTTGCCGCCCGCGACGGTCTCGGCCCAGACCGGTGTGCCGGGAAGCACCGCGGGCCAGTCGCCCGCGGGGACCACGGGCATGGCCTCGGTCCGGGTGCCGTGCTGGGCGCGGGCGTGGTCCCGGGCCCCGTATGTCGTCGCTGTCGCCATGGCTGACCTCCGATGGTTTCTGTCGCCCGACAGAAATTAGGGCGCGGTGGAGTCGAGGCCATTGCCCGTCCGTTGCGGGGGAGTTACCGCCTGCTCACCAAGATCGGGCGGGGAGGGGGATGTGCGACGATCGCCCCATGTCCACCACCGGGAGACGCGTCGGCCGGCCGCGCGCACAGCAGCGGCCCGACAGCGGGCTGTCCCCGCGCGAGGAACTGCTGACCGCCGCCGCCGAACTGTTCACCACGCGCGGTTACGCGGCGACCACCACCAGGGCCGTGGCCGAACGGGCGGGCATGCGGCAGGCCACGATGTACCACTACGTGGCGGGCAAGGAGGATCTGCTCGCGGAACTCCTGGAGTCGACGGTCACTCCGTCGCTCGCGCTGGCCCGGCGGCTTCTCGCCGATGACGAAGCGTCCGCGGAGGCGCGCCTGTGGGAGCTGTGCCGCTCGGACGTGGCGCTGCTGTGCGGAGGCCCGTACAACCTGGGCGCGCTGTACGTACTGCCCGAGGTGCGTGCCGAGCGGTTCGCCGGCTTCCACCGGGTGCGGGCGGAACTGAAGGAGGCGTACGGGCAGTTGCTGGCGGCCACGGAGGCGGGCGCGGCGTTCGACAGGGGAGAGGCCGAACTGCGCACCGATCTGGTCTTCGGCCTGATCGAGGGCGTGATCCTGGTGCACCGCTCGGACCCGGAGCGTCCGGTGGCGGCGTTCGCCGAGGCGACGGCGGACGCGGCGCTGCGCATCGCCGGAGCCGCGGGCGGTAGCGCGGGCCGCCGGGCCTGACAGGGCTGTGGCCGCGGTCCTGACATCCCGTGTCCGGTCCGCGGCCACACCTGTTCAGCTGTCCGGCGACCCTCCTCGATCAGGTCTTCTTGTTGTTGCTTCTCATCGCCGTGCCTGCGCAGGCCATGCCCAGCAGGACGGTCAGAGCGCCGACGATGACGTTGTTGAGCACGACCCCGGCGTCTGGGCTGGTGCCCACGATCCACGTCGACACGATGAGCCAGGCACCGATCGCGCAGATCGCCCAGCTCAGTCCGTACATCCGCTCCGGCATCACGGTGAACCCGAGTGCCAGCACCGCGATCGCGATGCCCAGGACGAGGTTGTGCGCCACCAGAGCGGGCTGGCTCGCCGTGAAGTGGAGCACCCATGGCGAGACGGCGCAGTACAGACCGACCAGGAGTACCGGTGCGTCCACGAGGGCCACGTCACGGCCGCCGAGCATGCGGTCGTACCGTGCTTGCATTTCGGAGACATCGGGGTGAGCGCGAATGTCACTCCCGGTGTGCGAGACGTTGCTCATGAGATTCGTCCCTTCGGTCCTGCGGGCCCGACCGCCGGATGAGTGTGCGCGGTGGGCGCCTATGTTGCCCATTCTGCGCTTACTTTTCCCTTATGTGTAGATATTGAGTCGACCTATGGATTCGAATCCACTGCCGTGACCTCGTCACCGCTGAGCCGGGTCATCCTTCCGCCCCCGAAAGGTCCGCCAGACCGCCCCGAGGGCCACGGTCACCGTCAGGAACAGCACCGTGAACCACTGGAAGTACCAGTGGCCGCCCGCCGGGTCGTACACCGCTGCTCTTGGCCAGGCCAGGTTGACCGTCATGCCGACTCCGTACAGGAAGGCCAGTGCGTTGACCGGCAGGCCCCAGCGGCCCAGGGAGAAGAGCGGGCGGCCCGTCTCGTCGTGGAGCGGGGCGTCCGGCGGGGCGAGGGGGGTGTTGCGCAGTCTTCGCCACAGCATCGGGCCCGTGACCATCGTGTACGCGAGATAGAGCATCGCGATGCAGGTGGTGCCGATCGCGAGGAACGCCTCCGGTGACGCGAGGTTGAGCAGGCCGAGCGCGGCAGCCGCCGCACCGACCAGCAGGGCGGGCGCGGCGGGCATGCCGGTGCGGGGAGAGACCTTTGACAGCAGCGCCGAGCAGGGCAGTACGCCGTCCCGCGCCATCGAGAAGAGCATCCGGGACCCGGATGTCTGGATGGCGAGGGTGGCCACGGCGATGGCCACCGCGACATCGGCGAGCAGTGCGCGGCCGACTCCGTCGCCGAGGCTGCTGGTCAGCACGTAGGGGAGTCCCTCCGTGGCCAGCCTGCCGTCGGTGAGGTCCGGCGCTGCCAGGATCCCGCCCAGGACCAGCAGTCCGCCGAGAACGCCCGCCGCCGCCAGGGCGAGCAGGATCGTGCGGGGGGCTGTGCGGCGCGGGGAGCGGGTCTCCTCGCTCATCTCGCCCGCGCTGTCGAATCCGATCAGGACGTACGCCGCCGTGAACGAACCGACCAGCAGCGCACCGATCGCGCCGCCCTCGCCGCCGGTGTGCAGCGTGATGCCGGGGTCTCGCTCGGCGTGTGTGAACAGGAGTATGACGATGAGTACGGCTCCGATGATCTCGGCCGTGACCCCGATCCGGTTGACGGCCGACATGATCCGGTTGTCGAGCAGATTCACCGTGGTGGTGAGCGCGAGCATGACCACGGCGAGGAGGGCGGCGTTGGCCGCGCCTGTCGGGGTGGTCGGTGCCGGGTCGCCGCCCAGCAACTGGAAGCCCGGCCAGATCGCGGGGAGCACCACCTGGAGTGCCAGCGCCGCGGCGGCGACCACGACGATCTGCCCGATCACCATGATCCAGCCCGCGAACCAGCCGAACGCGGGATTGCTCAGCCGCGTCGCCCACTGGTAGATCGCGCCCGACAACGGGTAGCGGGCGGCGAGTTCGGCGAAACAGGCGGCGACCAGGAGCTGCCCGGCGAGTACCGCGGGCCAGGTCCAGAAGAAGGCGGCGCCGCCGAACGAGAAGCCGAACGCGAAGAACTGGAAGACCGTGGTGAGGACGGAGATGAAGGAGAACCCGGCGGCGAACGAGGCGTACCGCCCCATGGTCCGGTGCAACTCCTGCTGGTAGCCGAAACCGGCCAGCGCGCCCGAGTCGCGCCGGCCGGTCCCTGCCTCGTCCTGCCGTACTCCTGGTGGTGCGGTGGCAGTCATATGAGCCCCTGTCGCCGATTTCCTGTCGGGCGACAGAAATTAGGGACGGGCTGTTTCGCGGGCGTCACGCGGCCGTGTCCGCGCGGCACCGAAGTGCTCACGTGGCTCCGCCCGGGGCCGGAGGTCGTCGTCAGGTCCCGGGCGGAAGCGGTGGTGGGCTACTTCGGGGGCATCAGCACGGAGTCGATGATGTAGACCGTGGCGTTGGCCGTCGGGACATTGCCGCAGACCACCTTCGCCGAGTCGTTGACGGTGTACTTCACGCCCGAGCCGGAGGTGGTGAGGGTGCTCTTCTCCAGCGTGTCGAAGGAGCCCTTCTCCAGCTGCTTCGGCGTCAGCTTCTCGCCCACGACGTGGTAGGTGAGGATCTTGGTGAGCATCGCCTTGTCGGCGAGGACCTTGTCGAGGTCGGCCTTCGGGATCTTGGCGAAGGCGTCGTTGGTCGGCGCGAACACCGTGATGTTCTCCGCGTTGTTCAGGGTGTCGACCAGGCCCGCCTGCTTGACGGCGGTGACCAGCGTGGAGAGCTCCGGGTTGTTCGACGCGGCCGTCGCGACCGGGTCCTTCGCCATGCCGTCGAACGAGCCCGCCCCGTCCGCCGGCACGGACGCGCAGCCCGGGCCGAACGGTTCGTCCGTGTTGGCCGTGGCGGACGACGCTGCCGCGGCGGGCGTGGAGCCGGCCGCCGAGTCCTTCGTGTCGCTGGAGCAGGCCGTCAGAGCGAGCGGCAGCACGGCTGCGGCGGACACGGCGACGGCTGCACGGCGGAAGTGGAGGGTGTTCATGACGTTCTCCTGGTTCGGATTCTGTTGTTTGCGTTGCTGGGGCGTGCACAGTGCGGATGAGGGTGACGGAGATTCAGGACACGTCGACCACCACCGAATGCCAGCCGGTCGCGCCGTTGGGCACGGTGCTGACCCGCTTGTCGGTCTGGGTGGCGCCCGTGCGGTCCGTCGCGCGGACTTCGAGGGTGTGGTTGCCGGACGTGGCCGGCCACTCCCACACCCACTGGCGCCAGGTGTCCCTGCTGTCCTCGGCGGCCAGCCGGGCGGTGTTCCACTCGCCCCGGTCGACGCGCACCTCCACCCGGGCGATGCCCCGGTGCTGGGCCCAGGCGACCCCGGCGACGGGCACCGTGCCCGGCTTGGGGGAGGCGAAGGGGCGCGGGGTGTCGATCCGCGACTGGGTCTTGACCGGGGCCCGGCGCGACCAGCTCCGCTTGACCCAGTACGCGTCGTACGAGTCGAAGGTCGTCAGCTCGATGTCCTTGATCCATTTGCAGGCGGACACATAGCCGTACAGACCGGGTACGAGCATCCGGACGGGGAAGCCGTGGCTGAAGGGAAGCGGCTCGCCGTTCATCCCGAGGGCGAGCATCGCGTCGCGGCCGTCCATGACGTCCTCGACCGGTGTGCCGATCGTCATGCCGTCGACCGACCGGGCCACGATCTGGTCGGCCCTCCCGCCCTTCGACGGGGGCTTCACCCCGGCCTCGCGCAGCAGATCGGCCAGTCGTACGCCGATCCAGCGGGCGTTGCCGATGTAGGGACCGCCGACCTCGTTGGAGACGCAGGTCAGCGTGATGTCACGCTCGATCAGCTCCCGTTGGAGCAGGTCCTCGAAGTCGACGGTGAGGGGGTTGCTCACGCCCTTGCCGTGGATGCGCAGCCGCCACCTGCGGGCGTCGACGCGCGGCACGACCAGGGCGGTGTCCACCCGGTAGAAGCTCTTGTTCGACGTGACGAAGGAGCTCAGCCCCCGGATGCCGAGATCGGCGCCGCGGGGTACGGCGGGCGCCGCAGAACCGGGAACCGGAAGGGTGATCGCGCCACGTGAGGCCGACGCCCCCGCCTGTACGGACGCGGTGACCCGGCGCCCCAGGTATCCGGCACCCGCCGAGGCCGCCGCGGCGGCGGTCGCCGCGATGATGAAGCCTCGACGATCGAAGGTGCCCTGGTACGCCCGGACCTCCGTCTCCCCAGCCGCGGGAGACGGAAGGGCCTTCGGGGCAAGCCGTCCGACCAGGAGATACAGCACTCCTGCGGCAACCAGGGCACCCACCACCGACGGCAGGGCGTCGGCGGGCCGGCCCTCGGGCCGTCCTACCGCCGCCACTGCCCCGACCACACCGAAGATCAGTACGGCCGCAGAGCCGAGCCGCCGGTGCCGCAGCGCCAGTACCCCCACCGTCATGGCGAAGACCGCCAGCAGCGCGACGATGCCGAGCTGGAGCACCAGCTTGTCGTTGGTCCCGAAGTTGCGGATGGCGAAGTCCTTGACCGCCGAGGGAGTGCGGTCGATGACCGCACCGCCCACCGCGGTGACCGGACCCGCCTCGGGACGTACGACAGCCGCGACCAGTTCCGCGACGCACAGGGCGCTGAACCCGGCGATCAGACCGCTGAGCGCGGCGAAGGCTGCGCGTGCCCAGCGGGATCGCCGGGACCCGGAGGCCCCGTGCGGCTGCGAATCGTCCCGATCTGTTCTCACACAGGTGATTCGGTCCCGCTCGGCGCGCGGATTGGTCAGTCAGCCGATCGAGTGACGACCTCAGGCCGGCAGGCTCATCAGAGCCAGCGGCGCCGTGGTCGGCTGCTCGGACCCCCCGGCGGGTTCGACGGTGATGCCCATGCCGGACGCCTGGTCGACCGGTCCCTCCATCAGGACCGCCTCGTCCGTTTGGGACGGGTTCATCAGACCCGCGGACCGCATGGTGCCGCCCTCGTCGAACCACAGCTGGTACACCGAGCCGGCCGGTGGCCGCTCCATCCCCGAAGCGAGGAACACCGCCCGGTTCGCGCTCTGCGAGACGACGACGGTGCCCCGCGCACCGTCCTTCAGCGCGCCCGAAGTGGTCTTCGCGTCCGGAGCCGCGAGCACCTGGACCAGCTGTTCGCTCCGCTGCTCGGCCTGGTTCGCCTCCTGGCGGGCGTCCTGGGCCACCTGGTTCTGCCACACCGCGACCCCGCCGAACGCCGCGGCGGCGGCGATGCAGGCCGCGAGCACGAACTGGGTCCGGCGGCGGACCCGGTCGCCGGCCCCGGTGGAGCGGGCGAGCCGGCCGTGCGGCGGCGGCTCCTGGCGTACCGTCGTGATCTCGCCCAGCACCCGGGCGCGCATTCCGGCGGACGGCGTCCGGGACACCGCGAGACCCAGCCGGGCGGCGGTCGCGGACAGCTCCCGTACCTCCTGGGCGCATGCCTCGCAGACCACCAGGTGCCTTTCGAACTCGTGCCGTTCGTCGTCCGGCAGTGCGTGCAGGGCGTAGGCCCCGGTCAGCGTGTGCAGCTCGGGCGTGCTCATGCGTTCACCCCCAGGCAGTCGCGCAGCCGGATCAGCCCGTCACGCAGTCGTGTCTTGATCGTTCCGAGAGGTACGGAGAGCAGCTCCGACACCTCGCGGTAGGTGAGGCCCTGGTAGTAGGCCAGGGTCACGGACTGACGTTGCAGTTCGGAGAGGGTCCGCAGACAGCGCCGGACCTGCTCGCGTTCGAGCCGGGTCTCGACCTGTTCCGCGACCTCGTCGAAGTCGGGCGTACGGTCCAGCAGAGCGGCCTTGTGCTCGCGGGCCGCCGAGGCCTGCGCCGAGCGGACCCGGTCGACGGCACGGCGGTGCGCGAGCGTCAGTACCCAGTTCATGGCGCTGCCGCGGTCGGGCCGGAAGCGGGGCGCCGTGCGCCACACCTCCACCAGGACCTCCTGCGCCACCTCTTCGGACTGCGCGGGGTCGCGGAGCACACTGCGCACCAGCCCGAGCACGGGTCCGCAGACGGCGTCGTACACCGAGGCGAAGGCATTCTGGTCTCCGCGGGCGGCCATCACCAGGAGCTCTTGCAGATCGGGCCCCGCCTCAGGGGCTCCGCTGATGTGCACTGCTTCTTTCACGCGGGCTTCCTCCAAGACGGCACAACAGTTCGCACACGTGATTCGGAGCCGTCGGCCACGTGGATTGGTCAATCGGTGGAAATTCTTCCACGCACCGGAGAATCCGCGAGGCCGTGCGCGACCGGCTCACTGCCGGGGAGCCGATTCCCTGCCCGGGTCCTGGCCGCACGCAGGGTCAGGTAGACCAGGAGGCCGAACGGCGAGAGCAGAATCGTCAGTACCAGCAGCGGGCCCATCACCAGCGGAGAGATGTTCAGTCGCCGCCCTTCCAGGTACATCCACTGCCCCAGCAGCAGGTCCCAGGCGATGACCTGCGCCCAGATCGCGCCGGCGCCGTTCGCGAGGGCCGTCAGATCGCGGAACGTGTCGATATCGGGGCTGCGCACCGCGGTCCACAGTTCGGGGAAGACCGGCACAGCCATCGCGATGTAGACGGCCAGCACCGGCAGGACCGTCAGCGGGGAGGCGGCGATACGCGCGGTGACGCGCCGGTGGGGCGCGAAGATCATGAGCAGCCAGAAGGGGGCGGCCAGCAGGAACGTGATTTCGAAGAGTGCACCGGTCATGCCACGAACTCCTTGTCGGCGGGGGTGGGATCGCCCGCGGAAGTCGCGGGCGACGGGCGCAGCGCCGCGTACACGCCCCCGGCGGTGACGCCGAGGATCAGGGCCGCCGCGGTGAGCGTCGCTCCGTCCGGGTGGATCAGCGGCTGACCGCGCAGCGCCTGCCAGGTGAGCAGGGCGACGACGGCCGCGTACGCACCGGAGGCGACGAGCACCAGGCGCAGCCGGACCCGTGGGTCGGCCAGCCGGGGGAGGCGGGTCGCCGACGCGACCAGCACCAGTACGAGGAGCGGGAGCAGCTGGAGTGCGTGCATGCCGACGAAGTGCGGGATGCGCAGGTCGCCGCCGGTCGTCGACCAGCCGGTGAGGGGCATCGAGGGTCCGCCGTCCGGTACGCCGACCGCGTGGGCGCCGATCACATCCGCCGTGTCGAGGTCGCCCGCCGCCTTCTGCTCGGCGGTCGGCTGCGTCATCAGGAAGCCGAGGCCGGCTCCGATGAGGGCGAGGACGACGCCCGCACGGATCGCCCAGGCCGAGGCACGGTCCGCGATCCGGGAGCGCATCAGCAGGATCGCGATGACGAGGGTGCCGGTCCAGAGGATGACGACGGTGACGGCCATGGCGTCGTACAGGGAGGAGTCGAACGGGGTGGCGTGGTTGAAGTGGATGCGCCTTCCGCGGACCACCTGGACGGTGATGAGCACCATCTCCACCAGGCTGGTCAGCGCGACCACGTTCCCGGCCCACCGGCCGATGCGACGGCCGCGCGTGAGCAGAGTCAGCATCCAGGCGAGCGAGAGCGCGTACACCGCCAACGAGATGGCGAATTTGAAGGGCTTGGCCCAGATCGCCGAGCCCGCGAGGACCCGGTCGTCGACGAGGAGTCCTATGCCGGAGACGAACGCCATCACGGCCATCGCCGCGGCGAAGAGGACTAAGGAACGGTGCCAGGAACGCCAGGACGTCATAGGGATACCCCCGTTGAGGATCAAGAGTCACTATGGATAGTGGAACTGTCTGCTATCCGGTAGTGGAACTATCTACTATGGGCTCCGTAGTTGGCAAGGGCGGAAGGAAGAACACGCTGTGCGCATCGGTGAGTTGAGTCGCAGGTCGGGCGTTCCGGTACCGACGATCAAGTTCTATGTACGGGAAGGGCTGCTGCCCGCGGGGCAGTTGACCAGCCCGAATCAGGCGACGTACGACTCGGGGCACGAGCGCAGGCTGAAGCTGATCCGTGCCCTGCTCGATGTCGGCGGACTCTCGCTCTCCGCGATCGGGGACGTACTCCACTCGATCGACGACCCCGAGCAGCCCGTGCACAAGGTGCTGGGTGTCGCGGCGAGGCGGATCGCGGCGCTGGAAGGGGGCGATCCGGGGCCCGAGCTGGAGGACGCGCGCGAGGACGTGGCCGAACTGCTGGAGCGGCGCGGCTGGCACGTCGATGCGGCGAGCCCCGCCGCTGAGACCCTCGCCGCGGTGCTGGCCGCGCTGCGGCGGGCCGGGCACGGGGGATTCGTCGAACTGCTCGACGCCTACGCCGACGCCGCCGAGCCGGTCGCCCGTGCCGACCTGGACTACGTCGGGCGGCGGGTGGCGCGGGAGGAACTGGTGGAGAGCGTGGTCGTCGGCACGGTGCTGGGCGAGGCGATGTTCAGCGCGCTGCGACGGCTCGCACACGTGGACGCGTCGGCGCGGGCGTTCGGTGGGGAGAAGGGGCCCGGGAACGGCTGAACCCCGGTCACCGTCGAGGACGGTGACCGGGGTTCCTGTGTCTGCGTGTTACGCGGCGCTCTCCTGCTCGCGCTCCACCTGCTCGTTCCACTCGCGCTTGACCGCGCGCCAGGCGTCGTCGCTCTGGCCCGCGCGCCAGTAACCGGAGATCGACAGCTGCGGGAGCGGGATCTGCCGCTCCAGGCGCAGATGGCGGCGGATGTCCTTCACGAACCCCGCCTCACCGTGCACGAACGCACTGACCTCGCCCGCGGGGAAGTCCAGGGACTTCACCGCCGCCGTCAGGGCCTCGCCGACCGGGCGGTCACCGCGGTGCAGCCAGGTGACGGAGACACCGTCGGGCGTGACGATCTTCTGCTCCTCCGAGGCGTCCGTCACCTCGACGAACGCGTGGACCACCGCGCCCGCCGGCATCTGCTCCAGGGTCGCGGCGATCGCCGGCAGGGCGCTCTCGTCACCTGCCAGCAGGTGCCAGTCCGCCGACGGGTCCGGTCCGTAGCCCCCGCCGGGGCCCAGGAACGTCACCTGGTCGCCCGGTGCGGCGCGCATCGCCCACGGTCCCGCGAGGCCCTCGTCGCCATGCACCACGAAGTCGACCGTCAGCTCGCGCGTGGCCGGGTCCCAGGTGCGCACCGTGTAGGTGCGGGTGGTCGGCCACAGCTCGCGGGGGAACTCCTCGCGGATCGCGGCCATGTCGAAGGGGTGTGCGTACTCCGCGCCCTCGGGTGCGAAGCACAGCTTGATGTAGTGGTCGGTGAACCCGGAGAGTGCGAAGTCGGCAAGACCGTCACCACCGAGCACCACGCGCACCATGTGCGGAGTGATCTGCTCGGTGCGCAGGACCTGGGCCCCTTGCGCCTTGGGTGCCTGGCGTGCCGGTCGTTCTGCCACGAGGGTCTCCCTGGGTTCCGAATACTTAGGCTTACCTAAGTTAGCACCTCAGCTCCGCAGTGTGGAGAGCAGGCGCATCAGTGCGCCGCCGAGCCCCCACTGCTCCGCGAGTGCTTCGAGGGCGGCCGGGTCGTGCGGCTCGCGCGGCAGCGCCGGATCGAACGAGGGCAGGGGTACGTCCCCGGCGACCCGGACGACCTTCGGCGCGACCGCCACGTACTCCCGCGCCTCGTCCAGCCGCTTGCGCTGCGAGGGGGTCAGCCTGGCGGCGGGGTCGTCGACCGCGGCCATGATCCCGGCCAGGTCGCCGAAGGCGTCGAGCAGCTTGGCGGCCGTCTTCTCGCCGATGCCGGGGACGCCCGGCAGGCCGTCGCTCGGGTCGCCCCGCAGCAGGGCCAGATCGACATAGCCGGCGCCGTCCACGCCGTACTTCTCGCGCAGCCACGCCTCGTCGGTGATCTGGAGCGAGCCGACGCCCTTGAGCGGGTAGAGCACCCGCACCTCCCGGGCGTCGTCGACCAGCTGGTAGAGGTCCCGGTCGCCCGTGACGATGTCCACGGGGCCCTTCGCCAGGCCGGTCAGCGTGCCGATCACGTCGTCCGCCTCGTACGGAGCGACGCCGACCCGGGCGATCCCGAGGGCGTCGAGGACGTCCTCGATGATCGGGACCTGCGGGGCCAGCGTGTCGGGGGTGTCCTCCTCGTCGGCCAGGCCCGCGGGGGTCTCCACGGCCACCCGGTGCGCCTTGTACGTGGGGATCAGCTCGACGCGCCAGTGAGGCCGCCAGTCGGCGTCCATGCAGGCGACCAGCTCGTCCGGCCGGTGGTCCTGCACCAGGCGTCCGATGAAGTCGAGCAGCCCGCGCACGGCGTTCACCGGGGTGCCGTCCGGTGCGCGCACCGAGTCCGGTACACCGAAATAGGCGCGGTAGTAGAGGGAAGCGGTGTCGAGGAGCATCAGGCGTCGCGTCACACCCCGATGATGCCGCACACCACTGACACGCGCGGTGAGCGGCCGGTGCTGTGCGGTTCCCGGATGAACCGGGATTAAAAGTGAACTGGGTCACTCTCGTGTTTGGGTTACGTAAGTGCGGGCAGGCGCGCCATCGGAGCGGACCACGTCGCATTTTCAACTAGGGCCGGACAGGCCCTAGTGCACGTGCAGTGCGGACCGAATCCGCACCGCTCCACGGTCTGCCGGCGGGGGTGGCAGACCGTTTTCGGTTCAACGCGTGAGGTGTATGTGTCAAGGCTGCAAGCTGAGCACCTGTACAAGGTGTTCGGCAGACGACCCGATCAAGCCGTGCAGAAGCTCGAGAGCGGCACGGACCGCGACGAGCTGCGCGCCGACGGAACGACCGCAGCGGTGATCGACGCATCGTTCACCGTGGAACCGGGCCAGATCTTTGTCGTGATGGGTCTGTCCGGGTCCGGCAAGTCCACGTTGCTGCGGATGCTCAACGGACTGCTCGACCCCACAGCCGGACGTGTGCTCTTCGACGGTCAGGACCTGACCGCCCTGAGCCCCCGAGAGCTGCGCAAGGTCCGCTCCTCCAAGATCAGCATGGTGTTCCAGCACTTCGCGCTTTTCCCGCACAGGAGCGTCCTGGAGAACGCCGCGTACGGCCTGGAAGTCCAGGGTGTGCCGCGCGCCGAGCGTGAGAAGCGCGCAGCCGAGGCGCTGGAGATGACCGGCCTCGCCGGCTGGGAGAAGTCCTGGCCCGACGAGCTGTCCGGCGGTATGCAGCAGCGGGTCGGCCTGGCCCGCGCGCTCGCCACGGACGCGGACCTGCTGCTGATGGACGAGTCCTTCAGCGCCCTGGACCCGCTGATCCGCCGCGATATGCAGTCCCAGCTCCTCGAACTGCAGAAGCGGCTCAAGAAGACCATCGTCTTCATCACGCACGACCTCAACGAGGCCATGCGCCTCGGTGACCGGATCGCCGTGATGCGTGACGGGAAGATCGTCCAGCAGGGCACCGCCGAGGACATCCTGGTCCGTCCGGCCAACGACTACGTCGCGTCGTTCATCCAGGACGTCGACCGCTCGCGCGTGCTCACCGCCGGTTCGATCATGGAGAAGCCCGAAGCGGGCCGCTCCGACGAGGACCTGCTGGCCGAGGCGCCCGCGACGGTGTCCGCCGAGACGCCGATCGCCGAGCTCTTCACCCCCTGCTCCACCAGTGGTGTCGCGGTCGCGGTCACCGACGCGGAGGGCGACGTCATCGGCGTCGTACCCCGCAACCGGCTCCTCGCCGCCCTCGGCGAGGAACCGCAGATCGAGACGGTGCTCCCCGCTCCGCGTGACGTCAAGAAGGTGACCGCCGGTGCCTAGGTTCACCTTCGGCGAATGGGTCGAGAACGCGGTCGACTGGCTCCAGTCGAACCTCACCTGGATCTTCGACGCCATCAAGGCCGTCCTCGGCGGCATGTACGACGGCGTCAACGCGGTGCTCAGCGGCGGTGAACCGCTGCTCATGGCGGGCATCTTCGCCGTCATAGCCTTCTGGCTGCGCGGTGTGATCCCGGCGGTGCTCACCTTCGTGGGCTTCGCCCTGATCGACTCCCTCGCCCTCTGGGACGAGGCGATGGCCACGCTGTCGCTGGTCGTCGTGGCAGCGGTCATCACCATCGTGATCGCCGTGCCCATGGGTATCTGGGCCGCGCGCAACAACAAGGTCAGCGCCACTCTGCGGCCCGTGCTCGACGTCATGCAGACGATGCCGGCCTTCGTCTATCTGATCCCCGGCGTCATGTTCTTCGGCGTCGGCGTCACCCCCGGCGTGATCGCCACCATCGTGTTCGCGATGCCCCCGGGCGTACGCATGACCGAGCTCGGCATCCGCCAGGTGGACAGCGAACTGGTCGAGGCGGCCGAGGCGTTCGGCACCTCGCCCAAGCACACCCTGACCCGGGTGCAGCTGCCCCTCGCCCTGCCGACGATCATGGCCGGTATCAACCAGGTCATCATGCTGGCGCTGTCGATGGTCGTCATCGGCGGTATGGCCGGAGCCGGCGGTCTCGGCGAGAAGGTGTACGCCGCGATCACCCAGCTCCAGGTCGGCCTGGCCGCCGAGAGCGGTATCGCCGTCGTCATCCTCGCCATGTACCTGGACCGGATGACCGGAGCGCTCAACGAGCGGGTCTCCCCGCTCGGCCGCCGTGCCGCGGCCAAGGCGGCGGCCGGTGCGCGACGTCTCGCGTTCGCGCACTACAAGCCGGGTACCGCGGTCGCGACGGTCGGCGTGGTCGTCCTGGCGCTCGTCGCGGGCGGCCTGAACTTCGTGGGCTCCGACAAGGGGAAGACCGCTCAGGCGGCCGGTACGAACGTCGGCCAGGGCCAGAAGATCAACCTGGGCTACATCCCCTGGGACGAGGGCATCGCCTCCACCTTCCTCTGGAAGGAACTCCTGGAGCAGCGCGGCTACACGACCGGCATCAAGCAGCTCGACGCCGGTCCGCTCTACTCCGGTGTCGCCCGCGGCGACGTCGACTTCCAGACGGACTCCTGGCTGCCGACCACGCACAAGGACTACTGGGACAAGTACAGCGACCAGCTGGACGACCTCGGTTCCTGGTACGGCCCCACTTCGCTGGAGCTGACGGTTCCCTCGTACGTGAAGGGCATCGACTCGCTCGATGACCTCAAGGGCCAGGGCAAGAAGTTCAACGGCAAGATCATCGGCATCGAGGCCAGTGCCGGGATGATGGGCACGCTGAACGAGAAGGTCCTCAAGGAGTACGGGATCGACGGCGAGTACGAGGTCGTCTCCTCGAGCACCTCCTCGATGCTGGCCGAGCTGAACGCCTCCATCAAGAAGAAGGAGCCCGTCGTGGTGACCCTGTGGTCGCCGCACTGGGCCTACGGCAAGCACGACCTGAAGAAGCTCAAGGACCCCAAGGGTGCCTGGGGCAAGGGCGAGAACATCCACACCGTCGCGCACAAGGGCTTCGCCAAGAAGGCACCCGCGGTCGCCGACTGGCTGAAGAAGTTCAAGCTCACCGAGGAGCAGCTCACCGGCCTGGAGAACGAGATCCAGGCAGCGGGCCAGGGCAAGGAGCAGGACGGCGTCCGCGCCTGGCTGAAGAAGAACCCGGGCCTCGTCGACAAGCTCGCCCCGCTCCCCGCCGGTGCCGGAGGCTCGGCGCAGGGCAAGGACGCGGGCAAGACGGTCAACATGGGCTACTTCCCGTGGGACGAGGCCATCGCCAGCACGTACCTCTGGCAGAACATGCTGGAGGACCGCGGCTACAGGACGACGGTCAAGCAGCTCGACCCCGGCCCCCTGTACACGGGTCTCGCGCAGGGGCAGATGGACGTCCAGTTCGACTCCTGGCTGCCGACCACGCACAAGGACTACTGGGACCGGTACAAGGACAACCTCACCGATCTCGGTTCCTGGTACGGGCCGACCTCGCTGGAACTGAGCGTCCCCTCGTACGTGAAGGGCATCGACTCGCTCGACGACCTCAAGGGCCAGGGCAAGAAGTTCAACGGCAAGATCATCGGCATCGAGTCGAGCGCCGGGATGATGGGCACGCTGAACAAGAAGGTCCTCAAGGAGTACGGGATCGAGGGCGAGTACGAGGTCGTCTCCTCAAGCACCTCCTCGATGCTGGCCGAGCTCAACCGGTCGATCAAGAAGAAGGAGCCCGTCGTGGTGACCCTGTGGTCGCCGCACTGGGCCTACGGCAAGCACGACCTGAAGAAGCTCAAGGACCCGAAGGGTGCCTGGGGCGAGGGCGAGCAGATCCACACGGTCGCCAAGAAGGACTTCGCCAAGGACTTCCCCGAGCTGACCGGCTGGCTCAAGGAGTTCAAGCTCAGCGAGGCGCAGCTCGCCTCGCTCGAGGTGGAGATCCAGAAGGGCGGTGCGGGCAAGGAGAAGGAATCCGCCCGTAACTGGATGGATGCCAATCCGGAAGTGATCGACGAGCTGACGCCCGTCGGCAGCTGATCGCGCCCCGCAGTACACGAAAGGGACGGCCCCGGTATCGCACCGGGGCCGTCCCTTTCGGTGTACTCCCGGTCACTCCCCGGTAGGTTTCCCTCCATTCGCTTCGGCGCCATACCGTGAACGACATGCGTAGGGTGCTGGCAGCCGGGAGGATGGCCAGGCGGGAGGGAGCCGGACATGGACGACAAGGACACACCGCGGGTAGGTGCCGCGGTCCGCCGACGGCGCAGGAGCCTCGGGCTCACGCTGTCCGCGGTCGCCGGGCGCAGCGGACTGTCCGTGCCCTTTCTGAGCCAGATCGAGAACGAACGGGCCCGGCCGAGCGCCAAGTCCCTGGACCGCGTCGCGGAAGCCCTGGAGACCACGACCGCCCGGCTGCGGGCCGCCGCCGACTCGGCGCGCGCCGTGGACGTCGTACGCGCGGGCGAGGGCGACGGGGTACGCAGAGTGGTGCGCGGCCGACATCAGCTCAGCGCCCTGGAGTTCACCGGCGAGCAGGACCTCGGGCGCGAGTTCCAGCACCGCAACGACGAGGTGATGTACGTGGTGGAGGGCGCCGCCGAGGTGGAGGCCGAGGGGCAGGCGTACCGGCTCGACCGAGGCGACACGCTGTTCCTCTCCGGCGGGGTGCGGCACCGCTGGCGCGCGACCGTACCCGGCACGAGACTGCTCGTCGTCGCGGTCGCGGAGCATGTGGACGCCACCTTCGACCCCCGCCGCTGACGACACGTCCCTTACGCGGTACGGACCGCCACCGGCAGCAGCGTTCCGCCGGCCAGCCCCCGCAGCGTCCGGACCGCGGCCACCGCCCAGGCCACCACGAGGAACACGTACAGCGCGACGGCCAGCCAGGTGAAGGCCGCGAGCCCGGTGTGCCTGGCCAGCCCGGCGGCGCCGGTGACACACGTACCGACCGGGAAGGTGAAGCCCCACCAGGTCATCGTGAACGTCATCCCGCCCCGCACCGCCCGCACGACCATCGCCCCGGCCAGCGCCAGCCACAACAGCGCGAACCCCATCACGGGCACCCCGTACAGCACGGCGAACGCGGCGAAGGCGGAGGCGTACGGGGCCCCGATCGCCCCCGGCGCCGCATCGGCTAGCTGATTGACCGCGGTCGTCGACTGCCCCAGCGGGCCGAGCACCAGGAACAGCGTGGGCGTCAGGGCGAGGGGCAGCGGCCCGTGGTGCAGCAGTCGGCCGAACACCAGCGGCAGCACCACCAGCGTCGCCAGCAGGGAAAGACCGAACATCGCGTAGCAGGCCAGCAGCAGCGCCTCACGCCACTGTCCGGCGGGCAGCTCTGGCACCAGCAGCGGACCGAGCGCCGCCGAGACCATGGGCGCCACCAGCGGAAGCAGCCAGACCGGCGAGGCCGTACCGGGGGCAGGCCGGTGGCGTACGACCATCAGATACGGGATCGCGACCGCGGTGACGAGCCCGATCACCGTGCCGAGGACGAACAGCACCGTGTCCACGGCGACGGCGGCCCCGTGCCCGATCACATCCTGGCCGACCACCATCGTGGCTCCGCCGACCGCGAGCAGCGCCATGGAGAGACAGCCGTAGAACGGCGCGACCGCCGGGTCCAGGAGGTGGGCGCGTGCCTGGTCGCGGTGGAGCAGCCAGTGGCCCGCGCGGGCCACGAGGACGACGGCGAGCAGCACCGCCGAGAGCGCCCACACGACCGTGCAGGCGGCCCGCAGCCCGGGGATGTCCACCGGCAGAGCGACGCCCGCGCTCGCCACGATCGCGGTGCCCATGACGGTCGCGTACCAGTTGGGGCCGAAGTGCCGCAGGGCCGGGAGCCGGAGGGCGGCCGGGCGGTACACACCGGCGCGGGACTGGGTCTGCGGATAGATGGCCATGCCACGATTCTGGTGGTGTACGGCGTCCCCCACCAGGGAGTCCTGCCCTATGAGGTCATAAGCTGCCTTTATGTCCAGCGATCAGCACACACCCCTGTCCCACCGGGTTCCCGACCTGGGCGCGCTGGAACTGCTTCTCGCCGTCGCCCGCCACGGCAGCCTCGGGCGCGCGGCACGCGACGTCGGTATCACCCAGCCCGCGGCCTCCAGCCGCGTCCGCACGATGGAGCGGCAGCTCGGGGTCGCCCTCCTGGACCGCTCGCCCCGCGGCTCCCGGCTGACCGACGCGGGGGCACTCGTCACGGACTGGGCCCGCAGGATCGTCGAGGCGGCGGAGGCGTTCGACGCGGGCGCGCAGGCGCTGCGCGACCGGCGGGACTCCCGGCTGCGGGTCGCGGCCAGCATGACCATCGCCGAGTACCTGCTCCCGGGCTGGCTGATCGCACTGCGCGCCGAACGTCCTGATACGGCGGTGTCGCTGCTGGCCGGCAACTCCGCAGCCGTCGCGCAGCGCCTGCTCGGCGGCGAGGCCGATCTGGGATTCGTGGAGGGCCTCTCGATACCGGAAGGTCTCGACGGTACGGTCATCGCCCACGACCGCCTCGTCGTCGTGGTCGCCCCCAGCCACCCCTGGGCCCGCCGCCGCACCCCTCTGACCGCCGGGGAACTGGCCGCGACCCCGCTCATCCTGCGCGAGTACGGCTCCGGCACCCGCCAGGTCCTCGACGCCGCACTCGCCGCCCACGGCGGCCTGGCGCAGCCGCTCCTCGAACTCTCCTCGACCACGGCGGTGAAGGGTGCGGCGGAGAGCGGCGCGGGCCCCTGCGTACTGAGCGAACTGGCGCTCGGCGAGGAGCTGTCCGCCCGCCGCCTGGTCCCTGTCCCCATCGCGGGCGTACGGCTGCGGCGCCAGCTCCGCGCGGTCTGGCCCACAGGCCACCGCCCCACGGGCCCGGCCCGCGACCTGCTCTCGCTGACGGGGCACCAGGCGTAGGGCGCCGCTTCAGCGCAGGCCGCCGCCGGCCCGCGCGACGGTGTCCTCTGGAGTCGTAGCGGCCGCCGAAGCGGCGGCCACCAGCGCCCGCATCACCCGCGGGTCCGTGCCCATCTCGGGGTGCCACTGCACCCCGAGCACCCACTGCTCACCAGGTAGTTCGACCGCCTCGACCGTGCCGTCAGCCGCGTACGCGGACACCACGAGACCCGGAGCGAGCCGGTCCACGGCCTGGTGGTGGTAGGTGGGCACCGCGGACTCCTCGGTCACGACCGACGCGTACCGGGTCCCCGGCACCGGCTTCACCGTGTGCTCGCCCAGGACGCCGGTCGTACCGGGCGGGCCGGTGTGTCCGTCGATGTGCTGGATCAGGGTGCCGCCCAGCGCCACGTTCAGCAGTTGCATGCCGCGGCAGATCCCCAGCACCGGGGTGCCGGACTCCAGCGCGGCACGCAGCAGGGCCAGTTCCCAGGCGTCGCGTTCGCGGGCCGCGGGGCCGGTCCTGGCGTCGCGCTCCGCGCCGTACAGCCCGGGTTCGACGTCCGCGCCGCCCGCGATGACCAGGCCGTCCAGCCGGGCCACGGTGCTCGCTGCCCTCGCGGGCGCGTCCGGCGGGAGCAGGACGGCCAGCGCGCCGCAGCGCTGGACCAGCCGCGGATACGCGGCGGGGAGCAGGGCCGCTGGCAGCTCCCAGACGCCCCAGCGGGCCGCGGGCTCCAGATAGGTCGTGACGCCGATGAGAGGTTCGGACATGATGCGGTCCCTCCGGCCCGCCGACTCCGCAGCGGCCCAGTTCAATGGTGTTGAGGCATACCTTTGCGGTTCATGGGGCGCCGCGCAAGGTGGTGTCGCGGTCAGGTCAGGAATCCCCGCAGCAGCGCCGCGGTGCCCGCGCAGTGCTCGCGCATCACCGCCCGCGCGGCCTCCTCGTCCCCGTCGAGCACGGCCTCGACGAGGGCCGTGTGCTGATGCTGCGCGTGCTCCAGATTGCGTACGAGCAGGGGTATGCAGTCCAGCAGGTCGTTCACCGTGGCGCGGACCGCCGCGTACTGCGCGGTGAGCGAGGGGGAGCCGGAAAGTTCGGCAAGCGTCAGGTGGAGCAGGGTGTCGCGCCTGCGGTAGTCGGGCAGAGGTGCTTCGTGGGTCGCCTTCAGAGCCGTACGCAGCCGCTCCGCGCCCTCGTCGTCGAGCCCGCGCGTGGCGCACAGCCCGGCCGCCCCGGACTCCAGCACCTCCCGGAAGCGCAGCACGTCCTCGATGTCGACCGCCGCCACCCTGCGGCGCAGCTCGTCCTCGCCCGCCGCGCCGGTGCGGGGCAGTACGAACGTGCCTCCGTACCTCCCGCGCCGGCTCTCCACCAGGCCCTGGTCCTGGAGGACCTTCAGCACCTCGCGCAGGGTGACCCGGCTGATCCCGAGCAGTTCGGCCAGTTCTCGCTCCGCGGGCAGCCGCTCGCCGCCGGACACCAGGCCGAGCCTGACCACCTGGAGGATCTGCTCCAGCGCCTCCTCGAACCCGTTGCCCGCGCGGACCGGCCGCAGCACGGGTGTCAGCCGGTCGATGGATCCGTTCCCGCCGGTTTCCTCGGCCACGTCCCGATTCCCTTCCCATCAATGGTTCATTCCCATACCTTAAGTCTTCCGGCTGACCCAAGGAGGAGAGTTCCCAGTGGCAGACCGAACACCCCCGCTCGGCATCGAGGAGCTGCGCGTCCTCGTCAGGAGCGGTGAGATCGACACCGTCGTCCTGGCCTTCCCCGACATGCAGGGAAGGCTGCAGGGCAAGCGGTTCGCCGCCCACTTCTTCCTCGACGAGGTCGCCGAACACGGCACCGAGGGCTGCAACTACCTGCTCGCCGTCGACCCCGACATGAACACCGTCGACGGATACGCCATGGCCTCCTGGGACAACGGGTACGGCGACTTCGCCATGCGCCCCGACCTCACCACACTGCGCAGAGTCCCCTGGAACGAGGGCACCGCCATGGTCATGGCCGACCTCGCCTGGGAGGACGGCTCACCCGTCGTCGCCGCGCCGCGCCAGATCCTCCGCCGCCAGCTGGAACGCCTCGCCGGCCACGGCCTCACCGCCCACGTCGGCACCGAGCTCGAATTCATCGTCTTCAAGGACACCTACGAGCAGGCCTGGGACCGCAACTACCGCGACCTGACGCCGGTCAACCAGTACAACGTCGACTACTCCGTCCTCGGCACCGGCCGCATCGAGCCCCTCCTGCGCCGCATCCGTAACGAGATGGCAGCCGCGGGCCTGACCGTCGAGTCCGCCAAGGGCGAGTGCAACCCCGGCCAGCACGAGATCGTATTCCGGTACGACGAGGCCCTGGTCACCTGCGACCAGCACGCCATCTACAAGACCGGCTCCAAGGAGATCGCCGCCCAGGAAGGGGTCGCGCTCACCTTCATGGCCAAGTTCAACGAGCGCGAGGGCAACTCCTGCCACATCCACCTCTCCCTCCAGGACGCGGACGGCCGGAGCGTCATGGCGGGCGAGAACGGGGACATGTCTCCGCTCATGCGCCACTTCCTCGCCGGGCAGCTCGCCGCCCTGCGCGAGTTCTCCCTCCTCTACGCGCCGAACATCAACTCGTACAAGCGCTTCCAGCCGGGCTCCTTCGCCCCGACCGCCGTCGCCTGGGGCCACGACAACCGCACCTGCTCCCTGCGCGTCGTCGGACACGGCCGCTCGATGCGGTTCGAGAACCGGCTGCCCGGCGGCGACGTCAACCCGTACCTCGCAGTCGCAGGACTCGTCGCCGCCGGCCTCCACGGAATCGAGCGGAAGCTCGAACTCCCCGACGCCTGCGACGGCAACGCCTACACGGGCGACTACGAGCACGTACCCACCACCCTCCGCGACGCCGCCGCACTCTGGGAGGGCAGCGAAGCAGCCCGGGCCGCGTTCGGCGACGAGGTCGTCGACCACTACCGCAACATGGCCCGCGTCGAACTGGAAGCCTTCGACGCCGCCGTCACCGACTGGGAACTCCGCAGGTCGTTCGAAAGGCTCTAGGGCCTTTCGTTTGGATCATGTCGGGCTCGCGGGGTCTGGCACGCGCATCTGCGGCGTTGTCGTCAATCACCAACGCTCCGCGTTGCCTCAATCCTCCGCCTTGCAGCTGCACGCACCAGACCCCGCTCCCTGATCCGACCTGATCCAAACGAAAGGCCCTAGCGTGCTCGACATCCTCAACCCGGCGACCGAAGAAGTCATCGCCACCATCCCCACCACCAGCCACGTCCAGGTCGACGCGGCGGTCGTACGGGCCCGGCGGGCGCAGCGCGGATGGGCGGCCGCCGCCCCCGCCGACCGGGCCCGGCTGCTGCGGCGGTTCGCCACCGTCGTCGACGGACACATCGAGGAGCTGGCCCGGCTGGAGGTCCGCGAGGCCGGGCACACCCTCGGCAACGCCCGCTGGGAGGCGGGCAACGTCCGCGACCTGCTCGACTACGCGGCCGGGGGAGTGGAGCGCCTCACCGGCCGTCAGATCCCCGTCGCCGGCGGCCTCGACATCACCCTCCTCGAACCCCTCGGCGTCATCGGCGTGATCGCCCCCTGGAACTTCCCCATGCCGATCGCCGCATGGGGCACGGCCCCCGCCCTCGCCGCGGGCAACGCCGTACTCCTCAAGCCCGCCGAGACCACCCCCCTCACCGCCCTGCGCCTCGCCGAACTCGCCCTGGAAGCAGGACTTCCCGAGCACCTCTTCCAGGTGCTGCCCGGCGCCGGTGACGTGACGGGAGCAGCCCTGGTCGAGCACCCCGACGTCGCGAAGATCGTCTTCACGGGCTCCACCCGTGTCGGCAGACAGATCATGGCGAGCTGCGCCGCCCAGGTGAAGCAGGTCACCCTCGAACTCGGCGGCAAGAGCCCCAACATCGTCTTCGCCGACGCCGACCTCGAAGCGGCAGCCGCCGCCGCGCCCATGTCCTTCCTCGACAACTCCGGCCAGGACTGCTGCGCCCGCACCCGCATCCTCGTCCAGCGCGACGCGTACGACCGCTTCCTCGCCCTGCTCACTCCCGCCGTCGAGTCGGTCGTCGTCGGCGATCCGTCGGACGAGAAGACCCAGATGGGCCCGCTGATCTCCAGGGCCCAGCTGGACCGCGTACGGTCCTACGTCCCCGACGGCGCACCGGCCGTCCGGGGCAGCGCACCCTCCGGCCCCGGCTTCTGGTTCCCGCCGACCGTCCTCACCGGCGCCGCCCCCGACTCGCCCGCCGCGACGGAGGAGATCTTCGGCCCGGTCGCCGTCGTCCTCCCCTTCGACGACGAGGACCACGCGATCCGCCTCGCCAACGCCACCGAGTACGGCCTCTCCGGCTCGATCTGGACCCGCGACATCGGCCGCGCGCTGCGCGTCTCGCAGGGGGTCCGGGCGGGCAACCTCTCCGTCAACTCCCACTCCAGCGTCCGCTACTCGACCCCCTTCGGCGGCTACCGCCAGTCCGGCATCGGCCGCGAACTCGGCCCCGACGCCCTCGCCGCATTCACCGAGACCAAGAACGTCTTCATCAACACGGAGGCATGAACCCATGACCGACACCACCCCTGTCTGCCGCCGTCTGGTCGGCCGCACGGCAGTCATCACCGGCGCGGGCAGCGGCATCGGCCTCGCCACCGCCCGCCGACTGGCATCGGAGGGCGCGCACGTCGTCTGCGGCGACATCGACGAAACGGCGGGCAAGGCGGCGGCCGAAGAGGTCGGCGGTCTGTTCGTACGCGTGGACGTCACCGACCCCGAGCAGGTCGAGGCGCTCTTCAAGGCCGCGTACGACACCTACGGTTCCGTCGACATCGCCTTCAACAACGCGGGCATCTCCCCGCCCGACGACGACTCCATCCTCACCACGGGCCTCGACGCCTGGAAGCGCGTCCAGGACGTCAACCTCACCTCCGTCTACCTCTGCTGCAAGGCCGCCCTTCCCTACATGCGCCGCCAGGGCCGGGGCTCGATCATCAACACCGCGTCCTTCGTGGCCCGGATGGGGGCCGCGACCAGCCAGATCTCGTACACCGCGTCCAAGGGCGGCGTCCTCGCCATGTCCCGCGAACTCGGCGTGCAGTTCGCCCGCGAGGGCATCCGGGTCAACGCGCTGTGCCCGGGCCCGGTCAACACCCCGCTGCTCCAGGAGCTGTTCGCCAAGGACCCGGAGCGAGCGGCGCGACGGCTCGTCCACATCCCCCTCGGCCGGTTCGCCGAGGCGACCGAGATCGCCGCAGCCGTCGCCTTCCTGGCGAGCGACGACTCCTCGTTCGTCAACGCCACCGACTTCCTCGTCGACGGCGGAATCTCCGGCGCCTACGTCACTCCGGCCTAGCGGGAGGCCCCCGGAGCCCGGACTCTAAAGTGGGGGGATGAGCAACGCGACACCGCCCGGCTGGTATCCGGACGCGGGGATACCCGGCACCGAGCGCTGGTGGGACGGCACGGCCTGGACCGCGCACACCCGCCCGCTCGGCGCCGTCGCGCCCGCCCTGCACCAGACGTACGCCACGCAGGAGTTCGGATCAGCCCCGCGGCGCTCCGGCGGAAGTACCAAAACCGCCCTCGTGATCATGGCCGGTCTGGTCGTCGTCGGTGCGGCAGTCGCCGGGGCCGTCCTGCTCGGCAGGGACGGCGGCGATACGGAGCCGCAGACCGCGCCCACCACCTCCGGACCGGCTTCCCCCACCCAGGACAGCCCCTCGCCGAGCGACTCCCCGTCGGACGACCCGAAGGTGCTCGTCGACCAGCTCAACGGGATCACCCTGCCCGTTCCCGAGGGCTGGGAGAAGCCCGACAACACCCTCGACGGCGCGACGACGATGCGTACGTCCCTCTCCTACCGGTGCCCCGGCGACTCGGGAAACCTCTGCTACCACGGCACGGTCACCAGCCGTACGGCGAGCTCCACCGATCTCACCTCCGTCGAGGCGCTGGCCAAGGAGGACATCAAGACCGCCGCAGACAACGCGTACGAGGAGGACTCCCTCGGCGACCTCATCCACGGCGGCATCACCTCGCACAAGGAACTGGCGTCCACATCGGTGAGCGTGGCCGGACGCACCGGCTATCTCGTTCGCTGGCAGGTCACCACGGGCAAGGGACCCGGCGGCTATGTGCAGTCGCTCGTCTTCCCCTCGGCCGTGGGCAGTGAGACGCCGGTCATCGTGCGCTTCGCCTTCGACGCCGGCCAGGACAAGCTGCCGGTCACGCTCATGGACACCATCACCAAGGGCATCCGCCCGGTCGGCGACAGCGCGACGAGCGGCGGAGTGGGCAGCTCAGTAGGCCCCTGAACCACCGGGGACCCAGGCTCAGAGGAAGGTCAGGCCCTCACCGCGGTACGTCGGTACGGTCGCCGTGATCCGGTCGCCCTCGATCAGCTGGAGCTCGTCGAAGCGCTCGCACAGCTCACCGGCCTTCGCGTGCCGGAACCACACCTTGTCCCCGATCAGCAGATCGTCGGCGGGGGAGCCCAGCAGCGGCGTCTGCACCTCGCCCGGACCCTCCTGCGGGTCGTAGCGCAGCCCTTCCGGCAGATACGGGACGGGCAGCCGGTCACGGCCGGCCGCCCCGGACGCCGGGTAGCCGCCGCCGAGCACCGTCACCACGCCCACACCCGGCCGCCTGACCACCGGCTGCGCGAACAGGGCCGCCGGACGGCCCGTGAACGACGTGTAGTTGTCGAACAGCCGCGGCACGTACAGCCCTGACCCGGCCGCGATCTCGGTCACCGCGGACTCGGCGGCCGTGTGCTGCACGCTGCCGGTGCCGCCGCCGTTCACGAACTCCAGGTCCGGTGCGACCGCACGCACCGCCCGCACCACCTCGGCCCGCCGCGCCGCGAGCTCCTTGCGGGCCGCGGACTGCATCAGCCGCACCGCCCGTGACCGCAGCGGCTGTCCCGCGACGGAGTCGCCGACCCCGGCGACATGACCCTCGTACGCCATCAGGCCCACCAGCCGGAAACCCGGCCTGCGGGCCACTGAACGGGCCAGCTCCGCCAGTTGGGCGGGGGAGCGCAGAGGGGAGCGCAGCGCCCCGATCCTGACCCGGCCGCCCAGCAGCCGCAGCGAGGTGTCCAGCTCCAGACAGACCCGGATCTCCTCCCGCCCGCCGGCCCGCGCCGCGTCGATCAGCTCCAGCTGGGACTGGTCGTCGACCATCACGGTCACGGCCCCGGCGAGCTTCGGATCAGCGGCCAGCTCGGCGAAGGCGGCCCGGTCGGCGGACGGATAGGCCAGCAGTACGTCCTCGAAACCGGCCCGCGCCAGCCACAGTGACTCAGCCAGCGTGAACGACATGATCCCGGCGAATCCGGGCCGCGCGAGGACCCGCTCAAGGAGGGCCCGGCAGCGCACCGACTTGCTCGCCACCCGGATCGGCTTCCCCGCCGCTCGGCCGACCAGATCGTCGGCGTTGGCGTCGAACGCCTCCAGATCGACCACGGCGAGCGGGGCGTCGAGGTGGGCGGTGGCCCGGTTGTAGCGGGTCCGGTCAGCGGCGCGGGCAGTCATGGCCGCAGCTTGCCAGACCGTCGTACCGCTGGGTAGGGGGACGATCGGGGCAGATCCCCCGAGCAGCGGCGTCCATTCCCAACGGCCCGCCGCCAACCCGTAGAGTGACCGTCACGCGCTGACCAACGGGCCCGCCCGTGAGGGCGGTCCGCGGGCGGTACGAGGACGCGAACCAGGGGGCCGGATGAGTACCGAAGCGCAACGCGCTCCCGTGCCGCCCCGCCCGGCCACCCCGCCGCCCATGGCCCCGCCCCCACCGGCCGCGGCCCGCCGCGACACGCCGCCGCAGCCGCAGCCACCGGAACCCCCGTCACCCCGGAACGCGCCGCCCACCCCCGTACACCGGCAGCCCGCCGCACCCGCGCGGCCCCCGCTGGAGCAGCAGCCCTCTGCGCGGCCCCCGCTGGAGCAGCAGCCGCCCACGCATCTGCCGCCCGTTCAGCAGCCGCCCATGCGGCAGCCCTCCACGCAGCAGCCCCCCGCGCAGCAGCCGCCCACGCATCTGCCGCCCGCCCACCTGCCCCCGAACCAGCCGCCGCCCGGGCAGGTTCCACCCGTTCGGCCCTCGCCCGCCGAGACGACCGCGCGGCTGCGCCGGGTGCCTCCCGCCGAGCCGGCGGCCGGACCGCGCCCCGCGATGCCCGGTGGCCCGCCGCCCGCCGTGACGCGGCGCAGGCCCGTCGGCGCCGTGGACCTCACCGCCGCGCCCGGATCCTCCCCGTACCCCTACGCGTACGCGCCGCACCGGTACGCCTTCGCCGAGACGCCCGTGGAGACCACGACCCGGCTGCGTCCCGTCCGGCCCCGCCACCCCGCGCGGACCGCGGGCGCCGCGGCCTGCGTCGTGCTCGGACTCGGGCTGATCGGAGGCGCGGTGACCGGGACCTGGCTGACCGGCGACTCCTCCGCCGACCCCGGCGCCCGTACCGCGTACAGCGAGGGCGCCGCCGCCTGGCACAGCGTGCCCGTCCGCACCCTCTTCCCGGCCACGCTCCAGGGCGACGGCGCGGGACCCGGCGCCACGGACCGGTCCTGGACCCGGGTCGCCGTCGCCCCGGACAGCAGCTGCGCCAAGGGCCTCGATCCGCTGCTGCTGAAGACGCTGCGCCCCGTCGGCTGCACACGCATGCTGCGGGCCACCTACACCGACGCGACCAACAGCAGCGTCGTCACCGTCGGGATGGTCTTCACCGAGGCCGACGCCGAGGGGATGCGCGCCCTGGACGCCCGGTTCACCGGCCAGCGCCTCGACAGGCGCGCCGACCTGATGCCGCGCACGTACGCCCCCGAGGGCACCGTCGCCGCCGGGTTCGGCGACCGGCAGCGTGCCAGCTGGACCGTCCACGTACTGACCGAGGTGCCGGTCGTCGTCTTCGCCGTCTCCGGCTTCGCCGACGGGCGCCAGGTCACCGCACCCCAGCCCGCCGCCGAGGCCATGGCCACCGGCGCGGCCACGGCCGTCGCGCAGGCCGGGCTCGGCCACGAGGCGAAGGGCGTCGCGGACCGCGTGGAACGCGGTCTGCGCAGGACCGTCACCGCACGCGTGGAGCGGCCGGAATGAGCCGCCCACGCCGCCTCCGGCACTCGTCAGGACACCGCAGCCGGGCCCTCGCGGTGGTCTGCGCGGCGACCGCGTTCACCCTGCTCCCCGCGGCGCCCGCCCACGCCGACGGCATCCGGGACCAGCAATGGGGCCTCGCGGCGCTGCACACCGACCGGGCCTGGCAGACCACCAAGGGCGAAGGCATCACGGTCGCCGTCCTCGACACGGGCGTCGACGGCGGCCACCCGGACCTCGCGGGCCAGGTCCTGCCCGGCAAGGACCTGATCGGCTTCGGCGCCGAGCGCGGCGACAAGGCCTGGGCCCTGCACGGCACCGCGATGGCAGGGATCATCGCGGGCCGGGGCAGTGGTCCCGGCCGGGGCAACGGCGTCCTCGGTATCGCACCCGGAGCGAAGATCCTGCCCGGCCGGGTGATCCTTGAGTCCAACGACCCCTCCCGTACCAAGGCCCGCGAATCACGCGGCACCGCCCTCGCGGAAGGCATCCGCTGGGCCGCCGACCAGGGCGCCGACGTCATCAACCTCTCGCTCGGCGACGACAGCAAGTCCGCCCACCCCGAGCCCAGCGAGGACGCGGCCGTCCAGTACGCCCTGGCCAAGGGCGTCTCCGTCGTCGCCTCGGCGGGCAACAGCGGCGAGAAGGGCGACCGCGTCTCGTACCCGGCCGCCTACCCCGGCGTGATCGCGGTCGCGGCCGTCGACAAATACGGCACGCACGCAGCGTTCTCCACCCGCCGCTGGTACGCCACCGTCAGCGCGCCCGGCGTCGACGTCGTCGTCGCCAACCCCGACCGCCACTACTACATCGAGTGGGGCACATCCGCCGCCTCCGCGTTCGTCTCCGGGGCCGTCGCCCTGGTCCGCGCGGCCCACCCGGAGCTGAATCCCGCCCAGATCAAGAAGCTGCTCGCGGACACCGCACGCAACTCCCCGCCGGACGGCCGTGACGACGCCCGGGGCTACGGCCTCGTCGACCCGGCCGCCGCGATCGAGGCCGGATCACGCATCCGTACCGCGGGGAACCCCGGCTCCGCCGCGAACGGCTACGGCAAGAAGTACTTCGGCGCCGGCCCCACCCCACAGCCGAAGGACGACGCCCCGGCGAACTGGCTGGCCCCGACCGCCGGCGGACTCGGCGCGGTGCTGCTGGCACTGGCCGTCGTCCTGTGGAGGAGCAGGGAAGGCCGGGGCCTCAGCGGGCGTCGCTGACCGCGCAGACCGCCGCGACGGCGGCGACGGCCACCGACTCGACGAGCGTGATGCCCGCCTCCTTGGTGGCGTGCCCCTCGGAGAGCACCGCGATCAGATACGGGCGGCCACCGGCGAAGACCCGTCCGATGCTGTTGATGTCCCACAGCCCCGTCGTGGTCCGCGGCATCCAGCCGTTCTTCAGCGACCAGCCGGTACCCGCGGCGGAGACCCCCCACTGCTGGTCCGCCTCGACCTCCCCCATCAGCTCCTGAACGTACGCACGCGAATCCGCCGAGAGCGCGGAACCCCCATCCCGGCCGAAGACCGCGCGGAGCAGCCGCACCTGATCGGCGGCCGTGGTCTGCGTCAGCCCCCACGCCCGCGCGGCGGTCGTCCCGCTCAGCCCGAGCCGGGCGTTGGCCGCGTCGAGCCCTTCAGCACCGCCGATCACCTGCCACAACCTGGTGGCCGAGGTGTTGTCGCTGCGCCGGATCATCGCGTCCGCGTACCCGAGCTCGGCGCCGTTCAGCTCACGCCCCTCGTCCTGGGCCAGGAGCAGCAGGGCGGCCAGCACATCCACCTTGACGATGCTCGCGGTGTCGTACGTCGTCGAGTCCCCGTACGCCGCGATGGTGTCGCCGCCCAGCACCGCCACGGACAGGGAGGCGTCGCCGGTGAGCGGCGCCACCGCCTCGGCCAGCACCGCGTCGAGATCCACCTCGGCCTCCTCGCTCGTCGCCGCCCCGGCCGGCGGACTCGAAGCGAACGATACGGACGCCCTGTGGCCGAGGCGGGAAGGCCGACCCTCTACGCTCGTCACGTGGCACTCAAGAACATTCCGGACTCCGGTTTCTCCGACGACGACGGCACGGCCGCTCCCGAGCTGACCGCGGCACTCGCCGCCTGGTCACAGGACCGGAAGGCCGTCGGCCCGGTCCTCGAAGCGCTCCTGGGTGCCCGGCTCCTCGTCCCTGTCGTCGCCGTGCTCGGCGAGGTGGAGGAGGACGAGAACGGGCTGCGGCGCGAGAAGACCAGCGACATGGCGGTTCCCACCCTGCAGGCGGGCGACCGCCGTGCTCTGCCCGCCTTCACCTCGACGGCCTCGCTGGCTCTCTGGGACCCGGAGGCCCGCCCCGTCGCCGTACCCCTGCACCAGGCGTTGCAGGCCGCCGCGCACGAGAAGGCGGACACCGTGGTCCTCGACCTCGCGGGCCCCGTCGCCTTCGAACTGACCGGCTCCGCGCTGCGCGCCGTCGCCGAGAACCGCGCCAGCGCGGACCCGCTCGACGATCCGGCCGTCGTCGCGGCGGTACGTGACGTCGTCGCCGCCGAGCCCGCGGTGATCCGCGCCCATCTCGGCCCCGGCCCGGCCGACGGTATCGTCGCGGTGGTCCTCGCCCCGGACGCCGTTCCCGCCGAAGCCGCGCAGCGGCTGGCCGGAGCCCTGGCCGCCAGCGAGGACCTGCGGGCCAGGCTGGTGCGGGGACTGGACCTGGCGCTGCTGCCCGACGGCGCCGTCGCGCCGGGCGACCCTCTGTTCACGCGCTGACCACCCGCGCGCACCCCGGACATACGCGACGCGAGCCCGCAGCCTGTCACCAGGCTGCGGGCTCGCGTCGTCGATCGTTCGGAAAAGCGGCTGACCGTAAAGGACTAGCCGTACACCGGGCCCGTGTACTTCTCACCCGGGCCCTGGCCGGGCTCGTCCGGTACGAACGAAGCCTCGCGGAACGCCAGCTGCAGCGACTTCAGGCCGTCACGCAGCGGGGACGCGTGGAAGGTGCTGATCTCGGTGGTGCTCGCGTCCAGCAGGCCGGCCAGGGCGTGCACCAGCTTGCGGGCCTCGTCGAGGTCCTTGTGCTGGTCGCCGTCCTCGGTGAGACCGAGCTTCACGGCGGCGGCGCTCATCAGGTTGACGGCGACCGTCACGATCACCTCGACCGCGGGGACCTCCGCGATGTCGCGGGCCATGTCGTCGAAGCCGGGGGATTCACTGCGGGGGGTCGCGTCACTCATGACCCACACGATAAGGCCATGCTCCGGCGCACCCGACTGCGGGAGACGCTCTCCGAGGCGCCCCGGGCCCGCGGCGCCTCACGGGTTAGCGGCACCCCGCCGGAGCTGCTAACCTTGTGTAACGACCGGCCGGACACCTATGTGCTCGGCCCACAAGTGGAGGCTCCGATCTCCCACCCGACTGTCCTCCGGGACGGCGGGTCACCGGTCAGGTGGCGCCCATCGTTCCGTACGGACGATGGAGCCGCTCGATGCGCCCCGCGGTTGACCGCGGCGGTGTTCCGGTATTTCCAGGAGCCCCGCCTGTGTCCCGTCCGGGGCATTTTTCGTATCCCGGCACGGTTGGTCTTTTCGAAAAACGTTACGCGGCTGTCCGCCAGGCGGTCCGCGTGGTGCTACCGAGGAGGATCCATCAGCGCCGAGCCCCGCATCAACGACCGGATTCGCGTTCCCGAGGTGCGACTTGTCGGTCCCAGCGGCGAGCAGGTCGGGATTGTTCCGCTTGCCAAGGCCCTGGAGCTCGCACAGGAGTATGACCTCGACCTGGTCGAGGTGGCGGCGACAGCCCGTCCCCCCGTGTGCAAGCTCATGGACTACGGGAAGTTCAAGTACGAGTCGGCCATGAAGGCCCGTGAGGCGCGCAAGAACCAGGCGCACACGGTCATCAAGGAAATGAAGCTCCGGCCGAAGATCGACCCGCACGACTACGACACCAAAAAGGGTCACGTCGTCCGGTTCCTCAAGCAGGGTGACAAGGTCAAGATCACGATCATGTTCCGTGGTCGTGAGCAGTCCCGCCCCGAGCTGGGCTTCCGACTGCTCCAGCGTCTCGCTTCGGATGTCGAGGACCTCGGTTTCATCGAGTCCAACCCGAAGCAGGACGGCCGGAACATGATCATGGTTCTTGGCCCGCACAAGAAGAAGACCGAAGCGATGGCCGAGGCCCGTGAGGCCCAGGCCGCCCGCAAGGCGGAGCGTCAGGGTTACGCCCACGACGCCGAGTCCGAGGGTGCTGCCGAGGCTCCGGCCGAAGCGGCCGAGGCTCCGGCCGAGACACCTTCCGAGGCGTGACCTCTGGGGGCCGCCATCCAGGCGCCCCCAGGTCCCCCCGGGAATATCCACCAAAGATCTGACGCCCCTGCAGTCCGGTGCCCGCACCGAGAGGGGCGCCACTGACGAGGAGAGAACGGCGCGATGCCGAAGAACAAGACGCACAGCGGTGCCAGCAAGCGCTTCAAGATCACCGGCTCCGGCAAGGTGCTCCGCGAGAAGGCCGGCAAGCGCCACCTGCTCGAGCACAAGTCGTCCAAGAAGACCCGCTCGCTGTCCGGCACGGTCGTCGTGGCTCCGGCCGACGCCAAGAAGATCAAGAAGCTTCTCGGCAAGTGAGTCGCTGCCCCCGGTGATCCGGGGGCGCGATCTCGATCCGACCGGGACCAATTCGTTTCCGGGCCGTGTGAGTACAACCACGGCCCCGCTACAAGGAGTTAACAAGTGGCACGCGTCAAGCGGGCAGTAAACGCCCACAAGAAGCGCCGGGCGATCCTCGAGGCCGCCAAGGGTTACCGCGGTCAGCGTTCGCGCCTGTACCGCAAGGCCAAGGAGCAGGTCACCCACTCCCTGGTCTACAACTACAACGACCGCAAGAAGCGCAAGGGCGACTTCCGTCAGCTGTGGATCCAGCGCATCAACGCCGCTGCCCGCCAGAACGGCATGACGTACAACCGCCTCATCCAGGGTCTGAAGGCCGCCAACATCGAGGTGGACCGCAAGATCCTGGCCGAGCTCGCGGTCAACGACGCCAACGCGTTCGCCGCCCTCGTCGAGGTTGCCCAGAAGGCCCTCCCGAGCGACGTCAACGCCCCGAAGGCCGCCTGATCCAGGCAGTCCTTCCAGGTATGTGAGCCGGACCCGCAGGCGCAAGCCGTCTGCGGGTCCGGTGCGTTGCACCCCCGCTTTTCGTCCCTCGTACGCAGAGAGGCTCGCCGCCGACCATGGGCACCCCCGAACTGATCTCCTCGCGATCGCCGCGCGTCACGGCCGCCCGACGGCTGGCCAAGCGAAACTTCCGCGGCAAGGAGCGCAGGTTCATCGCCGAGGGGCCGCAGGCCGTGCGCGAGGCCGCGGAGCACCGGGGCGGCGACGGTGAGCCGACACTGATCGAGCTCTTCGCCACCGTCGAGGCCGCCGAGCGGTACGCCGACATCATCGACGCCGCACATGCCGCAGGGGCCCGGGTCCACCTCGCCGACGGCGACGTACTCGCCGATGTGTCGCAGACCGTCACCCCGCAGGGCCTCATCGGCGTCTGCCGCTTCCTCGACTCGCCGTTCGAGGACATCCTCGCCGCGAAGCCGAAGCTGGTCGCCGTGCTCGCCAACGTCCGCGACCCCGGGAACGCCGGTACGGTGCTGCGCTGCGCCGACGCGGCGGGCGCCGACGCGGTCGTGCTGACCGACGCGTCCGTGGACCTCTACAACCCCAAGTCGGTGCGGGCGTCCGTCGGTTCGCTGTTCCACCTGCCGGTCGCCGTGGGTGTGCCCGTCGAGCAGGCGGTGCGGGGACTGCGGGACGCGGGCGTGCGCATTCTCGCCGCGGACGGTGCGGGCGACGACGACCTCGACGACGAGCTGGACGCCGGCACCATGGGCGGGCCGACCGCCTGGGTCTTCGGCAACGAGGCGTGGGGGCTGCCCGAGGAGACGCGGGCACTGGCCGACGCGGTGGTCCGGGTGCCGATCCACGGCAAGGCGGAGAGCCTCAACCTCGCGACGGCGGCGGCTGTGTGCCTGTACGCGTCCGCGCGGGCCCAGCGTCCCCGGCGTACGGACCTCTAGGCCCGGCGTCCTGGCCGGCCGCGACGGCACGCGCCCGCAGGGCGACCGCCACCAGCGCCGCGTCGTCCGGGCGCCGCACATCGCGGCCGGTCAGCTCGTGGAAGCGGGCGAACCGGTGCTGGACCGTGTTGCGGTGGCAGTACAGCGCGGTGGCCGTGTCCGCGATGGAGCCGCTGCCGTGCAGATGGACCCGGACGGTCTCCAGCAGGCGTGCCGTCTCCGCCGCTGAGACTCCGGGGGAGTCGAGTCCGCCCAGGACATCGGCGGCGAGGTCCGTGCCGAAATCCCCGGCCCGCCGCACCAGCACATCGAGCCAGCTGTCCTCCAGCAGCCGCGGGGCCATCGCGTCCGGCGGCAGCATCTGGGCCGTCGCGATGGCCAGCACCGTGGCCCTCGGCACCGCCGCCAGCCCGCCCGCCTGCGGCGACACCCCGCAGGGCGTGGACGCGAGACGTACCAGCACCGCCTGCCAGGTCGTCCGCCCGCCCAGCTCCACCACCAGCACCGCGTTCCCGCCGACCGCCTGGTACTGGACCGGTGCGCCCGCCGCCCGCAGCGCCGTCGCCGCCCGGTGCAGTCCTGAGCCCTCCGCCGCGGGGGCTGCCGCGCAGAGGAAGCTGCCGGCGGCGTCGAAGCCCAGGGCCAGTGCCGCGTTGCGTACGACCGTCGGATGGCGGCCCTCGCTCTCCAGCAGCCGGGAGAACCACATCCGCCGTTCGTCCTCCTGACGCCGGCCCATCTCCAGGACCGTGCGCTGGTACGCGGTCATGATGCCGGTGACATGGCTCTCGACGGCCTCCCACACGTGGTACGCGGACGTCACGAGATCCGCCATGTCCGTGTCGTCGGCCCGCTGCACCAGCGCCGCCCACACCACACGGAAGTCCAGCCGGGCCGCCTCCAGCAGCGAATCCAGCGGGACGCCCTGGCGGGCGCGCTGTTCACCGACCCGTTCCGAGACCCCGGCGATGTGCGCGGGGACGGGCAGCTGCGCGACCGTGCGCAGCAGCAGCTCGAACGCCTGCCAGGCCGAGCTGCGGAAATCGGCGTCGGGGACCCGGTCCGCATAGGCGCTGCGTACCGGGTTGATCACCTCCATCCACTGGCCGATCAGACCGTCGATGTTGTCCAGGCACTGGCCCGCCAGCTCCGCGATCCGACGCGACGGTGGAGGGAAATTGGTCACCGGAGTGTGCATGTGACCAATGTAGGGGGCTGTACGGGTGATGTTTCGACGTTGGATTTGTGCTCGTTGCCCTTGAAGCTGGGGCGATCCCGCACACCGCATGCGGGCCCGTCCCCTCCAGGAGGTCCTGGCAGTGCATCTGACGCCGCGCGAGCAGGAGCGTCTCCAGCTGTTCACCGTCGCCGAGCTGGCCCGCCGCCGCAGGGACCGTGGACGACGGCTCAACACTCCGGAGGCCATCGCCCTGATCTGCGACGAGGTGCTGGAAGCCGCCTGGGACGGCCTCTCGCTGGACGAGGTCATCGAGGTGGGCCGCTCCGTGCTCACCGAGGCGGAGGTGATGGACGGGGTCCCCGACATCGTCACCACCGTGCAGGTCGAGGCGCTCTTCCCGAGCGGCACCGCACTCGTCGCCGTCGACCGGCCGATCGGCCCGGGTACCCCGGCGACCGCCCCCGGAGCCGTACGGACCGCCCCCGACCCGGTGCTGATCAACGAGGGGCGCCCCCGCACCACACTCACCGTCCGCAACACCGGTGACCGCACGGTGTTCGTCTCCTCGCACTACCCGCTGCACGAGGTGAACAAGGCCCTGGAGCTCGACCGCGTCGCGGCGCGGGGCCTGCGGCTGGACGTCGCGGCCGGTACCGCGCTCGCCTTCGAGCCGGGGGAGTCCCGCGAGGTCTCGCTGATCCCCCTCTCCCGCCACCCGCACCACGCACCGTCCGAGGAGCGCGCATGACCAGCATCGACCGACGTACGTACAACGCTCTGTACGGACCCACCACCGGCGACCGCATCCGGCTCGGCGACACCGAGCTGTGGGTCGAGGTGGAGGCCGACGACGGCACGCCCGGTGACGAACTGCTCGGCGGCTGCGGCAAGACCGTGCGCGACGGGCTGCTGGCCTCGCCCCGCTCCGACCGCGACTCCGCCCTGGACATGGTGGTCGCCGGGGTCGTCCTCATGGACCCGGTCCTCGGCATCCGCAAGACCGACATCGGCATCAAGGACGGCCGGATCGTCGCGGTCGGCGGCGTCGGGAACCCGGACATCATGCCCGTCGAGTACGCCATCGACTCGCACACCTCCGTCGTCCCCGGCGAGGGCCTGATCGCCACCCCCGGCATCGTCGACAGCCACGTCCACCTCTCCTCGCCCGAGGTGGCGCCCGCCGCGCTCGCCGCCGGAGTGACCACGCTCGTCGGCATGGGCCTCGGCGGGGTCTGGGAGATCGGCTGCAACCCGGCCCACAACCTGCACACGCTGATGAGCTCCTGGACGGGCACCCCGCTCAACATCGCGTTCCTGGCGCGCGGCTCCTCCAGCTCCCGCACGCTGCTCGACGAGTCCGTGCTCGCCGGAGCCGGCGGCTTCAAGATCCACGAGGACTTCGGGGCCACCCCGCGCATCATCGACAACTGCCTCGACACCGCCGAGGCCGCCGATCTGCCGGTCGCCCTGCACACCGACTCGATGAACGAGTCCGGCTATCTGCGCGACACCATCGGCTCCACCCGGGGCCGGACCGTGCACGCCTACCACGTGGAGGGCGGCGGCGGGCACCCCGATCTGCTGGAGATCCTCTCCGAGCCGAACATCCTGCCGTCCTCGACGACGCCGACGATCCCGTACACCCCGAACACCGTCGGCGAGCTCTTCCCGATGACGATGACCGTGCACCGGCAGAACCACCACTCCGCCAGCGACGTGGAGATCTCCAAGGGCCGCATCCGGGCCCATGCCATCGCCGCCGAGAACGCCCTGCACGACCTCGGCGCGATCTCCATCGTCAACTCCGACTCCATGGGCATGGGCCGCATCGCCGAGACGGTACGCCGCACCTGGCAGCTCGCCCACCTCCAGGCGCTCGCCAACGGACAGGGCGGCGTCGAGCACTCCGCCAACGAACGGGCGCTGCGCTACCTCGCCAAGATCACCCTCAATCCGGCGATCGCCCACGGCCTCTCCCACGAGGTCGGCACCGCCCAGGTGGGGCGCCTCGCCGACCTGGTGCTCTGGCACCCCGCGTACTTCGGATCGAAGCCCGAGCTGGTCATCAAGGCCGGATTCGTGGCGTACGGCAACAGCGGATCGGGCTCCGGATCGACCCGGCTGACGCAGCCGCGTACGTACAAGCCCTACTTCGGCGCACTCGGACAGGCCCCCGCGAGGCTCTCCCGTATCTTCGTCGCAGAGGCCGCACTGGAGGACCGGGCCGCCCGCGCGGCGCTGCCCAAGGGGCTCACCTACGCACCGATCCGTGGCTCCCGCGGCCTCACCCGGGCCGACATGCTCCACAACACCGCGACGCCGCGGGTCGTGGTGCCCCGCGAACCGGCGCCCGTCCTCGTCGACGGTGTCCCCACCGGTACCGCACCCGCCAACGCCGTGCCGCTGGCCCAGCTGCACCACCTCGCCTGAGAGCCGCCCCGTGAAACTCGACCTGCTGATCCGCGACGCCCGCATCCTGACCCTCGACGACACCCGGCCCACCGCCCACGCGCTCGGCGCGCTGCACGGCCGGATCGTCGGACTCGACGAGGAGGTCGAGCACCTCCCGGCCCACCGGGTCATCGACGCGGGCGGAGCCACGGTGGTGCCCGGCTTCAACGACGCCCACTGCCACACCGCGTGGTTCGGCCTCACCCTCACCCAGCTCGACGTCTCCACGGCCCGCACCGTCGACGAGGTGTACGACGCCGTCGCCGCGTACGCCGCCACGCTGCCGGACGACGCCTGGGTGATCGGCGCCGGACTCGACCACACCCGGACCGGCGGGCACTACCCGCACCGCGACGCCCTCGACCGGGCCGCGGGCGGGCGCCCCGTCTGGCTGAAGCACACCTCCGGGCACGCCTGCGTCGTCAACACCACGGTCCTGCGTCTCGCGGGCGTCCTGGACCCCTTCTTCACCGACCCGGACGGCGGAGTGGTCTCGCGGGACGAGCAGGGGCGGCCCGACGGGCTGCTGGAGGAGACCGCCCAGCGCCTCGTGCAGCGGCACGTCCTGCCGTACCCGGTGGAGACCGTCGCCGACGCGGTGGACGCGGCGACCCGGCACTACCTCACCGAGGGGATCACCAGCTTCACCGAGGCCGGTATCGGCGGCGGCTGGATCGGCCACACCCCGGTGGAGATCGCCGCCTACCAGCTGGCGCGCGACACCGGCAGACTGCACACCCGCGCCCAGCTGATGGCCGCGTCCGACGTCCTGCACCCGCTCGTCTCGCACGCCGACGACACCATCGACTTCGGCCTCGACCTCGGGATACGTACGGGATTCGGCGACGACCGGCTCTCCCTGGGACCCGTCAAGATCTTCCTCGACGGTTCGCTGCTCGGCCGTACCGCCGCGGTCAGCGAACCCTTCTGCGGCTGCCCGCACAACGAGGCCGAGGCGCGGAACCCCAACGGCTACTTCCAGAGCGACGCCGACGCGATGACCGAAACCGTCGTGGCCGCCCACCGGGCCGGCTGGACCGTCGCCGCCCACGCCATCGGCGACCGCGCGGTCGACCTGGCCCTCGACGCCTTCGAGCGCGCCCACCGGGAGCTTCCGCGCCCGGGAGTCCACCACCGCGTCGAGCACGCCGGAGTGGTCCGCCCCGACCAGCTCCACCGGTTCGCCTCGCTGGGCGCCGTCCCCGTACCGCAGCACAACTTCCTGCCGGCGTTCGGCGACGCGATGGCCGCTTCGCTGGGCCCCGAGCGCACCGCCTGGTCCTACCGGCTGCGCTCGCTCCTCGACCTCGGTCTGCCCGTCCCCGGCAGTTCCGACCGGCCCGTCGCCCCCGGCGCACCGCTTCCCGCCATCCAGGCGATGGTCCAGCGGCTCACCGCCTCGGGTGCGCCGTACGGCCCCGACGAGCGCGTCCCGGCGCTCGACGCACTGCGCGCCTGGACCGAGGGCTCGGCCCGGGCCACCGGCTTCGGCGACCGCAAGGGACGCCTCGCCCCCGGATACCTCGCCGACCTCACCGTTCTCGACGCCGATCCGCTGCGCACCGATCCGGACCGGATCGGCGCCATCCAGGTCCTCGCGACCGTCGTCGGCGGCGATCCCGTCCACGACCCGCACGGCCTCACGACCCCCGCTAGGGCCTGTCGTCGACCTGCCGCCTGCCGCCCGGCGCCTGGCACGCACGCTCCCGGCGTTGCCGAAATGCCCTAGTAGCTCCGCTACGAGGACATCCCGGCGCCTTGGGATCGCACGCACCAGACGCCGGGCGGCCCGGCCTCCGGCCGGACGACGGCAGTTCGACGACAGGCCCTACGCACAGCCAGTTCCCCCGTCCCCTCAAGGCCACCAGGCCCTCCGTCCCCAGGAGAACGCGTGAGCTCGCCCGACATCAAGGACATCCGGCGGCTGCTGACCGCCGCCTTCACCGGTACCGCCCTGGAGTGGTACGACTACTTCCTGTACGGCACCGCCGCAGCCCTGGTCTTCAACCGGCTCTTCTTCCCTGAGCTCGACCCGGCCGTGGGCACCATCGCCTCCTTCGTGACCTTCGCGGTGGGCTTCGTCGCCCGGCCCATCGGAGCAGCCGTTTTCGGCCACATCGGTGACCGCTACGGCCGCAAGGTCGCCCTGATCATCACCGTCGTGATGATGGGCGTCACCACCGGCTGCATCGGCCTGCTGCCCAGCTACGGCACCATCGGCATCTGGGCCCCGGTACTCCTGGCCCTCCTCCGCTTCCTCCAGGGCATCTCGGTCGGCGGCGAGTGGAGCGGCGCCATGCTGCTCACGCTGGAGCACACGCCGAAGGAGAAGCACGGCAGCTACTCCTCGATCCCGCAGCTCGGCTCGCCCGTCGGCACCCTGGTCTCGTCCGGCGCCTTCGCCCTCGTCGGCATGCTGCCCGACGACGACTTCTACTCCTGGGGCTGGCGCCTGCCGTTCCTCGCCGCGTTCCCGCTGCTCGGCATCGCCCTCTACATGCGGCTGCGCATCGAGGAGTCCCCGGTCTTCCACGCCATGCTCGCCGACGCGGAGAAGAACGGTCCCAAGCCCGCACCGCTCATCGAGGCGTTCCGCCGCACCTGGGGCCGCATGATCGTCGGCATCGGCGCCGCGCTGCTGGGTGTGGGCGGCTTCTTCCTGATGACCACCTTCATCATCTCGTACGGCACCGAAGAGCTCGGCATCGACAAGTCCGTGATGCTCAACGCCACCGTCATCGGCTCGGTCGTCGAGATCGCCGTGCTCGTCGTGGCCGGGCGCATCGCCGACCGGATCGGCGCCTGGAAGGTGTGCGCCATCGGCGGCATCGTCTCGATGGCCGTCGCCTTCCCGGCCTTCTGGCTCGTCGACACCGGGCAGCCGGGGCTGGTCTACCTCGGCGTCGGACTGGGGATCGGCGCGCTCTCGATTCCGTACGCCCCCATCGGCGCCGTCGTTTCCGGCATGTTCCCCGAGGCGTTCCGCTACAGCGCCGTGGCCATGTCGTACAACCTCGCGGGCGTCCTGGCCGGCTTCGTGCCGCTCCTCGCCACGTCCCTCACCGGCGCGGCGAACGGCGCCTCCTGGGGAGCGGCCCTGCTCCTGGTGGCGATCGCCGCCTGCACGACCGTCGGTTCCTTCGCCGCCGGATCGCTGGACCGGCGCGACAAGGCAGCCGCCCCGTCCGCGGAACGCGTGAAGGAAGCCGTCTGAGCCGACGGCCCGTCACCGGCTGAATCAGGCCGTCCCGTACCCCGCCGACCGGCGGACCCACGCAGTGCGCCCCCGCAGGGTGTCGCTCGTTCACCGACGACTAGTAGGGTGACGAACTCGGGGGCCCACTGCACCGGTTCGAGAGGTGGGGTACGGGAATATGGCTGTCGGCATGAGCAGGCCGCGGGAGACACACACGGCCGTCGTGCGCGCCGAACCCGCAGAACCCGCCACGAAGGACGAGTCCGTCATCGGTACCGGCGAACCCATCGACCCGGACGACCTGCCCGACGGTCTCGTCGTCGCCGACGAGACCGGTAGGGTCATCTGCTTCAACGCCGCCGCGGCCCGGATCACCGCCACTCCGCGGGCCGCCGCACTCGGCCGCCCGCTGGAACAGGCGCTGCCGCTCGAAGACCTCAAGGGCCGGCGCTGGTGGACCATGACCGACCCGTACGGCGGCCTCGCCATCCGCGTCGGCCAGCCCGAACGGAACCTGCTCCTGCCCGGCGGGCGCGAGGTCCTGGTCTCCGCACGCTACGTACGGGAGAGCCCGACCGGACCGGTGCGCCGCCTGGTGGTCTCCCTGCGGGGCACCGAGGCCCGCCGCCGTACCGAGCTCAGCCACGCCGAGCTGATCGCCACCGTCGCCCATGAGCTGCGCTCCCCGCTGACCTCGGTCAAGGGCTTCACCGCGACGCTGCTCGCCAAGTGGGAACGGTTCACCGACGACCAGAAGCGGCTGATGCTGGAGACGGTCGACGCCGACGCCAACCGCGTCACCCGGCTCATCGCCGAACTCCTCGACATCTCCCGGATCGACTCCGGCCGCCTGGAGCTGCGCCGCCAGCCCGTGGACATCGCCGCCGCCGTCGAGCGCCACATCCACGCCCTCACCGCGAACGGCCAGGCGCCCGAGCGCTTCCTCGTACGCACCCGGCAGCCGTTGCCCGCGCTGTGGGCCGACCCCGACAAGGTCGACCAGGTCCTGGGCAACCTCCTGGAAAACGCGGTGCGCCACGGCGAGGGAACCGTCACCATTGAGATCGCCCCCGCACCGGCGAAGAGCGACGAGACAGGAACGGCAGTCACCGTGAGCGACGAAGGTCCCGGCATCCCCGAGGAGTCGATGGGCCGTGTCTTCACCCGCTTCTGGCGGGGGAGCAAGCGCGGCGGCACCGGCCTGGGCCTGTACATCGTCAAGGGCATCGTCGAGGCGCACGGCGGCACGATCACCGTCGACCGCGGGCCCGGCGGCGGCGCCGAGTTCCGATTTATCCTGCCTGTGAGCGCCCCGGCCTACCTGGCCTGAGCAGCCCACAGGCTTCTTCGCCTCCTGCGGCCCCTTAGACTCGACCTTTGGCACCTTTGCGTCCTCCAGTCGTCGAGCGGGGCCGCGCCATCAGCCAATCGGAAGCACGGGAAGAGATGTCGGCACCGAACAAGTCGTACGACCCAGTCGAGGTCGAGGCACTGAAACCGGAAGAGATCGAGCGCATGCGGGACGAGGCGTTCGCCGCCTTCGCCGCCGCGGGCGACCTCGACGCGCTCGCCCAGGCGAAGACCGCGCACACCGGTGGTACCTCACCCCTGTCGCTCGCCAACCGCGAGATCGGCGCGCTGCCGCCGCAGGCCAAGGCCGAGGCGGGCAAGCGCGTGGGCCAGGCCCGCGGCGCCGTCTCCAAGGCGCTCGCCGCCCGTCAGACGGAGCTGGAGGCCGAGCGCGACGCCCGGGTCCTGGTCGAGGAGGCAGTCGACGTCACGCTGCCGTACGACCGCACCCCGGCGGGCGCCCGCCACCCGCTGACCACCATCATGGAGCGCGTCGCCGACGTCTTCGTGGGGATGGGCTACGAGATCGCCGAAGGCCCCGAGGTCGAGGCGGAGTGGTTCAACTTCGACGCCCTGAACTTCGTGCCCGACCACCCGGCCCGGCAGATGCAGGACACCTTCTTCGTCCAGGGCACCACGCCCGACGGCAAGGCGACCACGGGTGACGAGTCCGGCATCGTGCTGCGTACGCACACCTCGCCGGTCCAGGCCCGCTCCCTGCTCAGCCGCAAGCCCCCCGTCTACGTGGTCTGCCCGGGCAGGGTCTACCGCACCGACGAGCTCGACGCGACGCACACCCCGGTCTTCCACCAGATCGAGCTGCTCGCCGTCGACGAGGGCCTCACCATGGCCGACCTCAAGGGCACCCTCGACCACATGGTCCAGGCGCTCTTCGGCCCGGACATGAAGACCCGGCTGCGGCCGAACTTCTTCCCGTTCACCGAGCCGTCCGCCGAGATGGACATGGTCTGCTACGTCTGCCGCGGCGAGTCCGTCGGCAACCCGGACCGCCCCTGCCGCACCTGCGGCAGCGAGGGCTGGATCGAGCTCGGCGGCTGCGGCATGGTCAACCCCAAGGTGCTCGTCGCCTGCGGTGTCGACCCCCAGAAGTACAGCGGATTCGCCTTCGGGTTCGGCATCGAGCGGATGCTGATGTTCCGCCACAACGTCGAAGACATGCGAGACATGGTCGAGGGTGACGTCCGGTTCACCCGGCCGTTCGGGATGGAGATCTGATGCGCGTCCCGCTTTCCTGGCTGCGGGAGTACGTCGACCTGCCGGCGACGGAGACCGGCCGAGATGTACAGGCCAAGCTCGTCGCCGTGGGTCTGGAGGTCGAGACCGTCGAGCAGATCGGCGCCGGCCTCAAGGGCCCGCTGGCCGTCGGACAGGTCCTGACCATCGAGGAGCTGGAGGGCTTCAAGAAGCCCATCCGCTTCTGCACGGTCGACGTCGGCATGGCCAACGGCACCGGTGAACCGCAGGAGATCGTCTGCGGAGCCCGTAACTTCTCCGTCGGCGACAAGGTCGTCGTGGTCCTCCCGGGCGCCGTGCTGCCCGGCGACTTCGCGATCGCCGCACGTGAGACGTACGGCAAGACCTCCCACGGGATGATCTGCTCCACCGACGAGCTCGGCATGGGCGACGACGGAACGCACGGCATCATCGTGCTGCCGCCGGAGCACGAGGCCGGCACCGACGCGATCGAGCTCCTGGAGCTCGTCGACGAGGTCCTCGACATCGCCGTCACGCCGGACCGGGGCTACTGCCTCTCCATGCGCGGTGTCGCCCGTGAGGCGGCCATCGCGTACGGGCTGCCGCTGCGCGACCCGGCCCTCCTCGACGTACCCGCGCCGAACGCGTTCGGCTACGCGGTGCAGGTGTCCGACCCGATCGGCTGCGACCGCTTCACCGCACGCACCGTCGTCGGCCTGGAGCCCGAGGCCCGCTCCCCGATCTGGATGCAGCGCCGGCTGCAGAAGGCCGGGATGCGCCCGATCTCGCTCGCCGTCGACGTCACCAACTACGTGATGCTCGAAGTCGGCCAGCCGCTGCACGCCTACGACCGGACGCTCGTCGACGGGCCGATCGGGGTGCGCCGCGCCCAGCAGGGCGAGAAGCTCACGACCCTCGACGGCACCGTGCGGGTCCTGGACGCCGAGGACCTCGTCATCACCGACAACCGTGGGCCGATCGGCCTCGCGGGCGTCATGGGCGGCGCCAACACCGAGATCGCCGACGCGGCGGCCGGTGAGCACACCACCACCTCGGTCGTCATCGAGGCCGCGCACTTCGACGCGATCTCGATCGCCCGCACCGCGCGCCGCCACAAGCTGTCGTCCGAGGCGTCCAAGCGCTTCGAGCGCGGTGTCGACCCGGCCGCCGCCGCCGCTGCGGCGCAGCGCACCGTCGACCTGCTGGTCCTCCTCGCCGGAGGCACGGCCGAGTCGGGCGTCACCGAGATCAGCGCCCCGTCCGCGCCCCGCACCATCGCCATGCCCGCCGACCACCCCGACCGGGTGGCCGGTGTCGGCTACGGCCGCGAGACCGTCGTACGCCGCCTCCAGCAGGTCGGCTGCGACGTCTACGGGCAGGACGAGCTGATCGTCACGGTGCCGTCCTGGCGCCCCGACCTCGGCGAGCCGAACGACCTCGCCGAAGAGGTCATCCGGCTGGAGGGTTACGAGAACCTCCCGTCGACCCTGCCGACGCCGCCGTCGGGCCGCGGGCTCACCGACCGTCAGCGGCTGCACCGCCGCATCGGCCGGGCGCTCGCGGGCGCCGGTTACGTCGAGGCGCTGAGCTACCCGTTCATCGGCGACGCCGTCCTCGACCAGCTCGGCCTGGACAAGGACGACGCCCGCCGCCGTACGGTCAAGCTCGTCAACCCGATCTCCGACGAGGAGCCGGCGCTGCGCACCACGCTGCTGCCCGGTCTCCTCGGCGCACTGCGGCGCAACGACGGCCGCGGCAGCCACGACCTCGCGCTCTTCGAGACCGGTCTGGTCTTCCGGCCCACCGGCCACGAGACGCAGGCCGTCCGGCTGCCCGTCGACCGTCGGCCCACCGACGAGGAGATCGCCGGACTCGACGCGGCGCTCCCGCGTCAGCCGCGCCGCGCCGCCGTCGTCCTCGCGGGCGCCCGCGAGCAGGCCGGCTGGTGGGGCAAGGGCCGCCCGGCCGACTGGGCGGACTCCATCGAGGCGGCCCGCACGATCGCCCGCGAGGCGGGCGTCGAGCTGACCGTCCGGAGCGACCAGCACGCGCCGTTCCACCCCGGCCGCTGCGCCGCGCTGTACGTCACGGTGAACGGCGAGGAGACGCTCTTCGGGCACGCGGGTGAGCTCCACCCGCGCGTCGTCAAGGAGTTCCACGTGCCCGAGCGCACCTGCGCCATGGAGGTCGAGCTCGACGTCCTGGAGCAGGCCGTCGACGGCGCTCTCCAGGCGCCGCGGATCTCCACCTTCCCGGTGGCGACCCAGGACGTCGCGCTGATCGTCGGGCAGGACGTCACCGCCGCCGAGGTGGAGGGGGCGCTGCGCGAAGGCGCGGGCAAGCTCCTCGAATCGGTGCGGCTGTTCGACGTCTTCACCGGCGACCAGATCGGTGAGGGCAAGAAGTCCCTGGCGTACGCGCTGCGGTTCCGTGCCGCGGACCGCACGCTGACCGTCGATCAGGCCTCGCGGGCCCGCGACGCGGCGGTCGCCCTGGCCGCCGAGCGGACCGGAGCGGTGCTGCGCGGCGCGTAGTGCCCTGACGGGACCAGGCAGTGAGCAGGAGGGGCGTATCCGGCCACCGGATACGCCCCTCCTCTGTGCTCGCCAAGAGGCGGGGGACCGCACACGGGCCCTGGCCCGGTCCGGGGGAACCCGGTTGCGGGCCGACCCGCAGCCACCCTCCGATCCCGTGGGCAGTGGGTCGTGCGATCCGGCGCCGTCCGCGCTGCCACGGAGTGTTGGGCAGGTCGGCAGAGCGGACGGCGCGGGTGCGGGTCGTCGAACTGTACGAGGGGGAGCCGACGACCCGGCCGCCTCTTGCGAGACGGCCAAGTCAACCGATTCGCCCCACGGCGCGACAGAGCGCACAGCAGGATGGTTCGGGCATTCCGTTCACACCCCGTGTGAATCGTGCTGCACTAGGCTCAGTGCGACGCGTAACTGGGGGGGCAATGGAGCCCAACATCCTGCTCGAATCCCTGATCGACGAGGCCGGCGTGTCCCGGGCCGGTCTGGCCGGTCATGTCAATCAGGCCGGCCGGTCCCGGGGTCTGGACCTGCGGTACGAGCACACCGCGGTGGCCCGCTGGCTCAAGGGACAGCGCCCGCGCGGGCAGGTGCCCGACCTGATCTGCGACGTCCTCGGGGCGCGGCTTCACCGCGCGCTCACCCTCGACGACATCGGCATGGGCCCCTCCGGCGGGAACACGGTGGTGCACGGCTCCACCCTCTCCGGCTTCGTCGAGCGGGCCACCGCGCTGTGGCGCTCCGACGAACAGCAGCGCGCGCACGTCGTCACCGCTCCCGCGGTCACCGGTACGACGGCGGTGATGCCGGTCTGGGAGTGGGAGAACCCGCCCGAGGACGCCGATGTCTCCCGGCCGGGCCCGGCGCGCGTGAGCCCCGCGGACATAGTGATGCTCCGCGCGGCCCGCGCCCACTACGAGCAGATGTACCGGAAGGCCGGCGGCATCGCGACCCGCTCGCGCATCGTCGGCTTCCTCAACGCGGAGACGGCTCCGCTGCTGCGCAGCGGCTACAGCGATCCGGTGGGACGCCAGCTGCACCGCGCGACCGGGGGACTCGTGGCCGTCGCCGGCATCTGTGCGTACGACTCCGACGCCCACGGTCTCGCCCAGCGCTACTTCCACCAGGCACTGCGCCTCGCCAAGGCCAGCGGCGACCGGGGGCTGGGCGGCTATGTGATCGCCCTGCTGGTCAACCAGTCCCTGTTCCTGGCCGAATACCGCCGGTCCGTCGCCTTCGCGGAGGCCGCGCTGCGGGCGGCGGGCACCCACATCACACCGGCGCTGGCGGCCGATCTGTACGCGATGCAGGCCAAGGCGTACGCGCATCTCGGCGACGGGAACAACGCCCGCACCTGCATCCGGCGTGCGGAGTCCGAGGCCGACCGCATCCTCCCGGGCCGGGAACCGGACGAGACGGGGTACGTCCAGCCGGGCCTGGTCAATGTGCAGGTGGCCGAAGCGCTTCTGGGCCTCGGGGATCTGGCGGGTGCCCGGGAGCACGCGGCGGCGGCCGTACGCTCCCCGGCGCACGACCGGGGGCAGGTGCACCGGCTGGCGATGCTCACCCATATCGAGCTGCTTCAGGGTGAGGCGGACCGGGCGGCGCACACGGCCTCGGAAATGGCCGAACGGGCCAGGGGCATGGAGTCCCGAAGGCTGCGCGACCGGCTCCGCGCGGTCCGTGAGCACCTGGTGGCGAGCGGCTGCGCCGATGCCGAAGAGGCGGCCGGGATCATCGACGGAGCGCTCCGCGTGCCTCTGTGAGCTCCGCCCGACGGCCCTCCGTCGGTTCCCCTGACGGCCTGTCCCTGCTCCGATATTGCCATGGACTTGTCGGAAGGTGGCAGAACTGTGCAGTGGATGAACTTAAATGAGCACACGGTGTACGAGAACCGTTGGTTCCGGGTCAATCTGGCAGATGTCGCTCTCCCCGACGGGCGGCACCTCGACCACTTCGTCATCCGGCTCCGCCCGGTCGCGGCGGCGACCGTCGTCAACGAGGCCAACGAGGTGCTGCTGCTGTGGCGCCATCGCTTCATCACGGACAGCTGGGGCTGGGAACTCGCGGCGGGCGTGGTCGAGGACGGCGAGGACCTCGCATCCGCCGCCGCCCGCGAGATGGAGGAGGAGACCGGCTGGCGCCCGGGTGAGCTGGAGCCGCTGATGACGGTGGAGCCCGCCAACGGGCTCATCGATGCCCGGCACCATCTCTACTGGTCCCGGGAGGCCACGTACACCGGTCATCCCCAGGACGACTTCGAGTCCTCGCGCCGCGAATGGATCCCCCTCAAGCTGGTGCCCGACATGATCGCCCGCGGCGAGATCCCCGCGGCCAACATGGCCGCCGGACTGCTGATGCTTCATCACATGCGGCTGGGCTGAGGGGAAACGGAACGCGCGAAGGGCCGGCCGGGAGGTCCCGGCCGGCCCTTCACGGACGCGCCGCGTTCAGGAGTTACGCGCTGCGTTCAGGAGTACGGGTAGAAGCCCGAGCTCGTCTTGCGGCCGAGCCGGCCCGCGTCCACCATCCGCTGGAGCAGCGGCGGAGCGGCGTACAGCGGCTCCTTGTATTCGGCGTACATCGAGTCGGCGACCGAGGCCACGGTGTCCAGGCCGATCAGGTCGGCGAGCTTGAGCGGGCCCATCGGGTGGGCGCAGCCCATCTCCATGCCGTTGTCGATGTCCTCGCGGCTGGCGATGCCCGACTCGAACATCCGGATCGCGGAGAGCAGATACGGGATCAGCAGGGCGTTGACGACGAAACCGGAACGGTCCTGCGCGCGGATGGGGTGCTTGCCCAGGACGTCCTGGACCAGCGCCTCGGCGCGCTTCACCGTCTCGTCGGACGTGGTCAGCGCGGGGATCAGCTCGACGAGCTTCTGCACCGGTGCCGGATTGAAGAAGTGGATGCCGATGACCTGGTCCGGGCGCGAGGTCGCGACGGCCAGCTTCACCAGGGGGATGGACGAGGTGTTGGAGGCGAGGATCGCGTCCTGCCGGGTCACCACCTGGTCGAGCACCTGGAAGATCTCGGTCTTGACCTGCTCGTTCTCGACGACCGCCTCGATGACGAGATCGCGGTCGGCGAACTCACCGAGGTCGGTGGTGAAGCTGAGGCGGCCGAGCGTCTCGTCCCGCTCCTCCTCGGTGATCTTGCCGCGTTCGGCGGCCTTCGAGAGGGAGTTGTGCAGCCGGGTGCGGCCGATCTCCAGCGCCTCGCCGGTGGTCTCGGCCACCATGACCTGAAGGCCGCTGCGGGCGCACACCTCCGCGATGCCCGCGCCCATCTGGCCACAGCCCACCACTCCGACGCGTGCAATGTCGGCCATAGAGTCCGTCACCTCGTGCCTTTCGCTGATCCCTGTGTCGCAGGTTTCCGTACGGTTCCGGTGCCCGCCTCGACCCCACGACGTTACTCCGTGGTCCGGGACCCGTGACCTGGGGGTCGTACCGCGGGCATGGCATGGGCCGGGGACCCCACTCGGAGGTCCCCGGCGTCTCTTCCCGGCTCTACCGCTTCTCGTCCTGCGGGGGTGTGTGCCGCACGACACAGTCCGGGCCGGGGGACTTGATCGATTCGTGTCCGTCGTCGTAGCGAAGCCGGTACGGAGGCGCGCCCCCGGGACCCAGCACTTCGATGATCTCTGCGACTCTGTCGTGCTGTCCCACGGTCCTGCCGTGGATCAGGAGCCGGTCGCCGGTGTGTGCCTCCATCGGGAGTGGCCTCCTCACGGGTGGCTGGCCATATCGACAAGTCTATGACCGCGGAGCGGCTTTGACTCCTGCGCGCTGGGTGACCGCGATGCAGACGAGCACGGCCACCGCGGCCACCGGAGCGGCTGCCGGGATCTCCTCGCCGAGCAGCAGGGCCGACCACGCCAGGGTCAGCAGCGGCTGCGCCAGCTGGAGCTGGCTGGCCCGTGCCACCCCGATCTCGGCCATGCCCCGGTACCAGACGTACAGGCCGACGAAGGTGGAGCCCGCGGCCACCCAGACGAGGCCGATGACGCCGTGCGCCGTCAGGTGCACCGGTTCGAAGGGCAGGGCGATCGCGGCGCCCGCCACCATGAGCGGCAGGGCGAGGATCAGGGCCCAGCCGATCACCTGCCACCCGGGCATGACCCGGGCCAGCCTGCCGCCCTCGGTGTATCCCGCGGCGCACACGAGCAGGGCGCCGAACAGATAGAGGTCACCGGCGGAGAGCGCCCCGCCGCTCTGCTGCACGGTGAACGCGATGACGACGGCCGCGCCGGCCAGGGCGGCGGCCCAGAACGCGCGCGGAGGGCGCGAGCCGGTGCGCAGCGAGGAGAACACGGCAGTGGTCAGCGGCAGCAGGCCCACCACCACGGCCGCGTGCGAGGAGGTGGTGGTCTGGAGCGCCAGCGTGGTCAGCAGCGGGAAGCCGACCACCACACCGCCCGCTACGACGGCGATGCCGGCCCAGTGCCGGCGCTCGGGCACCGGCACGCGGCCGGCCAGCAGAAAGGCGCCCGCGATGGCCGCGGCGAGCAGGCTGCGCAGGGCGACCAGCGACCACGGGCCGAAGCTTTCCAGGCCCCAGGCGGTGGAGGGGAAGGTCAGCGAGAAGGCGACCACGCCGAGCACGGCGAGAAGGGTCCCACTGCCGCCGACGGCCGGACCGTCCGCGGCGGCTGCGGCGCGGTCCTCCGCGAGGCCCGTGCCGGCTCCGGCTCCGGATCCTGCGGGATCGTCGACCGGGGAGCCAACTGCTATCGCTGTGCGGTGAGTAGCGCTATTCTCTACTGTCATGCAAGAGCGTAGCAGTGTGGCCGACCTGGCAGAATCTCTTCGCGGTGAAGTCAACCGCTACTCCCCAGGTGGAAAGCTGCCGTCGAGTAGGGCTCTGGTGGAGCGCTTCCGGGTGAGCCCGGTGACCGTCTCCCGGGCCATCGCGCAGCTCGCCGCCGAAGGGCTCGTCGTCACACGCCCCGGTGCCGGCGCCTTCCGGGCGCAGCCCCGTACCGACGTACGCCCGCCCGGCGACACCTCCTGGCAGGAGGTGTCGCTCAGCGCCGACGACGGCCCCGAGGTGGTGCCGCGCACCGTCGACGCCTCCGGTGTCCTGGTCACGCTCGCCGCGCCGCCGCCCGGCGTCATCGAGTTCAACGGCGGCTACCTCCACCCCTCGCTCCAGCCCGAGCGCGCCATGGCCGCCGCGCTGGCCCGTGCCGGCCGCCGCCCCGGCGCCTGGGGCCGACCGCCCACGGACGGGCTTCCCGAGCTGCGGTCCTGGTTCGCCCGCGAGATCGGCCCCACGGTGACAGGGGCCGACGTACTGATCACCGCGGGCGGCCAGAGCGCCCTCTCCACCGCCCTGCGGGCGCTCGCCCCGCCCGGCGCGCCCATCCTCGTCGAGTCGCCCACCTACCCGGGGATGCTGGCGGCGGCCCGCGCCACCGGCCTGCGCCCCGTGCCGGTGCCCGGCGACGCCGACGGCGTACGCCCCGACCTGCTCGCCGCCGCTTTCCGGGCGACCGGCGCCCGCGTCTTCGTCTGCCAGCCGCTGTTCCAGAACCCGACCGGCGCCGTACTGGCTCCCGACCGCCGCGGCGAAGTCGTCCGGATCGCCCGCGAGGCGGGCGCCTTCGTCGTCGAGGACGACTTCGCCCGCCGCCTCGTCCACGAGGACGCGGGACCGCTGCCCGCGCCGCTCATGGCGCAGGACGAGGACGGCGTCGTCATCCATGTCTGCTCCCTCACCAAGGTCACATCGCCCAGCCTCCGCGTCGGCGCCCTGGCCGCCCGCGGGCCCGTACTGGAACGCCTGCGCGCCATCCAGGTCGTCGACAGCTTCTTCGTCCCCCGGCCGCTCCAGGAGGCCGCGCTCGAACTCGTCGGCTCCCCGTCCTGGGGCCGCCACCTGCGCGCCGTCGCGAGCGCGCTCAAGGACCGCCGCACCGCGATGACGGCGGCGCTCCGGCTGGAACTGCCCGAACTGGCCCTGCCGCGCATCCCGTCCGGCGGCGGCAGTCTCTGGCTCGGGCTCCCCGACACCTGGACCGGCGCCGAGGAGTCCGCGGTCGTCTCCGCGGCGCTGCGCGCGGGCGTCGCTGTCGCACCCGGACGCCCTTACTTCTGCGCCGAGGCGCCGGCCGGCCGCATCCGGCTGAGCTTCGCGGCGGTCTCGGGTCCTGCAGAGATCACCGAGGGCGTACGGAGGCTGCGTACCGCCTGCGACGAACTCCTCGATCGCCCGCGAGACGGGCGATAGCCTCCCTCCATGACCGGCGTTTCCGAGCACCAGTACGAGATCTCGTCCGACCCGGCCAGACTGGACCACGCCCGTGTCCACCACTGGCTCTCCACCGATGCCTACTGGGCGCTCGGACGCACCCGCGCACACCAGGACCGTGCCATCGCGGGTTCCCTCAACTTCGGTGCGTACGAGATCGGCTCGGGCGAGCAGGCCGCCTACGCCCGGGTGGTGACCGACGAGGCCACCTTCGGGTGGCTCTGCGACGTGTACGTCGACCGCGCCGCCCGCGGTCACGGCCTCGGTGTCCGGCTCACCACCGCGGTGCGCGACCATCTCGCGGCGGCCGGTGTCCACCGGCTGATGCTGGCCACCGACGATGCCCACGGGGTGTACGAGAAGGCCGGTTTCCGGCCGCTCGCGGACCTGGAGAAGTGGATGTTCGTCCGGCCCAGCTGATCCGGGCCGTGCGAGGCGCCCCCTTGACCGGCGTGGCGTTCGGCTCCACGATCGCGGCCATGAGTGTTCGAGTCTCTCTGGTCGCTGCGGCCCGCAGCTCCGCCCTGCTCGCCGAGCGCTTCGACGACGACCGTCCGCTCGACCACGCCGGCTGGCACGAGATCCAGCTCGCCGCGCACACTCTCCTGCCGCTCGGCGCCGCCGAACTGCGCTACTGCTCGCCGACCCCGCGCAGCCGTGCCACCGGTGACGCGCTCGGCTTCGCGCCGATGGCGCAGCCCGCGCTGCGCGACTGCGACATGGGCCGCTGGCGGGGCTGGACCCTGGCCGAGGTCACCGCACGGGAACCGGCGGCGGTCGACGCCTGGCTCTCCGATCCGCGCTCGGCCCCGCACGGCGGCGAGCCCCTGATGGCCTTCATCTCGCGGATAGGGGGCTGGCTCGACACCCGTCCCGCCTGCGACGGATTCATCGTCGCGGTCGCCGAACCCTCGGTCGTGCGGGCCGCCCTCGTCTACGCGCTCAAGGCCCCGCCCGCCACGTACTGGAACGTGGACGTCCGTCCGCTGTCCACGGTCACGCTCACCGGCGTGGCGGGGCGCTGGAGCCTGAGCCTGGAAGCGGCGTCACGCTGAGCGGAAAAGTGCGCCGGCCTCTTCCGGTCGGTCCGACCAGTCGGTATGTTGCGGTTCACTCAGGCCGGCAGGCTGTGCGCGAGACGAGGAGCCCGACGTGCCGCAGATCCAAGGTCACTGCCAGGACGGATTCGCCGCCGTGCGTGCCGCCTTCGAGGAGAACTTCGCGGAGCGCGACGAGCTGGGCGCGGCCGTCACCGTCCTCGTCGACGGCGCCCCCGTGGCCGACCTGTGGGCAGGCTGGGCCGACCAGGCCCGTACCCGCCCCTGGGAGCGGGACACCCTGGTCAACGTCTGGTCCACGACCAAGGGCCCGACCGCGCTCTGCGCCCACATCCTCGTCGACCGGGGCCTGCTCGACCTCGATGCCCCGGTCGCCGCGTACTGGCCGGAATTCGCCGCAGCGGGCAAGGAATCCGTCCGCGTACGGGACCTGCTCTCGCACCGCGCGGGCCTGGCGGGACTCCGGGAGCCGCACACCCTGGCCGAGCTCTACGACTGGGAGCTGACCACCGCCCGGCTGGCCGCGACCGAGCCTTGGTGGGAGCCGGGGGCCCGGTCCGGCTATCACGCGCTCACCTACGGCTTCCTGGTCGGCGAGGTCGTCCGCCGGATCACCGGACTCCTGCCCGGCGCCTTCCTGCACCAGGAGGTCACAGGACCGCTCGGCATCGACTTCACCGTCGGGCTCCCTGAGAAGGAGGAGGGCCGGGTCGCCGAGCTGGTCCAGTCGAAGGCGGTGACGGGTGCGGCGTCCGCGTTCTTCGCGCAGATGGAGCCGCTCGCCATCGCCTCACTGGCCAACCCGCCGTCGGGCGCGGCAGCCGCGAACACCCGCGAGTGGCGGGCCGCCGAGATCCCCGCGGCCAACGGCCACGGAACGGCCCGCGCCGTGGCCGCCCTGTACGGGATCCTCGCCGGGCGAGGCAGCCTCGACGGCAGGCGCATCCTGTCCGAGGAGGCGGCCGAGCGGGTACGCGAGGGCCAGGGGAGCTGCCGGGACCTGGTCCTGGGTGCGGGCTTCGCCCACGACACCGAGATCGGACTCGGTCTCTGGCTCAGCGGCCCGAACCGCTCCTACGGCCCCAACCCGCGGGCCTTCGGCCACGACGGCGCGGGCGGCTCCTGCGGCATGGCCGACCCCGAAGCCGGGGTCGCGATCGGCTACGTCATGAACCGGATGGGCCCTGGGATCGCCGACGACCCGCGCAAGATGGCACTGGTCGACGCGGTGTACGCGGCGCTGTAAGCACCCCACAACGGGGTACTCAGGCCGCCGGAGCCGTACCGAAGGGATTGTCGATGACATAGCGCCATTTCCCGTCGGGTCCGCGCCGGGCCACGTCCGTCGCCGTGCCCTCGATGCGCACCGGCTCGCCGTCGGGACCCGGCCCTTCGATGGTCCAGTCGACGATGAGCAGGGCGATGTCGTCGGCGACGTACGTATGGCGCGGGCGGACGCTGATCGGCAGACCGAGCCGCAGGAACTCCCGGTTGGCGGCCAGCAGTTCGTCGCCGGATACCTGTACGCCGGGCAGCGGGACGAAGGCCGCCCCCGTCTCGTACACCTGCGTCACCGCCTCCGCGCTGCCCGAGTTGAACGCCTCGGCGAAGACCGCCGGGTGTTGCCCGGCGAGCGAGGTCAGCGAAACAGTGGGGGCATGGCTACCACCGATGTCCGATGCGATGTTCATGACCTCAGCCAACCCGGCGGCTCCGTGGCTCACCAAACGGAAACCCACGCGGCCGGCCCCGCGCCCCGCACCGTGTGGGACGAGGAGCTGGTGCCCGACGAGGCCGGACGGACCGGGGAACCCGACCCCGACTGCCCGGTGGAGACCGCGCTGGCCGCGGTCTCCGGCCGCTGGACCACACTCGTCCTGCGCGAACTGATGCACGGCCCGCACTCCTTCGGCGGCCTGCGCGAGCGACTGCCGCGGATCAGCGCCAAGGTGCTCGCCGAGCGGCTGCGCGTACTCGAACAGCGTGGCCTGGTGGCCCACGACCGGCTCAACGGCTTCCCCGTCCGTTCCCGTTACCGCCTCACGCCCGCCGGATCGGCGCTCCGGCCCCTGCTCGTCGAGCTCTACCGCACGGGCACGGCCCTGAACGCGGCGGGACGCGAAGCCGCCGGACCGGCCCCTACTCGTAGTACCTGAGAGCTACTTGGCAGGTGCACCCTCCAGCGGGACGCCGACCACGAGGGGTGATCCATAACTTCGGTAACGGAAGCACACACCGCATCCGGTACGGAAGGACCACCCTCCATGTCGAGCCGCCCGCGCACCAGCCGACTGCGCCGCACTCTCCTCGCCGCCCTCGTCGCCGCCTCGGTGGCGGTGCCGGTGTCGGGTGCGGCAGGGCCCGCGGCAGTCCCCGCGCCCGCCCCGGCCGACCTCGGCCCCCTCGGGTCCGTGGGCCCGGCGGCCCTCGACGAGCGGTACGCCGCCACGCGCGAAGGCATCCGGGCTGCCGAGCGGGCGGCGGCCGGTCACGGCGACCGGCGACGGGCCGCCGTCCTGCGCACCATGGCGGAGCCCGACCGCCGGTTCCTCTCCTTCGACGGCCGCGACGGGGGCCGGACCACCGAGGTGTTCGGCGACCTCTCCCGTGCCGGACGCATCGCGGTGCTCGTGCCGGGTTCGGACACGAGCCTCGACTCGTACGGACGACTGCGAGCCGGCGCCGAAGCGCTCCTGCGTGAACTGGGCGACGGCGCCGCGGTCGTCGCCTGGCTCGGCTACCGGACCCCGGGCACGGTGAGCCACGAGATCCTCAGCGACGGGAGCGCGGCCGGCGCTGCTCCCCGACTTGCCTCCTTCGTACGGGAGTTGAGCGCGGCCAGTCCCACTTCCCGCACGACGCTGCTCTGCCACTCCTACGGTTCGGTCGTCTGCGCCCGCGCCGCGGCGGACCTGCCGGTCGCCGACATCGTCCTGTACGGCAGCCCGGGCACCGGCGCCGACACCGCGGGCAGCCTGCGGACCACGGCCACCGTCTGGGCGGGCCGGAGCGCCGACGACTGGATCGCCGACGTCCCGCATGTGCGGCTCGGCCTCGGCTTCGTGACCCTCGGCTTCGGGCCCGACCCGGTGTCGCCCGTCTTCGGGGCCAGGGTCTTCGACGCGGGTTCCGGCGGCCACAGCGACTACCTCAGGCCCGGTTCCGTACCGCTGCGGAACATGGCCGGGATCGTGAACGGGAGCGCCGTGAGCGAGGACCGCAGCCATGCGTGACCTCGTACGGACCGTCGAAGCCGCCACCCCGCCCGGCCGCGACCGCGCGGTCGACGCCCTGCGGGCCCTCGCCATCCTCGGAGTGGTCGCAGGACACTGGCTGGTGACCGCCCTGGTCGCCGACAGCGGCACGGTGCGGGCCGCGAGCCCGCTCCAGTACATGCCCCAACTGATCCCCGTCTCCTGGGTGTTCCAGACCCTCGCCGTGTTCTTCCTGGTCGGCGGACGCATGGGCGCGCAGGGGTGGGCAACCGCCCGCGACCGTGGCACGCCCTACCGGCGGTGGCTCGGCGCCCGGCTGGCCCGGCTGTTCCGGCCGGTCGCCGCACTGCTGGCCGTATGGGCGGTGGTGGCGGGCGCGATGACGGCGGCCGGCGTCGGCCACTCCACCCTGTACACGCTCTGCAAGCTGGTGCTCTCGCCGCTGTGGTTCCTGCTGGTCTTCGCGGCCCTCACCGCCGCCCCCCCGCTGGTGGCGAGGATCCACCCGCTGTGGCCGCTCGTGGTCGTGCTCCACGTCGACCTGCTGAGATTCGGTACGGACGCGCCCGCCGCGCTCGGCTGGATCAATGTGGCCGCCGGCTGGCTGGTCCCGTACTGCCTGGGCGCCGCCTGGGCCAGGGGCGGCCTTCGGGGACGTACGACGGGCTGGGTGCTGCTGGCCGGGGGCGCCGTCGCCACCGTGCTCCTCGTCCTGTTCGCCGGCTACCCGGCGTCCATGGTCGGCGTGCCCGGCGCCGCCGTCTCCAACCTCGACCCGCCCACGCTCGCCGCCGTGACCTTCGGTCTCGCCCAGTGCGGCGCGGCCCTCCTGATGCTCGGCCCCCTGCGGCGGGTGCTCGCGCGGCCCGCCGTGTGGACGGTGGTGGCCCTGGCCAACCTCTCCGCGATGACCGTCTTCCTCTGGCACCAGACCGCCATGATGGCCGTCACCGCGAGCGGCCTGCTCGCCGACGAGCCGCTGCCGGGACTGCACACCGTCCCGGACGGGGCGGCCTGGGTGCTCGCCAGACTGGTCTGGCTTCCGGTGTTCGCGGTGGCCCTGCTGGTGTGCTGGGCGGCCTTCCGTACGTACGAACAAGGGCGGCCCGGCCGCTCCACGGTGGTCCGCGAGGCCCGCCCCGACCGAACAACGGAGGTGCGCAGTGCCTAGGCTTGATCAGGTGAAGCTGACGGGGGCGGTAAGCGGTAAGCGACTGGTGACCGCGGTGCGGAGACTGCCGCGCACCCTGCGCGAGGACATGTGGACGAGGGCCGCCGATCCGCTGCCGCGCATGGGAGATCCGGGCTGGCCGGTCTGGCGGCCGGTGGCCTGGATGGTGCTGGTGGTGCTCGCGGCGACCATTGCCGTGATGAATGTGAACGGCGGGGACGGCCAAGCGGTCACCTGGCACGCCCTGTTGCTCGCCGGGCTCCAGTCGGCGGCGCTCGTCGCGACGATGTCCCGGCCCATGCCGGCCTGGTGGGCCTCGATCGTCCTGATGCTCGTCGGAGCCATCGTCTGGGAGCCCCTGATCAGCCGGGACAGGCTCTACCCGTGGAGCATCCCCGCCATCGCGCTGCACAGCGCGGTGCTGTTCCTGGTGGCCTCGCGGGTGCGGCCCTGGACCGCGGTACGGGCGCTGCTGATCACCTTCCTGGCAGGAGTGGCCTGTCTCCCCTTCACCACCCAGGCGCACAACTACGACGTCGAGCGGGCCGTCCCCTTCTTCGTCGTCGCGACGGTGCTCGGCGCCTCGCTGCGCGGAATGCGGGTGGCGCGCGGCCAGTTGGTCGTCCAGGAGGAACTGACCGCGGAGGAACGTGCCCGGCGCACCCTGCTGGAGGAGCGCAACCGGATCGCCCGCGAACTGCACGACGTGGTCGCCCATCACATGACCGTGATCTCCATCCAGGCGCAGGTCGCCCCGCACCTGGTCGAGGACCCGCCCGACGCGCTGCGGGAGAACCTCGCCTCCATCCGGGAGAACGCCGTGGACGCGCTCACCGAACTGCGCCGGGTACTGGGAGTGCTGCGCACGGAGGACAGTCTCGCCGACGGCGTGCGGCACGCACCGCAGCCCACGCTCGACCGGCTGGACGAACTGGTCGGCACCGTACGGGGCGCCGGGATCACGGTCGTCAGCGAATCGACGGGGGAGCGGCGGCCCCTCTCCCCGGGCGTCGAACTCTCGGCGTTCCGCATCGTCCAGGAGGCGCTGAGCAACGTGATGCGTCACGCGCCCGGAGCCCGCGTGCGGGTGGAGACCGGCTACCACTCGGCGGCGCTCACCGTCCGCGTCATCAACACCGCCCCCGACCGCCCTGCCGCCCGCTCGCGGGGGGCCGGCCACGGACTGCTCGGCATGCGGGAACGTACCGTCATGCTGGGCGGAGACTTCGCCAACGGGCCCACCGCCGACGGCGGTTACGAAGTGGTCGCCACGCTTCCCCTGGAGGACCCCGCATGACCATCCGCGTACTGATCGCAGACGACCAGATGATGGTCCGCCAGGGCTTCACCGTGCTGCTCGACGCCGAGCCCGGCATCGAGGTCGTGGGTCAGGCCGTGGACGGCCTCGACGCCGTCGCCAAGGTCGCCGAACTGGCCCCCGACATCGTGCTGATGGACATCCGGATGCCCGGACTCGGCGGCATCGAGGCGACCCGCCGCGTCACCGCGCAGCCCGGCGCCACCGTCAAGGTCCTCGTCCTGACCACCTTCGACCTGGACGAGTACGTGTACGAGGCGCTGCGCGCGGGCGCGTCCGGCTTCCTCCTGAAGGACGCGTCGGCGGCCGAACTGGCGCATGCGGTACGGGTCGTGGCGGCCGGCGAGGCGCTGCTCGCCCCGAACATCACCAAGCGGCTGATAGCGGAGTTCTCCCGGCTGACCGACGCCCCGCGCGCGCCCCTCAAGGACCGGGTCGGGGACCTGACGCAGCGCGAGACGGAGGTGCTGTCCCTGATAGCGCACGGACTGTCGAACGCGGAGATCGCGGTACGCCTGGTGGTCGCCGAACAGACGGTGAAGACCCATGTGAGCCGGATCCTCGTCAAGCTGTCCCTGCGCGACCGCACCCAGGCAGCGGTCCACGCCTACGAGACGGGACTCGTCCGCCCGGCCGGATACTGAGGCCCGCGCGGGCCTCAGTATCCGGC
>NZ_JBSHFH010000025.1:0-109410 GCF_053617235.1 Streptomyces sp. NPDC055749 | reverse complement strand
CCCAAAACCACTAACCGGCTGCCCAATATCATCTTTCAACCTCCCCCACGGGGGGGCATTATGCGTACCCCCCGGTTACACAACCCGCGGGGGGGCCGCGGCCGCCGTTGGGGGGGGCGCCCGCGGCCGTTGTGCGGCCCGGTCAGGGTCAGCTGACGACGAACGGGCCCGGCGCCTGCGAGGTGACCGCGTCGCACGAGACGGTCGTACCGAAGATCAGGAGCGTGAGCGCCGTACCGCCGAAGTACGAGTCGAGCGTGTCACCTGGAGCGAAAGCGGTGGCGCTGGTCAGCGGCCCGCTGCGGTAGACGCTGAACGCCGCCATGGCGGGGTTGCTGCTGCCCGTGAAGGTGACCGTCGCCGGACCACCGTTACGGGTCAGCTTGAGCGTGGTGGTCGCGGCGCCCGCACCGACGGGGATGGGCGTGACGACCGAGGTGCTGACGGAGATGGTGATGCTGCTGCCCGACTGCACGGCACGGAGGTTGGCGTCGCCACCGCCGAAGCTCCCGCAGTCGTAGTCCGCCGTGGCGTCCGCCGGCGTCACCGCCGCGGCGGCCGGCGCGAGCGCCAGTCCGCTCACGGCGAGGGCGCCCGCGGCAAGCGCCGCACCGATGCCGATTCTGCTGCGTCTCATTCGGTTCCCCTTCCCTGTTCAGGGAGTTGTCGTCTGCCGCACGAGGGCGCACGGTTCCGCGCAGCGGGGTCCCACCGGGCCCGCGGTCCGGTCCTAGGACATGCGGGCACGGCTCTGCAGGGGCTGCGTGGAGGGTGCGCGGACCGTCCGCGGGCGGGGGGCGCGCCGCACGGAAGGCTGGACGGCCGAAGCGGTACGGGGCTGCGGCTCGCGCCCCGGACCCGGCCGTCCGTGAAATCTGACGGTCCGTCGGATGAGCTGCTGTTCATTGATGCGCAGCGGGGCAGCGATTACAAGGGGAAGTCCCTTGATTCTTCAGGGACTTGAGAAGGTTTGACTACTGTCCGGGTGCTCCTGCACGCTCACGGCGGCACGCAGGAGCGCCCGGCGGGGGTCAGCCGGCCGGGGTGGTGAGCCGCAGCGCGCCGTCGGGACCCGCGAGCAGGACGGGAGTCTCCGGCCCGCCCAGGTCGCTCACCGCCGCGCGGTCGGCCTCCGAAGGGGTCTCGGACTCGGTGACCACCGCGGCGGCCTCCAGCGACTTCGCACCGCTCGCCACCGCCATCGCGACAGCGGTCTGCAGGGCGCTGAGCTTCAGCGAGCTGAGGTCGACGGTGCCCGCGACGTACGTACGTCCCGTCTCGTCGCGGACGGCGGCACCCTCAGGCACTCCGTTGCGCGCCCTCGTGGAGCGGGCCAGCGTGATGATCTTGCGGTCCTCGGCGGCGAGTCCGGTGCTCTGGGGGTCGGTGCTCTCGGTCATGGCCCGAGCATAGGCCAGGGCCTGACGACAGGCCCTGGGGGCCATGACCGCGGACCGGCCGGTCAGGGGCGGTCGAGTCGGAGCCGCTCCGCCTTCGGCAGGCCCGCCACCACCAGGTCGCAGGAGTCCTCGATCAGCTCGCGGACCATCCGGTCCGGGAGCCCGGAGACCGTCACGGTGTTCCAGTGGCGCTTGTTCATGTGCCAGCCCGGGACGATCGCGGCGTGGTCCTCACGGAGCCGGATCGCGTCGTCCGGATCGCACTTCAGATTCACCGTCAGCGGGCGCGCGTCCAGCACACTGAGCGCGAACATCTTGCCGAGCACCTTGAAGACCGATGCCTCGGGCCCGAACGGGAACTCCTCCACGCTCGCGTTGAATTCCAGGCAGAACGCCCTGAGCTCCTGCGGTGTCATCCGGACTCCGTCCCCTCCGGTTCCGCGAGCACCGTGACGATCTTGTTCCGGCGGCCCGCCGGGGACTCGGCGGTCAGCCGGAGCCTGCGGCCGTCGGGAAGGTCCACCACCGAGGAGGCGCCCGCGATCGGGACCCGGCCGAGCGCCTTGGCGAGCAGACCGCCGACCGTCTCGACGTCCTCGTCGTCGTACTCGTCGAGGCCGAACAGCTCCCCGAGGTCGCCGATGTCGAGCCTGGCCGTCACCCGGAAGCTGCCGTTCTCCAGCGGCTGGACCGGCGGCAGTTCGCGGTCGTACTCGTCGGTGATCTCGCCGACGATCTCCTCCAGGATGTCCTCGATGGTGACGATGCCCGCCGTGCCGCCGTACTCGTCGATGACGACCGCGACGTGGCTGCGGTCCTGCTGCATCTCGCGCAGCAGATCACCCGCGTTCTTCGTGTCCGGCACGAAGGCGGCCGGCCGCATCGCCGTGGAGACCGGATCGGCCTCCGACTCCCGGTTGATATGCGTCTTGCGGACCAGGTCCTTCAGATACACGATGCCGACGACGTCGTCCTCGTTCTCCCCGGTCACCGGGATGCGCGAGAAGCCCGAGCGCAGGGCCAGCGTCAGCGCCTGGCGGATCGTCTTGTAGCGCTCGATGGCGACCAGGTCCGTGCGCGGCACCATCACCTCGCGTACGAGCGTGTCGCCGAGCTCGAAGACCGAGTGCACCATGCGGCGTTCGTCGTCCTCGATCAGCGACTCCTGCTCGGCCAGGTCGACCATGGCGCGCAGTTCCGCCTCGCTGGCGAACGGCCCCTTGCGGAAGCCCTTGCCGGGCGTCAGCGCGTTGCCGAGGAGGATCAGCAGCTGCGGGATCGGCCCCATGATCCTGGCCAGCGGCAGCAGGACGTACGCCGCGGCGGTCGCCGTGTTCAGCGGGTGCTGGCGTCCGATGGTGCGCGGGGAGACCCCGATGGCGACGTACGAGACGAGGACCATGACGCCCATCGCGACGGCCAGCGCCTCCCAGGTCTCCGGGAACTCCTGCAGGCAGGCGTACGTGACGAGCACCCCGGCCGACATCTCGCAGGCGACCCGCACCAGCAGGGCGACATTCAGATAGCGGGTCGGGTCGGCCGCGACCTGCTCCAGCTTGGCGCTGCCGCGCCGCCCCGCCCGGACCGCCTCGGCGGCCCGGAAGCTGGACGTACGGGCGATGCCCGCCTCGGCGCAGGCCGCGAGCCAGCCGCCGACGACGAGCAGGACGACTCCGGAGAGGAGAGGAACGCTCACGAGACGGTGGGGGCCGGGGAGGGGCCCGTCAGCCCGCGCTCACCGCGCCAGCCGTCGACGATCGCCGCCTGGAGGCCGAACATCTCGGCCTTCTCGTTCGGCTCCTCGTGGTCGTAGCCCAGGAGATGCAGCACACCGTGGACGGTGAGGAGCTGAAGCTCCTCGTCCATGGAGTGCCCGGTCTCCGCCTCCTCGCCCTGCCGCTTCGCGACCTCCGGGCAGAGCACGATGTCACCGAGGAGCCCCTGCGGGGGCTCCTCGTCGTCCTTGACCGGCGGACGCAGTTCGTCCATCGGGAAGGACATGACATCCGTCGGACCCGGGAGGTCCATCCACTGGATGTGGAGCTGCTCCATGGCGTCGCTGTCCACCACGATCACCGAGAGCTCGGAGAGCGCGTGGATCCGCATCCGTGCCAGTGCGTAGCGGGCGATGTCGAGGATCGCCTGCTCGTCGACCTCGGTTCCGGACTCGTTGTTGACGTCGATCGACATGGTGCGCTGTGACTACTTCCCGTTGGGGCTTTCTCGGCTGTCGTACTTCTCGTACGCGTCGACGATACGGCCGACCAGCTTGTGCCGGACCACATCCTCGGAGGTGAGCCGGGAGAAGTGGACATCCTTGACGCCGTCCAGGATGTCCTGGACCTGACGCAGACCGCTCTTGGTGCCGCTCGGCAGGTCGACCTGGGTGACGTCACCGGTGACGACGATCTTCGAGTCGAAGCCGAGCCGGGTCAGGAACATCTTCATCTGCTCGGCGCTGGTGTTCTGCGCCTCGTCGAGAATGATGAACGCGTCATTCAGAGTTCTTCCACGCATGTATGCCAGCGGCGCCACCTCGATCGTCCCCGCCGCCATCAGCCGCGGGATCGAGTCGGGGTCGAGCATGTCGTGCAGTGCGTCGTAGAGCGGGCGCAGATACGGGTCGATCTTGTCGAAGAGCGTGCCGGGCAGGAAGCCGAGCCGCTCTCCCGCCTCGACGGCGGGCCGGGTCAGGATGATCCGGCTGACCTGCTTGGACTGGAGCGCCTGGACCGCCTTCGCCATGGCGAGATAGGTCTTGCCGGTGCCCGCGGGACCGATGCCGAAAACGATCGTGTGCTTGTCGATCGCGTCGACGTACCGCTTCTGGTTGAGGGTCTTGGGGCGGATGGTGCGGCCGCGGCTGGAAAGGATGTTCTGGGTGAGTACGTCGGCGGGGGTCTCGGAGCCGTCCCCGTCGCCGTTACCGCTCGCCCTGAGCATGGCGATCGAGCGTTCCACTGCGTCCTCCGTCATCGGCAGACCGGTGCGGAGCACCAGCACCATCTCGTCGAACAGGCGCTGGATCAGGGCGACTTCCGTCGCGTCCCCGGTAGCGCTGATTTCGTTGCCCCGGACGTGGATGTCGACTGCCGGGAATGCCGTTTCGATCACGCGCAGCAGCGAGTCACCCGATCCCAGGAGCATCACCATGGGGTGTGCGGCCGGAATCCTGATCTGGGCACGCGCCTGCGGCTGTGTGGGTGTCTGAGTCATGGGCCGGCCCTCGGGCCTGCACATACCTCCCGTTGCAGGGTTCTCGCTGCTCGACAACCTCTGGATCACCAAGCCTACGACTCCGCACCGACAACGCAGAAGGATTTTCGAAGCCCGTGCTATTGCCCGTCTACTGGCGGAAGCCGATCGTGGGCACGGCCCGGCGCAGCGGCCATGCGCGGGTCGCGGCGGGCAGCAGGGCCTCCAGGAACGCGTACCGCTCCAGGGCCGCCGGATCCTGGTCGGCGAAGGTGCGCACCCGCTGCCACCAGGCGGCGACCTCCGCCCAGCCGGGGGCGGACAGGGAGCCGCCGAACTCCTGCACGGAGAGGGCGGCGGTCAGCCCGGCGAAGGCCAGGCGGTCGTCGAGCGGCCAGCCCGCGAGGGTGCCGGTGACGAAGCCGGCGACGAAGACGTCGCCCGCGCCGGTCGGGTCGAGGGCCTCGACCTCGATGGCGGGCACCTCGGCGGTGGTTCCGGTCGTCCCGTCGACGGCGTAGGCGCCTTCCGCACCGAGGGTGACGACGGCGAGCGGTACGCGTTCGGCCAGGGCGTGGGCCGCCGCGCGCGGGCAGTCGGTCCCGGTGTAGCGCATCGCCTCCTCCGCGTTGGGCAGGAAGGCCGCGCAGTGTTCGAGGTCGGGCAGGGCGTCCAGGTCCCAGCGGCCGGTCTCGTCCCAGCCGACGTCGGCGAAGATCAGGGCCCCGTTGCGTGCGGCGGTGGCCACCCAGGGCTCACTGCGGCCGGGGACCAGGGAGGCGACGGCGGCGCGGGCGCGCGGCGGGCAGTGCGGGAACGTCCGGCCCGGGACCGTGTCCGTCGCGGGGGCAGGCGCCTCGTGGCCGTGCGAGACCATGGTCCGCTCGCCCTCGTACGCCATGGAGACGGTGACGGGCGAGTGCCAGCCGGGCACGGTGTACGACATGGAGAGGTCGATGCCCTCGCCCTGTTCGAGCGCGTCCCGGCAGTACTCCCCGTAGTGGTCGTCGCCGAAGGCCGCGGCCATCGAGGTACGCAGGCCGAGCCGGGCGAGCGCGGTGGCCATGTTGGCGACGCCGCCGGGGCTGGAGCCCATGCCGCGCGCCCAGGACTCCGTACCGCGCACGGGGGCGCTGTCCAGGCCGGTGAAGACGATGTCGAGGAAGACCGTGCCCGTCAGGAAGACGTCGCACGCCGGGTCCTGCGGGACGCGCAGCCCCACGAGCGGGTCGATGCCTGTGTTGCCTGTGCTCACCGTGCGCTCCCGGTCGTGCCAGATCTGAACAGTGCGAGATCCGGCCAGTGTGCCCGATGCAACTCCGCATCCGGGTAGTGCGCGCCGCACTTCCTTGCCCTGACCTGCGCAAACATGCGCAGCTACCCGCCCCTCACGACAGTAAACGCAAGTGTGACCCAGATCACACCTTCGCGACTTTCGGTCGGGTCTGCGCACTTGATACAAATTGGCCCGCGAGCACCGTTGGGGACAGTTACCGACGAGTGCCCAGATTCCCGCTTTTTCTGCCACACCCTCCCCTGCCTTCTTCTGCCTCTTCTGGCATGTCTTCAGGAACGCCCATGTCCCCGCGCCCGCGCGCCGCGTGGCCCTTGGTTGCCGTGTTCACCGCCGGTTACCTCGCCGCCTATCTGCTCCCCACCATCGTCGGCCGGCTCAGCACCTATCTGGGCCTCGGTTCGGCCCAGGCCGGTCTGGTCGGAAGTGCCCTCCTGCTGAGCTCGGCCTCCGCCGGCTTCACACTGGCGGGCCGCGTCGAGCGGTACGGGGCACAGAGACCGGCGCGTATCGGACTGGTGCTGGCCATCGTGGGGTACGGCTGCGCCGCGTCGGCGGCCTCCGTACCGCTGGTGGTCCTGGGCGCGGTCATCGGCGGCCTCGGCTCCGGTACGGCGACCGCCGTGGCCGCTTCGGGCATCGCGGCGCAGAGCGACCCGCACCGGACCTCGTCCCTGGGCCTGCTCAGCGTGTCCGCGACCGCGGGCGCCCTCTATCTGACGATCCCGCACCTCGGCGGCGGTCACCGGCTGCCATTCGCCGCGATCGCGCTGGTCGCGCTGCTCGTCTGGCCTGCCACCTCGCGGCTCGGCGCCCCCGGGCCCGCGGATTCCGCCGTCCCGGCGTCCGGGCGGCTTCCGCACCGGCGTTCCGGTCTGGTGCTGGCGGGCGGCATGCTCGTCTGGTCCATGGCGCAGAACGCTCTGTGGGGTGTCAGCAGCCGGATCGGTGTCGTACAGGTGGGCCTCTCCGAGGTCACCATCGGTGCGGTGTTCGCCGCCGCGCTGGGCGCGGGGCTGCTCGGTGTGATGGGCGCGGGGCTGCTCGGGGCCCGGCTCGGCCGGGCCGTGCCGATCGGTCTCGGCACGATGATCATCGCCGCCAGCATCGTGCTCAGCTCCTCGGCGGAGAGCCTCGGTTCGTTCGCGACCGGGGAGATCATGTGGAACGCCTTCTACCCGGTGGTCCTGTCGTATCTGATCGGCCTGGCCGCGTCCCTCGACGTACGGGGCCGCTGGGCGGTCCTGGCGGGCTCCGCCTCGTCCGTCGGCGTGGCCTGCGGCCCCGTGCTCGGCAGCGTGCTGTCCGAGGCGGCCGGCTACGCGGTGATGGGCCTGATCCTGGGGGCCGTCACGCTGCTGGTCGCGGCGCCCGTGACCGCGGTCGCCCTGCACACCGGTGGCCGCCCGCTGGTGCCGGGATCGGTACGCCGCAGGGGTGGCGCACCGGCCGCCCTGCTCGCCGCAACCACCGGTTCCCTCCAGGGCGCCGTGCCCAAGCTGGGCTCCCCGGAGCAGGCCGTCACGGAACTCGCCGTTCCCGCGCTGCGCCGCAGGCGCCTGGGCAGGAACGCGTTCCGGACGGCCGGTCCGGCGGGCGGGTCCGGTCAGTCGAACGCGTACGCCTCGACCTCGGAGAGGTAGCGCGCCCTGCGCTCCTCGTCGTGGTCGAGGAAGGCCGCCTCGAAGGAGTTGCGGGCGAGCGTGCGCAGCTGTTCGTTGTCCAGGCCGAGCGCCTCGTGGACGGCGTGGAAGGTGTCTCCGACGTAGCCGCCGAAGTAGGCCGGGTCGTCGGAGTTCACCGTGCAGAGCAGCCCGGCGTCCATCATGGCCCGCAGGGGGTGCTCCTCCAGGATGTCGATGGCGCGCAGCCGTACGTTGGACAGCGGGCAGAGCGTGAGCGGTACGCGGTCCGCGACCAGCCTCTTCACCAGTTCCGCGTCCTCCATGCAGCGCAGTCCGTGGTCGATGCGCTCGACGCCGAGGACGTCCAGGGCCTCCAGGATGTACGCGGGAGGGCCCTCCTCGCCGGCGTGTGCGACCTTGCGCAGCCCGAGCGCGCCGGCCGCCTCGTACACCTCGCGGAACTTCGACGGCGGGTGGCCGACCTCGGCGGAGTCGAGTCCGACGGCGCTGATCCGGTGCAGGTACGGCTTCGCCGCCTCCAGGGTCTCCAGCGCCGAATCGGCCGACTGGTCGCGCAGGAAGCACATGATCAGCTGGGTGGAGATGCCGTGCTTCTCCTCGCTGCGGTCCAGGGCCCTGCCGAGTCCTTCGACGACGGTGCCGATCGGGACTCCGCGTGCGGTGTGCGCCTGCGGGTCGAAGAAGATCTCCGCGTGGCGGACGCCCTGGGCGGCGGCGCGGGTGAGGTAGGCGTCGGCGAGGTCCTCGAAGTCCTGCTCGGTACGCAGCACGGCCATCAGCGCGTAGTAGAGGTCGAGGAAGGTCTGCAGATCGTCGAAGAGATAGGCGGTGCGCAGCTCTTCGGTGTCGGCGAAGGGGAGCTTCACCCCGTTGCGTCCGGCGAGCGCGAAGGCCAGCTCGGGTTCGAGGGTGCCTTCGATGTGGAGGTGGAGTTCTGCCTTGGGGAGGTGCACGTTGTCTCGCTCACGAAGCTCACGAAGCTCACGAATGGGGGTGTTGATGTGTTTCAGGGTGTTTCAGGGGTGCCTGGTGGGCAGGGGGACCCGCATCAGGTCCTGGGCGACGGTCAGTTCGCCCTCGAAGCCCGCAGCGCGGGCCTGGGTCTCGAAGAGGCCCGGGTCGTTGTACCGCTGTGAGAAGTGGGTCAGCACCAGGTGCCGTACGCCGGCTTCCGCGGCGACCCGGGCGGCCTGTCCGGCGGTCAGATGGCCGTGGTCGGTGGCGAGCCGTTCGTCCTCGTCGAGGAAGGTCGACTCGATGACCAGCATGTCGCAGCCCTCGGCGAGCGCGTACACGCCGTCGCACAGTCTCGTGTCCATGACGAACGCGAACCGCTGCCCCCGTCTGCGTTCGGAGACGGCGTCGAGCGGGATCCCGCCGAGGGAGCCCTCGCGCTGGATGCGGCCGACGTCCGGTCCCTTGATGCCGTGCTCGGCGAGTTTCGCGGGCAGCATGCGGCGCCCGTCGGGCTCGGTCAGCCGGTAGCCGTAGGACTCGACGGGGTGTGAGAGCCGGTGGCTGTCCAGGGTGTACGCGTCCGTGGTGGCGAGGACTCCGTCGGCTGCGACCGGCGCCTCGGTCAGCCGCACGGACTCGCGGTAGGCCGTCGCGTACCGCAGCCGCTCGAAGAAGTGCTGTCCGCTCGCGGGGTAGTGCGCGGTGACCGGGTGCGGGACCTGGTCGAGGTTGATGCGCTGGATCACCCCGGCGAGTCCCAGCGAGTGGTCGCCGTGGAAGTGGGTCACGCAGATCCGGTTGATGTCGTGCGCGGCGACACCGGCCCGCAGCATCTGGCGCTGCGTGCCCTCCCCCGGGTCGAAGAGGATGCCCTCGCCGTCCCAGCGCAGCAGGTAACCGTTGTGGTTACGGTGCCGGGTGGGAACCTGACTCGCGGTGCCGAGGACGACCAGTTCGCGTACGGACATCGGTGGGTCCGCCCGTTATCCGGGGGGCCACTGGAGTCCGCGTCCGCCCAGGACGTGGGCGTGCGCGTGGAACACGGTCTGCCCAGCGCCCGATCCGGTGTTGAGGACGATGCGGTATCCGCTGTCGGTGACCTTCTCGTCGGCGGCGACGAGACCGGCCTCGCGCAGCACGTCGGCGGCGATCTGCGGCTCGGCGGCGGCGAGCGAGGCGGCGTCCCTGTAGTGCACCTTCGGGATGACCAGGACGTGCGTCGGGGCATGCGGGTTGATGTCGCGGAAGGCGACGGTGGTGTCGCTCTCGCGGACGATGGTCGCCGGGATGTCTCCCGTGACGATCTTGCAGAACAGGCAGTCGGGCTGCGGCTCTCCCGCCATGGCACGGCCTCCTCGGTCGCTGGTGATCAGTACGGGGGCATGCTATCCGGGACGGTGGGCTTCAAGCCGTGGCCCCGGCCATGATCCGCCGGGCAGGCCCTAGCCCCAGCGCCCCGTGCGGCCGAGCAGGAGTGCCGTCGCCGCCGTGCCCGCCGTGGAGGTGCGGAGCACGCTCGACCCGAGCCGGTAGGCCGGGGCGCCGGCCTGTGCGAAGGCCGCGAGTTCGTCCGGGGAGACGCCGCCCTCCGGGCCTACGACCAGCACGATCCCGCCCTCGCCGGGCAGTACGGCGGTGGCGAGCGCCGCACTGTCGTGCGCGCGGTCCTCGTGCAGGACACCCGCGAAGTCGGCGGCGGCCAGCAGCGCGGCCACCTGCTTGGTCGACATCACGTCGGTGACCTCGGGGAAGCGCACCCGGCGGGACTGCTTCCCCGCCTCCCGGGCCGTACTGCGCCACTTGGCCAGCGACTTGAGACCGCGGTCGCCCTTCCACTGCGTGATGCAGCGCGAGGCCTGCCACGGCACGATCATGTCGACGCCCGTCTCCGTCATCGTCTCGACGGCCACCTCGCCCCGGTCGCCCTTGGGCAGCGCCTGGACGACGGTGATACGGGGGCTGGGCACCGGTTCCTCGTACACCGGTTCCAGGTCCGTCACGAGGAGCCGGTCCTTGCCCTCGGCGGCCCGTACGACGCCTTCCGCCCAGCGGCCACGCCCGTCGGTGAGGACGACCTCCTCGCCCGCGTGCAGCCGCTTCACGGAGACGGCGTGCCGCCCCTCGGGACCGTCGAGGACGAACTCGGGCCCGCCGGGGAGCTGTTCGACGACGAAGACCGGTGCCGTCACTGGGCACTCCTCACACTCAGGGCCGCACGCGCGGCTTCCAGTTCGGCGGCGAGCAGTTCGATGAGTTCCCCGGCGGGCAGCTCGCGTGCCATCCGGTGCCCCTGGCCCGCCCACAGCGCCATGCCCTGTGCGTCCCCGGCCTTTGCGGCTGCCTTGCGCAGGCCGCTCGTCAGATGGTGCACCTGCGGGTAGGCGGCCGGGGCGTACGGGCCGTGCTCGGTCACGAAGCGGTTGACCAGGCCGCGCGCGGGGCGCCCGGAGAACGCCCGGGTCAGGGCGGTCCGTACGAACAGCGGGTTGGTCAGTGCCTGTTTGTGCAGCAGATGCGCCCCGGACTCGGGGGTGGCCAGGAAGGCGGTGCCGAGCTGAGCGGCGTCGGCGCCCGCCGCGAGCACGGCGGCGATCTGGGAGCCGCGCATCAGCCCGCCGGTCGCGATGAGCGGCACCTGCACGCTCTCGCGGACCTGGGCGACGAGGGACAGCAGCCCGATGCCGGTGTTGTCGGCCTGCGGGTCGTCGCGGTGCGTGGACTGGTGGCCGCCGGCCTCCACGCCCTGGACGCAGACGGCGTCGGCGCCCGCCCACTGCGCGGCCTGGGCCTCCTCGACGGATGTGACCGTCACGACGGTGTACGTACCCGCCTGGGCGAACGCGTCGAGTGCCTCGCGGGAGGGGCAGCCGAAGGTGAAGGAGACGACCGGTACCGGGTCCTCCAGGAGTATCGCGATCTTGGCCTCGTAGCCGTCGTCCGCGCAGGAGTCCACCTCGCCGAGCGGGGTCTCGTACCAGACGGCCTCACCCGCGAGCTGGTGCCGGTACACCTCGACCTCGCTCGGGTCGGCGTGTCCCGTCTGCGGCATGAAGAGGTTCACGCCGAAGGGCTGGCCGGTCAGTCCGCGTACCCGCTTGATCTCGTTGTACATGCCGTCCGCCGTCTTGTACCCGGCGGCGAGGAAACCGAGCCCGCCGGCCTCGGCGACAGCGCCGACGAGCTGGGGGCCGGACACTCCGCCCGCCATCGGGGCCTGCACGATCGGATACCGGCAGAGATCGGTCAACGCGGATGACATGACCGCATCGTGCCACGTCCGGTGCACCGGGCCGAATCAGCCATGAGACGGGGCGAACGGTATACCGCCGCACGCCGCACCGCCCGCCGGTACGAGACCGACGGGCGGTGCGGTGAAGGAGAGAACCGGCGTTCAGCGACCGTTGAAGGCGTCCTTCAACCGGGAGAAGAGCCCCTGCTGTCCTGGCTGGAACTGCCCGAGGGGCCGCTCCTCGCCACGCAGCTGCGCGAGCTCGCGCAGGACACGCTCCTGCTCCGCGTCCAGCTTCGACGGGGTCATGACCTCGACGTGCACGATCAGGTCGCCGCGCCCGCCGCCCCGCAGATGCGTGACACCGCGGCCGTGCAGCGGAACCGACTGACCGGACTGCGTGCCCGGCCTGATGTCGATCTCCTCCAGACCGTCCAGCGTCTCCAGCGGCACCTGGGTGCCGAGGGCCGCCGCCGTCATCGGGATGGTGACCGTGCAGTGCAGGTCGTCCCCGCGCCGCTGGAACACCGCGTGCGGCAGCTCGTGGATCTCGACGTACAGATCGCCGGCCGGGCCGCCGCCGGGGCCGACCTCGCCCTCGCCCGCGAGCTGGATACGGGTGCCGTTGTCGACACCCGCCGGGATCTTCACCGTGAGCGTGCGCCGCGAGCGGATGCGGCCGTCGCCCGCGCACTCCGGGCAGGGGGTCGGCACGACCGTGCCGAAGCCCTGGCACTGCGGGCAGGGCCGCGAGGTCATGACCTGGCCGAGGAACGACCGGGTGACCTGGGAGACCTCGCCACGGCCGCGGCACATATCGCAGGTCTGGGCGGAGGTGCCGGGTGCGGCGCCCTCACCGCTGCAGGTCGTACAGACGACCGCCGTGTCGACCTGGATGTCCTTGGTCGTACCGAAGGCCGCCTCGGAGAGGTCGATCTCCAGCCGGATCATGGCGTCCTGGCCGCGACGGGTCCGCGAACGGGGTCCGCGCTGGGACGCCGTACCGAAGAACGCGTCCATGATGTCGGAGAAGTTGCCGAAGCCGCCCTGTCCGAATCCGCCCGCGCCACCGCCTCCGGAGGCGGACAGCGGGTCGCCGCCGAGGTCGTAGACCTGCTTCTTCTGCGGGTCCGACAACACCTCGTAAGCGGCGTTGATCTCCTTGAACCGCTCCTGGGTCTTCGGGTCAGGGTTGACATCCGGGTGCAGCTCGCGTGCGAGCCTGCGGAATGCCTTCTTGATCTCGTCCTGAGATGCGTCGCGGCGCACGCCGAGTACGGCGTAGTAGTCCGTGGCCACTTACGACTCCGCCAGGATCTGTCCGACGTAACGTGCCACTGCGCGTACCGCTCCCATCGTTCCGGGGTAGTCCATGCGGGTCGGTCCGACCACGCCGAGTTTGGCGACTGCCTCGTCGCCCGAACCGTAGCCGACCGCGACCACGGACGTGGAGTTGAGGCCCTCGTGGGCGTTCTCGTGACCGATACGTACGGTCATGCCCGAGTCCTTGGCCTCACCGAGCAGCTTCAGCAGCACGACCTGCTCCTCCAATGCCTCCAGCACCGGCCGGATCATCACAGGGAAGTCGTGCCCGAAGCGGGTGAGGTTGGAGGTGCCGCCGATCATCAGCCGCTCCTCCGTCTCCTCCACCAGAGTTTCGAGAAGGATCGAGAGCACCGTGGAAACGGTTCCCCTGTCCTCGCCCTCGAAGGATTCCGGCAAGTCCTGCACCAGTTGCGGGACATCCGCGAAACGGCGTCCTACGACACGGCTGTTGAGCCGCGCCCGAAGATCCGCCAGAGATGTCTCACCGAACGGCGCAGGACAGTCGATCATACGCTGTTCGACGCGGCCGGTATCCGTGATCAGTACGAGCATCAGCCGGGCGGGAGCCAGGAGGAGCAGCTCCACGTGCCGCACCGTCGAACGGGTCAGCGAGGGGTACTGCACGACGGCGACCTGCCGGGTCAGCTGCGCGAGCAGCCGCACCGTCCGGCCCACGACGTCGTCGAGGTCGACCGCGCCGTCGAGGAAGTTCTGAATGGCCCTGCGCTCCGGCGACGACAGCGGCTTGACGCCCGCGAGCCGGTCGACGAAGAGCCGGTAGCCCTTGTCCGTCGGGATACGCCCCGCGCTGGTGTGGGGCTGGGCGATGAAGCCCTCGTCCTCCAGCACCGCCATGTCGTTGCGGACCGTGGCCGGGGAGACCCCGAGGTTGTGCCGCTCGGTCAGCGCCTTGGAGCCGACGGGCTCCTCGGTGCCGACATAGTCCTGGACGATGGCGCGCAGCACTTCGAGTCTGCGTTCGCTGAGCATCGCGCACACCTCCAGCTGTGGTTCTCGGTCTCCGCCTGGCACTCTGTGCGTTCGAGTGCCAGCATTCCCCCCGGTCAGTGTACGGGGGTGGGGTGGGCCCCGGGCAAGGGCGACCGGCCACGCTACCGCGAGACTGCGCAGGTCGTTGCCGATAGCGTCGTTGTATGGACGTCTCTTGGGAAGAGCTGGGCTGGGAGCGGTTGGGCAACGGTGTGGGCCGGCGACGGCTTCCCGTGTGGGATGCGACGGTCGCACTGGTGGCGGGAGCGGACCGTGTCCTGCTCTACGACACCGGGTCGTCGCTCCGTGAGGGCGCCGAATTGCGTTCCCAGGCGGAGCGTCTGCTGGGCCGGAGGGTGACGCATATCGCACTGAGTCACCCGCACTTCGATCATGTTCTGGGCACCGCGGCGTTCGCCGGGGCAGAGGTGTACGGGGCGGTCGGCATCGCCGATCTGCTCCGGAACGGGGCGGACGAGCTGCACAGCTCGGCCGCGCACCACGGGGTGCCCGAGCACGACGCCGCCGAGTCGGTGGACGTCCTGGTCGCCCCGCACCACGAGGTGTGCGGGGAGTGGACGCTCGATCTGGGCGGCGGGCTCCAGGTGCTCCTGGCCAATGTCGGGCCGGGGCACAGCGGCCACGACCTGGCCGTACTGGTGCCCGGCTCGCCCGCCGTGGTGCTCTGCGGCGATCTGGTCGAGCAGTCCGGCGAGCCGCAGGCCGGCAGCGACGCGATCCCGTCCCGCTGGCCGGCCGCGCTGGACCGGCTGCTGGCGCTGGGCGGCGAGGACGCGGTGTACGTGCCGGGGCACGGGGCGGTGGTGGACGCGGCGTTCGTACGGATGCAACGTGATCAACTGGCGGCGCACTTCGGCGTGTCGTGACCGTCCGCCGCCGTATCGTCGTCCGATGCGCAGCTACCAGCCGGACCTGACCCCGCCGTGGAAGAAGTCCGTACCGGCCCCCGAGGTCCCCGCCGAGCCCGATCTGGTCGTCGAGGAGGCCGCCACCGGCTTCTGCGGGGCGGTGATCCGCTGCGAGAAGACGGCCCAGGGCCCGACGGTGACCCTGGAGGACCGCTTCGGCAAGCACCGGGTGTTCCCGATGGAACCGCGCGGCTTCCTGCTGGAGGGCCGCGTGGTCACTCTGGTACGCCCCACGGGCTCCGCCCCCGCCCGCCCCGCCCGCACGGCCTCCGGTTCGCTGGCGGTCCCCGGGGCGCGTGCGCGGGTGGCGCGGGCGGGCCGGATCTATGTGGAGGGCCGCCACGACGCGGAACTGGTGGAGCGGGTCTGGGGCGACGACCTCCGTATCGAGGGAGTGGTCGTCGAGTACCTGGAGGGCATCGACGACCTCCCGGCGATCGTCCGCGACTTCTCCCCCGGCCCGGACGCGAGACTGGGCGTCCTGGTCGACCACCTGGTCCCCGGCTCGAAGGAGTCCCGTATCGCCGCCCAGGTCTCCGACAGCAACGTGCTGGTGGTGGGCCACCCCTACATCGACGTCTGGGAGGCGGTGAAACCGTCCTCGGTGGGCATCACGTCCTGGCCGAGGATCCCGCACGGCCAGGACTGGAAGACGGGCGTGTGCCGGGCCCTGTCGTGGCCGGAGAACACGGGCGCGGCGTGGCAGCGCATCCTCGCCACGGTGACGTCGTACCGGGATCTGGAACCGGAGCTGCTGGGCCGGGTCGAAGAACTGATCGACTTCGTCACGGCCCCCTCCGACTCCTCCGGCGTTTGAGGAGCGGCGCTCAGTCCACCAGGTCCCGGACCACCGCATCGGCCAGCAGCCGCCCCCGCAAGGTCAGGACCGCCCGCCCCTCCGCAAACGCCCCGGCCTCCAGCAACCCGTCCTCCACCGCACGCCCCGCCGCCGCCAGCCCCGCCGGGGCCAGCAACGACAGCGGGCAGCCCTCCACCAGCCGCAGCTCCAGCAGGATCCGCTCCACCCGCCGGTCCTCCGCCGAGAGGATCTCCCGCCCGGCCCCGGGCGAGCGCCCCTCCGCGAGCGCCTGTGCGTACGCCCCCGGATGCTTGACGTTCCACCACCGCACACCGCCCACATGGCTGTGCGCACCGGGCCCGGCACCCCACCAGTCGGCCCCGCGCCAGTACAGCTCGTTGTGCAGGCAGCGCCCCTCCGGCGTACGGGACCAGTTCGACACCTCGTACCAGGAGAAGCCCGCCGCGGCCATCGCCTCGTCCGCGATCAGATAGCGGTCCGCGTGCGCGTCGTCGTCGGTCATCGGGATCTCCCCGCGCCGGATGCGCCGGGCCAGCTGGGTGCCCTCCTCGACGATCAGCGCGTACGCGGACACATGGTCGGGCCCGGCACCGATCGCCGCGTCCAGGGAGGCCCGCCAGTCGTCGTCCGACTCTCCCGGCGTGCCGTAGATCAGGTCGAGGTTGACGTGCTCGAAGCCCGCTTCCCGCGCCTCGGCGACGCACGCCTCGGGTCTGCCGGGCGTATGCGTACGGTCGAGGATCTTCAGCACGTGCTGCCGTGCGCTCTGCATCCCGAAGGAGACCCGGTTGAAGCCGCCTTCCCGCAGCGCCGCCAGATACGCCGGATCGACGGACTCCGGATTGGCCTCCGTCGTGACCTCGGCGTCGTCCGCGAGCCCGAACTCGTCACGGATCGCCCCCAGCATCCGTACGAGATCGGCGGCGGGCAGCAGGGTCGGCGTGCCGCCCCCGACGAAGACGGTGCGCACCGGCCGCGGATCGTCGCCGAGCACCTTGCGGGCCTGGCGGACCTCTTCGATCAGGTGGGCCGCGTAGTTGTCCCGGGAGGCCAGCGCACCGCCGGAGCCACGCAGCTCGGTGGCGGTGTAGGTGTTGAAGTCGCAGTACCCGCAGCGCGTCGCGCAGTACGGGACGTGCAGGTAGAAGCCGAGCGGTCGGTCGGCGGAGCCGTCCAGGGCGTGGCTGGGCAGCGCCCCGTCGTCGGGCACGGGCTCACCATCGGGCAGTACGGAAGGCATACCGTCCATTGTCACTCGCCGCCGGAGCTGCCCCGCCCACCCGCGTCTCAGTCGGCCCGGAGCACCAGCAGGGCGAGATCGTCGTCGGGCGGACGCTCGGCGAAGTCGTGGACGGCCCGCTTGATGCGGTCCGCGATCCCCGCGGCGGGCAGCCCCGCGCAGCCGGCCAGGGCACGGGCAAGGCCGTCCCCGTCGTCGAACATGGCCGGTCCGGAACGCCGCTCCGTCACCCCGTCGGTGACACAGAGCAGGCTCTCGCCCGGCGCCAGGACGAAGCTCTGGCTCTCGTACGCGACGTCCTCGACGACTCCGAGCAGGACCTGCGGCTCGGCGGCGGGACGTACGGAACCGTCCGGGCTCAGCAGCAGGGGCAGCGGGTGTCCGGCGCTGGCGACCGTGCAGCGCGCCCCGCCGCCGGGGAGCGGCACCATCTCCCCGTACAGGAGGGAGAGGAAGCGGGACTGCGAGCCGTCCAGGATCTGCTGGCCGCCCGCCGCGGCGACCATCAGCGCGGCGGCCTCGGCCGCTTCCATCGCGTCGTCGAGGAGGAGCCGGTTGAGCCGGTCCAGGACCTTGCCGACGCCGAAGCCCTCCCGGGACAGGAGCCGCAGCCAGGGGCGGGCGAGACCGGTGACGACGGCGGCTTCGGGGCCGCTGCCCTGGACGTCGCCGAGTACGAAGCACCAGCGGTCGCCGGGGCACGCGAAGATGTCGTAGAAGTCACCGCCGACGACTCCGTCGTCCCCCGGTTCGTATACCAGGGCGCTGGTGACGCCGGGGATCGCGGCGACCTTGCTGGGCAGCAGGCCGCGCTGGAGGATCCGGCTGATGGTGGCCTGCCGGGTGTAGGCGCGGGCGGCTCCGACGGCGAGACCGACGCGGCGTACGAAGTCCTCGATCAGCGAGGCCACGTCGTCGGGCACCCGGGGGACGCCCTCACGGCCGACGAGCACGGTGCCGAGCGTGCGTCCGCCGGCGGTGATGCGGTACGCGAGCGCGGCCCCGTCACGGCCTCCGGGCAGCGGGTCGGCACCGTCCCCGGGGCCGTCCCCCTCACCGTCGCCGGGCCACGGCACGGGTACCGGCCCCGTACCGATGCTGCCGGGCAGCCGGAGCGGTTCCTTCTCCAGGACCGTGCGCAGCTGCTCGGTCCCGGTCTCGTCGCTGTGCCAGACGCGGGCCAGCCGTGGGTCCGCCCCGGGCCCCGCGCCCTCGCTCTCCAGCCAGATCGCGCACCAGTCGGCGAGCCTCGGTACGAGCAGTTGTCCCGCTATGGCGGCCACCAGGTCCTCGTCGAGCTGGCCGGCCAGCAGATCGGACGCTTCGGCGAGGAAGGAGAGCGCGGCCCGGCTGTCCCAGTCCGCGTCGTCGCGTTCACCGCGCTCGACGCGCCGCGACGCGGGGGCGAGGATCTCGGCCGCGCGCAGCCCGTGCTGCACCGCGGCCTCCTCGGACGGGCCGGACGCCCCGCTCCAGTCGTCGACGGCGAGGCGGGCCCAGACGGTCTTGAGGCCGGTGCGGTAGGTGATGCCCCAGGACTCGGCGAGGGTGGCGACGAGCTGTAACCCGCGGCCGTACTCCGCGGGGTCCGGGCGGGGCTCGGGGCCCGCCCCGGACGCGGTCCCCTCGCCGCGCACCGCTCGGGCGGGATGGTGGTCGGTGACTTCCAGCACCAGGGCCGCTGTCTCGCTCTCGGAGGCGTCTTCGAGGCGGAGGAGCAGTTCGACCGTCGTCCCGGCGTGCACGACCGCGTTGGTGACCAGTTCGTTCGCGACGGTGACCGCGTCGTCGGCGAGCCGGTCGCTGAAGCCCACGGCCGCCGGCACTCCGAGGCCGGTCCAGTCGGCGAGCGCGGCACGGACGAATCCGCGGGCCGCGGAGGGTGTGAGCGGGATTCCGGGCAGGCTCGTACGGGCCACCGGACGCGGATCGTTCTGGTGCCCGGCGACGAAGGGACGGTGAACGCTGTCCCGCTGCAAGGGAATTGGCCCCACGGTGCGGCTCCTGCCAAGTCTCACGAGATGCGGCCGACGACACACGACAGAGTGACAGACCGACCGCGCACATAAGCACCGAGTTACCGAAGTGGGAGGGAAGCGGGCGGAGAAGAACGGACGATGAGCTCGCGGAAACGCGGAGGGGGCCGGTGGGTGATCAGCCCCCACCGGCCCCTCCCCGCGTGCGTCTCGCTCACACGCGGCCCTGCCCGGCCGTCAGGCCGTCGGTCGCGACGTCACGACCTCACGACGTCACGCCTCGCGGGATCCCGCGTACATCTCCTCGATGAGGTGCTTGTACTCGCGCTCGACGACCGGCCTCTTCAGCTTCAGGCTCGGGGTCAGCTCGCCGTGCTCGATGTCGAGGTCACGCGGCAGCAGCCGGAACTGCTTGATGGTCTGCCAGCGCTGCAGGCCCTCGTTGAGGCTCTTCACATAGCCCTCGATGAGCTCCACCGTCTGCGGGGACGCCACGACCTCGGCGTACGACTTGCCGCCCAGGCCGTTCTCGGCCGCCCAGGCGAGGAGGGTCGGCTCGTCGAGGGCGATCAGGGCGGTGCAGAAGTTACGGTCCGCGCCGTGCACCAGGATGTTGGAGACGAACGGGCACACCGCCTTGAACTGGCCCTCGACCTCCGCCGGGGCGATGTACTTGCCGCCCGACGTCTTGATCAGGTCCTTCTTGCGGTCGGTGATCCGCAGGTAACCGTCCACGGAGAGCTCGCCGATGTCGCCCGTGTGGAACCAGCCGTCGGACTCCAGCACCTCGGCGGTCTTCTCGGGCAGCCGGTGGTAGCCCTCCATCAGGCCGGGGCCGCGCAGCATGATCTCGCCGTCGTCCGCGATCCGGACCTCGGTGCCGGGGAGCGGCTTGCCGACCGTGCCGGTGCGGTAGGCCTCGGCCGGGTTGACGAAGGAGGCGGCGCTGCTCTCGGTGAGGCCGTAGCCCTCCAGGATGTGGATGCCCGCGCCCGCGAAGAAGAAGCCGATGTCGGGGGCGAGCGCCGCGGAGCCGGAGACGCAGGCGCGGAGCCGGCCGCCGAAGGCCTCGCGGATCTTGGAGTAGACGAGGGCGTCGGCGACCTTGTGCTTGGCGCCGAGCGCGAACGGTACGGAGGCCGTGCCGGTGCGGCGGAAGTTGTCCTGCGACACCTTCGCGTACTCCCGGGCGACCCCGGCGGCCCACAGGAAGATCTTGTACTTGGCGCCGCCACCGGCCCGCGCCTTGGAGGCGACCCCGTTGTAGACCTTCTCGAAGATCCGGGGGACGGCTGCCATGTACGTCGGCTGGACCACCGGAAGGTTCTCGATGATCTTCTCGACCCGGCCGTCGAGGGCGGTGACGTGGCCGACCTCGATCTGGCCGGAGGTGAGGACCTTGCCGAAGACGTGCGCGAGGGGCAGCCAGAGGTACTGGACGTCGTCCGTGGTGAGCTCGACGGCGGTGACGGTGGCCTTGGCCATGTACGACCAGTTGTCGTGCGGCAGGCGCACACCCTTGGGGCGGCCGGTGGTACCCGAGGTGTAGATCAGGGTCGCCAGCTGGTCGGCGGTGATCGCCGAGACCCGGTCCGTGACCGCGCCCGGGTTCTTCTCCAGGTACTCGGCGCCCTTGGCCTCCAGATCGGCCAGCGAGAGGATCCAGCCCTCGGGGTCGCCCTCGGCGGGCTCGACACCTGCCGGGTCGATGACGACGACATGGGCCAGGTCCGTCAGCTCGGAACGGCGCTCCCGTGCCTTCGCCAGCTGAGCGGCGTCCTCGGCGATGAGGAAGCGGCTCTCGGAGTCGGTCAGGATGAAAGCGGACTCTTCGGCGTTCGTGGACGGGTAGATCGTGGTGGTGGCGGCGCCCGCACACATGACCCCGAGGTCGGCGAGGACCCACTCGACCCGGGTGGAGGAGGCGAGCGCGACCCGCTCCTCCGGCTGGACGCCCAGCGCGATCAGGCCCGCCGCGATGGCGTAGACCCGTTCGGCGGCCTGCGCCCAGGTCAGCGACTTCCAGTCGTCGGGGCCCTGGCCGGAGGCGGGGGCCACCGGATAGCGGTAGGCCTCTCCGTCCGGCGTGGCGGCCACGCGCTCGATGAAGAGATTCGCCACGGAGGGCGGTCGGTTATCGATCAAGGTCTTTGTGTCGCTCACGACGTCCTCCGGGCCTGCGGCATTGCTACGACCGGCTACTTGATGCTGCTGCTTCGGATACCTGCTTCTGCCCTGCTCTGTTACTGCTGCGTTCCTGCCCGGTCTCGCTTGTTTAACTGGCGAGTAACCAACGAGCTGGTGATCAGGGTAGAGCGCACACGTCCCCCGCGTAAGAGGCAACAGGCCGTGGCTTTCATAACGAACGGGCCCCTGTCTCGCAGGGTGCTGCGAGACAGGGGCCCGTTCGGCTACTCATCGGTACGCGAGGGTTACTTCTTGGCCTTGCTCTCGCCGGCCGACTCGTCCGTCGACAGCACGGAGATGAAGGCGTCCTGCGGAACCTCCACGTTGCCGACCATCTTCATCCGCTTCTTGCCTTCCTTCTGCTTCTCCAGCAGCTTCCGCTTACGGGAGATGTCACCGCCGTAACACTTGGCGAGAACGTCCTTGCGGATGGCGCGGACGGTCTCACGGGCGATGACCCGGGAGCCGATGGCCGCCTGGATCGGCACCTCGAAGTTCTGCCGCGGGATGAGCTTCTGCAGCTTGGCGACGAGCCGGACGCCGTACGCGTACGCCTTGTCCTTGTGCGTGACCGCGGAGAACGCGTCGACCTTGTCGCCGTGCAGCAGGATGTCGACCTTGACGAGCTGGGCGGACTGCTCACCGGTGGGCTCGTAGTCGAGGGAGGCGTAACCCCGGGTCTTGGACTTCAGCTGGTCGAAGAAGTCGAAGACGATCTCGGCGAGCGGCAGGGTGTAGCGGATCTCGACCCGGTCCTCGGAGAGGTAGTCCATGCCGAGCAGGGTTCCGCGGCGCTGCTGGCAGAGCTCCATGATCGCGCCGATGAACTCGCTGGGCGCCAGGACCGTGGCGCGTACGACGGGCTCGTGCACCGCGTCGATCTTGCCCTCGGGGAACTCGCTCGGGTTGGTGACGATGTGCTCGGTGCCGTCCTCCATCTCGACGCGGTAGACCACGTTCGGGGCGGTGGCGATGAGTTCGAGACCGAATTCGCGCTCCAGGCGCTCACGGACCACGTCGAGGTGGAGCAGCCCGAGGAAGCCGACACGGAAGCCGAAGCCGAGTGCGGCGGAGGTCTCCGGCTCGTACACCAGGGCGGCGTCGTTGAGCTGGAGCTTGTCGAGGGCCTCGCGCAGGTCGGGGTAGTCCGAGCCGTCCAGCGGATAGAGACCGGAGAACACCATCGGCTTGGGGTCCTTGTAGCCGCCCAGCGCCTCGGTCGCCCCGTTGTGCAGGGAGGTGATGGTGTCACCGACCTTGGACTGCCGGACGTCCTTCACACCGGTGATGATGTAGCCGACCTCACCCACACCGATGCCGTCGCTCGGGGTCATCTCCGGGGAGGAGACACCGATCTCCAGCAGCTCGTGGGTGGCGCCCGTGGACATCATCCGGATGCGCTCGCGCTTGTTGAGCTGGCCGTCGATGACACGTACGTAGGTGACGACACCGCGGTAGGGGTCGTAGACCGAGTCGAAGATCATCGCGCGGGCCGCTTCGTCCGCCTGGCCGACAGGGGCAGGGACATCCCTGACCACCCGGTTGAGCAGAGCGTCCACACCGACACCGGTCTTGGCGGAGACCTTGAGTACGTCCTCCGGCTGACAGCCGATGAGATTGGCCAGCTCCTCGGAGAACTTCTCGGGCTGCGCGGCCGGCAGGTCGATCTTGTTGAGCACCGGGACGATGGTGAGGTCGTTCTCCATCGCGAGGTAGAGGTTGGCGAGCGTCTGGGCCTCGATGCCCTGCGCCGCGTCGACCAGCAGAACCGTGCCCTCGCAGGCGGCGAGCGAACGGGAGACCTCGTACGTGAAGTCCACGTGGCCCGGGGTGTCGATCATGTTGAGGATGTGGGTGGCGCCCTGGTCCTCACCCACGGTCGGCGCCCACGGCAGACGTACTGCCTGGGACTTGATGGTGATGCCGCGCTCGCGCTCGATATCCATCCGGTCGAGGTACTGAGCACGCATCTGCCGCACGTCGACCACGCCGGTCAGCTGAAGCATCCGGTCGGCAAGCGTCGACTTGCCGTGGTCGATGTGGGCGATGATGCAGAAATTGCGGATCAGCGCCGGGTCGGTACGGCTCGGCTCGGGCACGTTGGTAGGAGTCGCGGGCACGCAGGGTCCTGATTCTTGAGACGCCGAACGCCGTGTCTCGGGTCGATGTCGGGTCGGTCGGATCGATACGTAAGCTCTATCGTCCCACGCCTGCGGGGCAGGGACCGGTTTGGGCCGGTCGGAGGGTCACTGGTACCGTGGGCAGCTGTGCCTCGTGGCCCTCAGAAGCGGCGTGGCGCACACAGAAGATCCAACGAACCTGAAAAGGCTCTATCTCGTGGCGAACATCAAGTCCCAGATCAAGCGGAACAAGACGAACGAGAAGGCGCGCCTGCGCAACAAGGCCGTCAAGTCCTCGCTCAAGACCTCGATCCGCAAGGCCCGTGAGGCTGCCGCTTCCGGCGACGTCGAGAAGGCCACTGTGGCCGTCCGTGAGGCCTCGCGTCAGCTCGACAAGGCTGTCTCGAAGAACGTCATCCACAAGAACGCTGCCGCCAACAAGAAGTCGGCGCTCGCGCTCAAGGTTGCCGCCCTTCAGGGCTGAACTACTGATGTGATCGCCGGAACGGACTCAGCGGGCCCTCTCTCCCGCTCCTGACCGGCACCCCGCGCCGCACACCGAACCTGCGTTCGCCACGCGGGTGCGGCGCACAAAAGCGTGAAACCGAAGCCCCGGCAAACGCCCTCCCCAGGGCGAGACCCGGGGCTTTCGGTATGTCACGCCCGGTGCCTCTCCCCCGCTCGTGCTCTACCGCCCCGCTCGCGCCGCGCGGGCAACGGCGACCACGGCCTTCTCCAGGGCGTACTCCGGGTCGTCCCCGCCGCCCTTCACCCCCGCGTCCGCCGCAGCCACCGCACGCAGCGCGGCCGACACCCCGTCCGGCGTCCAGCCACGCATCTGCTGACGCACCCGGTCGATCTTCCACGGCGGCATACCGAGCTCACGGGCGAGGTCCGCGGGCCGCCCGCCCCGGGCCGATGAGAGCTTCCCGATCGCCCGGACCCCCTGCGCGAGCGCGCTGGTGATCAGGACGGGAGCGACCCCGGTCGACAGCGACCAGCGCAGTGCTTCCAGCGCCTCCGCCGCCCGGCCCTCGACCGCGCGGTCGGCGACGGCGAACGAGGAGGCTTCGGCGCGCCCCGTGTAGTACCGCCCGACGACCGCCTCGTCGATGGTGCCCTCGACGTCGGCCACCAGCTGCGAGACCGCGCTCGCCAGCTCCCGCAGATCGCTGCCGATGGAGTCCACGAGGGCCTGGCACGCCTCGGGTGTCGCCGAGCGCCCCAGCGCCCGGAACTCCGACCGTACGAAGGAGAGCCGCTCGGCCGGCTTGGTGGTCTTGGGGCAGGCGACCTCGCGCGCACCTGCCTTCCGGACCGCGTCCAGCAGGCCCTTGCCCTTGGCCCCGCCCGCGTGCAGCAGGACGAGGGTGATCTCCTCGGCCGGAGCGGTCGCGTACGCCTTGACGTCCTTGACCGTGTCGGCGGAGAGATCGTGTGCGTTGCGCACGATCACCACCTTGCGCTCGGCGAAGAGCGAGGGGCTGGTCAGCTCGGCGAGGGTGCCCGGCTGCAGCTGGTCGGAGGTGAGATCGCGGACGTCCGTGTCGGCGTCGGAAGCACGGGCAGCCGCCACCACCTGCTGCACGGCACGGTCGAGGAGGAGGTCCTCCTGGCCCACGGCGAGCGTGATGGGAGCGAGCAGGTCGTCGGTGGAATTACTTCTGGTGGCCATCGCGCTCCAGCATCCCACGGCCCACCGACAACGGGCCCTGCGGTCGGATCCGGCCCCGCATGTACCCGAGAATGGGCCATGTGAGCGACGTGAGACATGTACTGGTGCTGCCCGACCGCGATACGGCGGAGGAGGTGGCAGGGGAGCTCGCCGACCGTTTCGGCGTCACCGAGGAGCCCCAGCTCGTACGCGACGCCCTGGCCGGCGAGGACGATGCCGAGGACGCCCAGTGGCTGGTCGTCGTGGAGGACTCCGCCGGGCGCCTCGATTCCGCGGCACTGGACGCGTTCGCCGCGGAGTACGAGGGATGGCTGGAGCGGCCGTAGCGCGTGTCCGGTCTGTGTGTCCGGGGCAGCGCGTCCGGGTCTGTGTGTCCGGGTCAGCCCTTGGGGACGATCTGGATGTCCATGTCGATGGAGATGCTGGGGCCCACGACAGCGATCCCGCGGGCCAGCATCGTCTGCCAGGTGAGGGTGAAGTCCTCGCGGTGCAGTTCGGTGCCGGCACGGCAGGCGGCGCGTGTCTCGCCCTCGATGCCGCTGCCCTGGCCCAGGTACTGGGTGTCCAGCGTCACCGAACGGCTCACGCCGTGCAGGGTGAGCGCACCGTGCACACTCCAGCGGCTGCCACCGCGGTGCACGAAGCGGTCGCTGTAGAACTCCAGCGTGGGATAGCGCCCCACGTCGAGGAAGTCGGCGGAGCGCAGGTGGTCGTCGCGCATCTTGACGTTGGTGTCGATCGACGCGGCGTCGATGATCACGTGCATGGCGGAGTCCTCCATGCGATCGGCGATCCGGACGGCCCCCGCGAAGGTGTTGAACCTGCCGTGGATGCGGGCCATCCCGATGTGCCGTGCGGTGAAGCCGATCTGTGTGTGGCTCGGCTCGATCTCCCAGTCGCCCGGATCGGGCAGCTGCGGCGGAGTCGCGACCTGGAGGATCACGTCGCCGATGCCCGCGTGGCCGCTTTCGGACACCACGGCCGCCCCGTGGAAGGGCGTGAAGCCCTCGGCGGTGACCCCGAGCCGGTAGTCGCCGGCCGGGACGGTGGCGAGGACGTGCCCGTACGGGTCGGTCTCACCGCCGAAGACCTTGCGGCCCGAGCTGTCGGTGACGACGAACTCCGCCTGCCGTACCGGTTCGTTGACAGGGTCCAGGACCCGGCAACTCAGCACGCCCGCGTGGGGAGGCACCGCAAGCCCGGCGAAAGCTCCGCCTCGCGCGGTGCCGGACGTTCCCTTGTTGCCTGTGCTGCCTATGTTGCCTAGCCAACGGCCGAACATTCGCGCGTACTCCCATGGGCATGACTCACCTCGGGCCCGCTGCCGGCTGAACTTCGTTGTCTGAGCAGCATCCCGCCGACGAGCATGCATTCGATCACTGATGCGGCGTTCGAGGCAAACAGGGGCGCTCGGAAGGGGTTGCGTGGAGGTGCTACCGAAGGTCCGAATTAGCCGTTCCGCTTGTTTAGCCGTTCCGCTTGTGAGGCAGCCGTTCGAGGATCAGCCCGAAGTGCTCGCGGTAGGCGGCGAGCACCTCCGCATCGGTGGCGAGGGGCGTCTCGTGCCGTACGCCCCGCACAGTGGTGATCAGCTTCCGGCCGCTGAGCGTGACCCGGCCGTCGTCCGTGAGCCGTGAGCAGACGAGGGACCGGCTGAAGTGGGAGTCGGGCGAGGTGCGGTGGTACCAGGCTCCCACCCGGAATTCGGCGAGCGACCTGGGCCGCGGATCGAGCCGGAACTGCCGCGAGCCGTCCTGCAGCAGATCCACATCGCCCTGCGGGGCCTCCCTGAACCGGAACACACCGCGCGGGTCCTCCTGCTCGGTCCGGTCGTCGAGCGCGAGTGGATGGTGGGCGTGGTCACCGAAACCGACATCGGCCAGCCACGGGCCCGTGCCGTCGTCGGTCTCGACGCGCAGGGCCATGTGGTCGTACGGGATACCGAGCCGTCCACCGTCTCCGAAGACCCGCGCCTGGAGCATCGTGACGCGGAAGCCGAGGGCGCGCAGCAGAAAGGCGAAGGCACCGTTCAGCTCGTAACAGAAGCCTCCGCGGCGGGCGGCCACCACCTTGTCGAGGAGCGCGCCCTCCTCCAGGACGATGTCCTCGCCGAGGTGGATCGAGAGGTTCTCGAAGGGCACCGATTTCAGGTGCCGGAGCTGCAACTCGCGCAGCGCCTCCGCATCGGCACGCGCCGGGCGGGCGGCGCCGATGCGCTCCAGGTAGGCCCCGACCCGGGCGTCCGCGGGGGTGGCGGAGTGCGAGGAAGTGCTGATCATCTGCGGGGCGTCCGGATTCATGACACGAGTCTGTCCCGCCTGCCCACCCCCGCGCCAGTGCCAGTGCCAGCAACGGTCCCACGCCCGCCGGTCGCCGCCCGCTCATGAACTGCCCACCGCGGTCAGTGCCGCGCCCGCCCCCGTGACGGCGATCGCACCGTCCTCGTCCGTACGCAGCACTCTCGCTCCCCCGCGGGTCAGCGCCTCGACCGTACGGGCCGACGGATGCCCGTACGGGTTGTCCGTACCGCAGGAGATAAGGGCGAACCTCGGCCGCGCGCCACGCAGCAAAGCGGCGTCCTGGTAGGCGGAACCGTGGTGCGCCACCTTGAGTACGTCCACCTGCGGCAGCACCGGGTGGCTGCGCAACAGCCCTCTCTGGGCCGGAGGTTCGAGATCGCCGAGAAGCAGCAGCGTCAGTTCTCCCGACCTGACTAGGAGGGTGACGCTGGAGTCGTTCGGCTCCTCGCCCGTCCCCTCTCCCTGCGGCCACAGGATCCGCCAGTCGAGCGGGCCGATCCTGCGGCGCTCCCCCGGCGCCGTCCGCACCAAGGGCACCCGGGCCGCGGACGCCGTCCTCCGTACGAACTCCGCCTGTTCGCGCGGCTCGTCGAGGCTCGTCGTCTGGATCGCCCCCACCGCTCGGCCGCGCAACACCCCGGGAAGGCCCCTGACATGGTCCGCGTGGAAGTGGGTGAGGAGCAGCAACGGCACGCGGGTGACGCCGAGATCGCGCAGGCACCGGTCGACGAGCCGGGGTTCGGGCCCCGTGTCGACGACCACCCCCGTACCGTCGCCCGCCGCGAGAACCATGGCGTCTCCCTGCCCCACATCGCACAGGGCGAAGGCCCAGTGGGGCGGCGGCCATCCGGTCATGATCCGGGTGAGCGGCACCGGCCGCAGCACCGCGAGGACCAGGAGCAGGGCGGCGGCCGAACAGACCCAGGGCCGCTGGGTCAGCCGCCGGGCGAGGAGCACGAGCAGAACGGTGAGGGCGGCCAGCAGAGCCGCGCCCCGCCAGCCACCGGGCCAGTCGGTCTCCGCCCCGGGAAGCGCCGCCCCGGTCCTTGCCACGGAGGCGATCCACCCGACCGGCCATCCGGCGACCCGGGCCAGCAGTTCGGCCACGGGCAGGGCGACCGGGGCGACGGCGAGCGCCGCGAACCCGAGCACCGTCGCGGGCGCCACCGCGAACTCGGCGAGCAGATTGCACGGAATCGCCACCAGACTCACCCGCGAGGCGAGGACGACCACGACAGGCGCGCACACCGCCTGGGCGGCAGCCGCCGCTGCGAGCACTTCGGCGATCCGGGGCGGAACCCGGCGCCTGCGCAGAGCGGCGCTCCATCGGGGCGCGAGAGTGAGGAGCGCCCCGGTGGCCAGGACGGAGAGCAGGAATCCATAACTGCGGGCCAGCCACGGGTCGTACAGCACCAGCAGCAGAACGGCGGCGGCCAGCGCCGGAATCAGCGATCTGCGACGGCCCGTTCCGATGGCGAGCAGGGTGATCAGTCCGCAGGCCGCCGCGCGGAGAACACTCGGTTCGGGACGGCAGACCACGATGAAGGCGAGCGTCAGCCCACCGCCGATGAGCGCGGTCGTCCGGAGCGAGATCCCCAACCGGGGTGCCAGTCCACGGCGTTCGGTTCGCGTGGCCGTGCCGGGTGGTCCGATGAGCAGGAAGAGAAGGATCGAGAGGTTCGCACCGGACACGGAGAGCAGGTGTGTGAGGTCGGTGGCCAGGAAAGCGTCCTGCAACTCGGGGGTGACCCGCGAGGTGTCGCCGACCACGAGCCCCGGCAGCAGCGCCCGCGTGTCAGCGTCCAGTCCGTCGCTCGCCTCCCGCAGACCGGCCCGCAGCTCCCCCGCCGTGCGTTGGAGGAGGGTGGGCCGGCCGGTGATCCGCGGTGGGTCGTCCGCGTCGGTGCGCAGGACGGCGGCGATGCGCTCCGTGTCGCGTTGCGGGGGCGCGAGGCTGCCGGCCAGGCGGATGCGGGTGGAGGGCAGCAGCCGTTGCCAGTGCGCCGCCGCCTCACCGGGCGCGACCATGACGAGCACCGGCGTACGGAGCCGGGTCACGGCTCCGTCGGCCGCGGTCAGCCGCTCGACGTCGGCCTCCAGGAGCAGGGAGACCGGTGTGCTGTGATCACCCCGGACGCGTGGCCGCGTCTGCCGGGGGTCCGAGGTGACCGTGGCCTCCACCACGACCCGCGTGTAGGTGTCCGCCAGACCGGGGAGCGGCCCCTGCCTGGCGTCGGCGCCGTGCAGCCCGCCCGCCGCAGCGCCTGCCGCCGCCGACAGCAGCACGGCAGCGGCGGCGGTGGCCCGCACCCGCCGGCCCGGCGGTCCGGACCGCCGCCCGTGAGCCCCGGCCGCCGCTGCCCGCGCCGAGGCCAGGAACCCCGCGGCCACGCAGACACAGGCCGCCACTCCCACAGCCACCCACCGTCCCGGTGCCCCGAGCGCGAGTGCCGCGGCGGCCCACACCGCCAGCGCGGGAGGGACCAGTCGTAGATCGGCAGGTCCTTCCTGCCGTGGGTCGGACGCGCCCAGCCTCCCGCCCGATGCCGTATGGACGTCGGGGGCGCTCATGGCCGGACCAGCGGCTGGAGGTCCTCGAACCGGCGGTCGCCGATCCCGTTGACCTCGCGGAGTTCGTCGACGGACCGGTAACCACCGTGCTCGGCGCGGTAGTCGACGATGTGCTGGGCGAGCACCGGTCCGACACCGGGCAGGGTCTCAAGCTGTTCGACCGTCGCCGTGCTGAGGCTCAACGGCGTCACAGGGCCCGCCGCACCGGCCACCCCTGTTCCCGGCCCACCACCTCCCGCGCCACCGGTGGACCAGGGACCGGCGGGCGCACCCACCACTACCTGCTCCCCGTCCGTCAGGACCCTCGCCCGGTTGAGACCCGTGACATCCGTACCGTCACGCACCCCACCGGCGGCCCGCAGCGCGTCCGCGACCCTCGACCCGGGCGGCAGATGCTGAATGCCCGGCCGCCGCACCTTGCCGCTCACATCGACGACGATCCGCCCGCCCGGCGCGACGGCGGGCGAACCGGGTGACGGCTGCGGCTGCGGCCCGGAGTCCTCGGGGCGCGGGATCCCCGGAATCCCCTGGGCGGAGGCACCGTCCTTCACCGGTTCGGGAGCGCTGACGGCCTGCGGACGGCCCGACCAGAAGTGCACCGCCGCCAGAACCGCGGCTGCGACCATCACCACAGCGAGCGCCGCGAGGGTCCTCGGCTCCAGCCCACAGCGCAGTTGCAGCCACAACGGCAGCCGCTCCCGCAACGCGGGAACCACCCGGTCCCGCCAGCCAGGCCGCTGCAAGCCAGCAGGGGGCGCGGAGACGGAGGCAGGCGCAGAAAGGGAGGGCCCCTCGGCAGCGCCTCCGTACGCCCCCGCCATCAGCTCGTCCGCCCGGCGCCGGGAGGCCGCCGCGACAGCCGCCGCACGCCCACGGGCCGACCTCCGCCGCCCGTGACGAGCGCTGTGGCGCGCACCAGGTCCGACGCCCGCGCCGGCCCCACCGCGACCGGGCCCACGCCCCGCACGGCCACGCGAGCCAGGACGTACATCCACACGCGTGTCAGAAAGCGGGGACGAGCCCGGAGTCGGATCCTGAAGAAGATCGGGAGCCGGGTCGGGAGACAGAGAATCGGGAGACAGAGAACCGGAACGGTCTGCGTGGAGCGATCGGAGGGCCATGCCTCACGACGTTAGGCATATCCGGCCGAACCTGCCGAGCACCCTCAATTCCGGTGGAAAACCAAGCAGTTGTGGATAACTCCCTCACCCTCCCGAGTGAGTTCAGCGCGGCGAGATCACCGCTCCGAGCAGCCCGGGCCCGGTGTGCGCCCCGATCACCGCACCCACCTCGCTGACATGCAGATCCACCAGGCCCGGCACCCGCTCCCGCAGCCGCTCGGCCAGGCGCTCGGCCCGGTCGGGAGCGGTCAGATGGTGCACGGCGATGTCCACGGCCCCCGCACCGGCCCGCTCCACGACAAGCTCTTCCAGCCGGGCGATCGCCTTCGAAGCCGTCCGCACCTTCTCCAGCAGCTCGATCCGGCCGCCGTCCAGCTGAAGCAGCGGCTTCACCGCGAGCGCGGAACCCAGCAGCGCCTGCGCGGCGCCGATTCGACCGCCACGCCGCAGATAATCCAGTGTGTCGACATAGAAATAAGCGGATGTGGCCGCTGCCCGCTTCTCGGCGGCGACCACCGCCTCGTCCAGGCTGCCGCCCGCCTCGGCGGTCTCCGCCGCCGCCAGCGCGCAGAACCCCAGGGCCATGGCGACCATGCCGGTGTCCACCACACGTACCGGCACCGGCGCGTCCTTGGACGCGAGCAGCGCGGAGTCGTACGTCCCCGAGATCTCGGCGGACAGATGCAGGGAGACGATGGCCGTCGCCCCGGCCTCTGCCGCCGCCCGGTACGCGGCGGCGAAAACCTCGGGGCTGGGCCGGGACGTCGTCACGGAACGGCGCTTCTGCAGGGCGGCGGCCAGCGAGCGGGCCGAGATCTCCGTGCCCTCCTCCAGAGCCTGATCACCCAGGACGACGGTCAACGGCACCGTGGTGATGCCGTGCCGTTCCATCGTCTCGGGCGGCAGGTAGGCCGTTGAATCGGTGACGATCGCGACATGGCGGGACATGAGCCGGAGGTTACCTTCCGGGCCGGGGGTACAGCAGCCCGACCCCGATCGACTGATCGATTCCGATCGTTTCAGATCGGATACTGCCACGCCCGACCACGGAGCCTCGCAGCGCCCGGCGGCCCCGGGCGGCACGGCTGAGCTGGGCCGACCCGTTCAGTTGGTCGTTTCCGGCCTTGCCGACTTCTGCCACGGGTAGCCGGCCGCGCGCCTCGGGTCGGCGGCCGTGATCGCCTGCGGTGAGTCCGTGTCGCCCGGTCCCGACGGATCGGGACGGGCCCCCTCACCGTCCTGCGCGGCCCCCTGCGCCCGCGTCGAGGTCTGCGGCTCCTCCACCGTCCAGTGGCGCAGCGCCCCGGCCTCCATATCGATCTGTGCGTTCAGCGCGTCCAGGTCGTCATCGGCGAACTGACGGGCCCGGTCCCGAGCCGCCCAGCGCAGCGACTCCGCCGAGTGCGTGATCCGCTGGGTGCGTTCCTTCAGGCCGGGCAGCAGCGAAGCCACCGTCGCCCGGTCCGGTTCGCGCTCCAGCCGCTTCAGTTCGTCGTCGAGCTCACGGCCGTGCACACTCAGTCGCTCGAACAGCCCCAGCGACTCCGAGAGGGACGCGTCCTCCGCCACTCCGGCGTGCAGCGCGTCCTGGGTGGCCCTCATCGACGTACGCAGCGCGAGCCGCAGTTGTGCCAGCTCGCCCGGCACGCCCGTCTGCCCGTAGCTCTTCGCCCGGAGCGTGGTCTCCTCCACGGTGCGGCGCGCCTGCGTGATCGTGCGGTCCACGCCGCGCCGCGCCGCGCCGACGACCTTGACGCCCGCGTACACGCCCAACGCCACGAACGTGGCGAAGAGCAACGCCAGAATCGTGATCACGACGTCCATGAGCGCCCCTCGGTATCCGGTTCGGCTGCCGGTGTGCCGGTCGCCGCTTCTACCGTAAACGGAACAGGCAGGCCAGGGGTTCCAACGGAACCCCCAACCTGCCCGTAGGGGAAAGCCCCGACCGTCACGCAGGGACGATGTTGACCAGCTTCGGTGCGCGCACGATCACCTTGCGGATGCCGGCCCCGCCCAGCGCGGCGACGACGCCTTCGTCGGCCAGCGCCAGCGCTTCCAGCTCCTCGTCCGTGATCGACGGCGAGATCTCCAGGCGCGCCCTGACCTTGCCCTTGATCTGCACCACACAGGTCACGGTCTCGTCCACGACGTACGCCGGGTCGGCGACCGGGAAGTCCTGGTGGACGACGGACCGCGTGTGGCCCAGACGGCGCCACAGCTCCTCCGCCACGTGCGGCGCCAGCGGCGCCACCAGCAGCACCAGCGACTCGGCGACGGAACGCGACAGCGGACCGCCGGCCTTGGTCAGGTGGTTGTTCAGCTCGGTGACCTTGGCGATGGCGGTGTTGAACCGCATGCCCGCCATGTCCTGGCCGACCCCGTCGATGGCCTTGTGCAGGGCCCGCAGCGTGTCCTCGCCGGGCTCCGTGTCCACGACGGTGACCTCGCCGGTCTCCTCGTCCACGATGTTGCGCCACAGCCGCTGCAGCAGGCGGTACTGGCCGACCACGGCACGCGTGTCCCACGGTCGCGAGACGTCCAGGGGACCCATCGCCATCTCGTACAGACGCAGCGTGTCCGCCCCGTACTCGCCGCAGATCTCGTCGGGCGTCACGGCGTTCTTCAGGGACTTGCCCATCTTGCCCAGGACGCGGCTGACCTTCTCGCCCTCGTAGTAGAACGCCCCGTCACGCTCCTCGACCTCGGCGGCCGGGATCGCGATCCCGCGGCTGTCGCGGTAGACGAACGCCTGGATCATGCCCTGGTTGTACAGCTTGTGGAACGGCTCGGCGGACGAGATGTGCCCCAGGTCGTGCAGCACCTTGGACCAGAAACGGGCGTACAGCAGGTGCAGCACGGCGTGCTCGGCACCGCCGACGTACAGGTCGACGCCACCGGTCGGCTGGCCCTCGCGCGGGCCCATCCAGTACTGCTCGATCGCCGGGTCGACCAGCTTCTGGCCGTTGTTCGGGTCCAGGTAGCGCAGCTCGTACCAGCAGGAGCCCGCCCAGTTGGGCATGGTGTTGGTCTCGCGGCGGTACTTCCGCGGGCCGTTGCCGTCGCCCAGGTCCAGGGTGACGTTGACCCAGTCGGCGTTGCGGGACAGCGGGGTCTCGGGCTGGGTGTCGGCGTCCTCCGGGTCGAAGGTGCGCGGCGAGTAGTCCTCGACCTCCGGCAGCTCCAGGGGCAGCATCGACTCGGGCAGCGGGTGGGCGATGCCCTCCTCGTCGTACACGATCGGGAAGGGCTCGCCCCAGTAGCGCTGGCGGCTGAACAGCCAGTCGCGCAGCCGGAAGTTAACGGTGCCCTCGCCGACGCCGTGCTCCTTCAGCCACTCGGTGATCTTCGCCTTGGCGTCGACCACACCCAGGCCGTCCAGCGAGATCTCGTCGTTCGCCGAGTTGACCAGCTTCGCCTCGTACGAACCGAAGGCGTCGTCCCAGGTGGAGGCGTCCGTGCCGCGGTCGTCCGAGGGCTCGACGACACAGCGCATCGGCAGCTCGAAGGCGCGCGCGAAGGCGAAGTCGCGCGCGTCGTGCGCCGGGACGGCCATGATCGCGCCGGTGCCGTAGCCCATCAGGACGTAGTCGGCGATGAAGACGGGCACCTTTTCGCCGCTGACCGGGTTGGTCGCGTACGCGCCGGTGAAGACACCGGTCTTGTCCTTGGCCTCGGCCTGGCGCTCCACGTCCGACTTGGCGGCGGCCTGCTTGCGGTACGCGGTGACGGCCTGGGCCGGGCTCGCGTGGCCGCCGGTCCACACTGGGTGCGTGCCCTCGGGCCACGCGGCCGGGATGATCCGCTCGATCAGCTCGTGCTCGGGCGCCAGCACCATGTAGGTCGCGCCGAACAGGGTGTCCTGGCGGGTGGTGAACACGGTGACGGCACCGGCGCCGTCGACCGGGAAGTCGACGCGCGCACCCTCGGAGCGGCCGATCCAGTTGCGCTGCTGCAGCTTGATGGCCTCGGGCCAGTCCAGCCCGTCCAGGTCGTCCAGCAGCCGGTCCGCGTAGGCGGTGATGCGCATGTTCCACTGGCGCAGCTTGGCCTTGAAGACCGGGAAGTTGCCGCGCTCGGAGCGGCCGTCGGCCGTCACCTCTTCGTTGGCCAGCACGGTGCCCAGGCCCGGGGACCAGTTGACGGGCGCGTCCGATGCGTACGCCAGGCGGTAGTCGCCCAGGACGTCGGCACGCTCGGCGGCGCTCAGCGCACTCCAGTCACGGCCGTCCGGGGTGGCGCGCGAACCGCTCTCGAACTGCTCGACCAGCTCGGCGATCGGGCGGGCCCTGCCGGCCCCGGTGTCGTACCAGGAGTTGAAGATCTGCAGGAAGATCCACTGCGTCCACTTGTAGTACTCCGCCTCGATCGTCGCGAACGAACGGCGGTTGTCGTGCCCCAGGCCCAGTCGTCGCAGCTGGACCTTCATGTTCTCCATGTTGGCCTCGGTGGAGGCGCGCGGGTGCGTACCGGTCTGCACGGCGTACTGCTCCGCGGGCAGGCCGAAGGCGTCGAAGCCCAGGGTGTGCAGGACGTTGTGCCCGGTCATGCGCTGGTGGCGGGCGTACACATCGGTGGCGATGTAACCCAGCGGGTGGCCGACGTGCAGACCCGCACCCGAGGGGTACGGGAACATGTCCATGATGAACTTCTTCGGCTTGGCGACCAGTGCCGGATCGCCCGCCAGATCACCGGTGGGGTTCGGTGCCTCGTACGTCCCCTCGGCGTCCCAGAAGTCCTGCCAGCGTGCCTCGATGTCGGCGGCCATCGCCGCCGTGTAGCGGTGCGGCGCAGCCGTCTCGGCTGCGGTATTCGTCTCGCTCATGATCCTCAAAGCTCCATCGATCGTCATCTGCCGGCGCCCACGTCTACGGACACACGTCTACGGAAACGAAAAATCCCCTCGCACAGGAGGGGACGCCGCGCCGAGTCCGACCAGGCATTCTCACCGGTCGGGAGTGATCAGCGCGGCTCGCTAAGCAGAAGGCGTACGGCACGCATGGCGTCAGGGTACCGCACGGGGCCGGAGCCCGGCCGGGGACCGCCGGTCCTTGGACGGCCGGCCCGGACGGAACGTCCGGGAAGCGGGGGTTACTCCGCGTACCGACCTCTATCAGGGCAACCGCGCAAACCCCGTACTGGCCGGTATGGAGCGACTTAGCATGCCGCAACGGGACCGCATTGCCGAACCATTCGGAGTCGCCCCAATGAACCCTCATCGCAAGAACCGCTCATCCCCCACAATGAGCCCCGGAATGAGCCGTCCCATGCAAGGCGGAATGACCGTCGCCCTGCTCGTCCTCATCCCGCTGCTCGCCGTCGCAGGGAGCGACGACTTGCGCGCCGCGCTCGACTTCACCAGCGGCGTCCTTTCCCTGGTGTCGCTCACCGCGACTGTCGCCTGGGGACTGCTGGCCACCGACCGGCTGTTCCTCTCCACCCGTCAGCGGCTGGTCGCCCAGGGCATCCACCGGGCCACCGCCGTGGCCTCGCTCGGCTTTCTCCTGCTCCACGTCACCGTGAAGGTCGCCCTCGGGCATGTGGCGCTCATCGGCGCCCTCATACCCTTCGGTCTCGGTGTACGCGGCACGGCCGGCCTCATCGGATTCGGTTCGCTCGCCGGACTGCTGATGATCGTCACCGCCGCGACGGGCGCCCTGCGCAGCGCCTTCGCCCATCCGTCCCCCTCCACCACCCTGCTGGGGAGCTCGCTTCGCTCCCCCCTGAAGGCCGGCCGGTTCGCGGGCCGCTGGCGCGCCCTGCACGGGCTCGCCTACCCCGCCTGGTGCTCGGCACTGATCCATGGCCTGTACGCGGGCCGGGCCGCCGCGGCCTGGGTCGTCGTGATGTACGGGCTGTGCCTGCTCGCGGTGGCGGCCGCGCTCTGCCTGCGGCTCCTCCCGCAGCCCAAGAAGCGCCGGATCGCCGCCCTGATCACTGCGCTGATCAGCCCCGATACGCTGCCGGCCGAGCCGGACCCGGACCTGCGCGAAGCCCCGCTGCCCGGCACGGGGCGCGCACCGGACCACGACGTTCCCGGACGGTTCGAGGCTCCGGGACGGTTCGAGCCGGGGTGGCACGATCCCGACCGGGAGGTACGGGGCACTCCCGTCCGCCCCCGGACCCTCGCTCCCCCCTCCCCTCCCCTGTACGAGGCCCCGCCCCTGTACGAGTCACCTCCCTTGTACGAGGCCCCGCCGCTGTACGAGGCCCCGCCGCGCAGCTCCGAGCGGCTCGGCGGCCCGGCTCCCGGCACGCCGCCAAGGGGGCCCGGGATCGACGCCGCGTACCGGGCCGTCTCCCTCTCCCCCGACCCGCCCCCGGCCCAGCCGGACAGCCGCTGGCCCACACCGTCACCCGCGCCCCCCGCGCAGGCGGTCCGGCCCCCGCAGGCCCCCGAGCACTCCTATGCCACCCCGCAGGACCCCGGGCACACCTACGCGGCCCCGCAGGAAGGCCCGTACAACACCGGGCCCCTGCCCGGGCCGCTCTATCCGCCACCCGCCGGAGAACCCTGGCACGCACCCGCTGGAGACCGAACGTGAACGTCCCCCTCCCCGATGTTCCCGAGGTACGCGTCGTCGGCCTGCCCCAGCTGACCAGCGGCTTCGACCTGGTGGAGCGACTCGACCTCAGCATGCATCTGAAGGTGCACGGACCGCTCGAACCGATGACGGGCGAGCGCCTCGCCGAGCTGGCCGAAGCCATCTCCCTGTGTGGAAGGGGCGGTGCCGGCTTCCCGTTCGGGAGGAAGCTGCGCGCGGTCGCCAAGGCGTCCATCCGGCGCGGGGTCCGGCCGGTCGTCGTGATCAACGGAAGCGAGGGCGAGCCCGCGTGCCGCAAGGACACCGTGCTGCTCAACCGCGCCCCGCACCTCATCCTGGACGGCGCTCTGCTGGCCGCCGAGGCCCTCGGCGCGCGCACCCTGGTCGTCGCGGTCACACGTAACTCCACGGAGATATCCGTCCGGGCGGCCCTGGCCGAGCGCGGCCTGTCCGACAAGCGCGGCCAGCAGTTGCGGGCCCGGGTGGTGCGCACCCCGGAACGGATGGTCTCGGGCGAGGCATCGGCGGTCATCCGGGCGGCGAGCGGCGGCCCCGCCCTGCCGCCGGGCCGCCGGGAGCGGGCCGCGGAGTCGGGCGTCGGCGGCGCCCCGACGCTGCTGTCGAACGCGGAGACCTACGCCCAGCTCGCCGTCGCCGCCCGGATAGGCTCCCGCCGCTACGGGCACACCGGGCTGCCCGACGAGCCCGGCACGGTCCTGCTCACCGTCTCCGGCTCCGTATCGCGCCCGATGGTCATCGAGGTGCCGACGGGTGTGCCCCTGCGTTACGTGCTCCAGCTGGCCGGTGCGCCTCCGCTGCCCCAGGGCGTGCTGACCGGCGGATATCACGGGAACTGGATCGACTCGACAGCCGCGCACGACGCCGTCGTCTCCGTCAGGTCCCTGGCCGCGGTGGGCGGCGCACTCGGGGCGGGTGCAATCCTGCCGATCGCGCCCGGGACCTGTCCGCTCGGGGAGTCGCTGCGCATCGCGAACTGGCTGGCCGCCGAGACCGCGGGCCAGTGCGGGCCGTGCAAGCTCGGGCTCCCCGCCGCCGCCGGCGGCCTCTCCGATGTGCTGAACGGCGGCGGACCCGCGGCGCTGGAGGCTCTGCGCGAGGTGACCCAGGCGGTGAAGGGCCGGGGTGCGTGCAAACACCCGGACGGCTCGGCACGCTTCCTGTCCTCGACGCTGTCCGCGTTCACCGACGACCTCGCCGCGCACGTCCTGGACGGCGGCTGCGGCCGGGACACCCTCGGGGTGCTGCCGCTGCCCGCAACCGGCTACCAGGATCTGGAGGAGTCCATTCCGAGCGGCGGGAAGCTGGCGGTCGACTGGACGCTCTGTCAGGGCCACGGCCTGTGCGCCGACATCGTTCCCGAACTGATCAGACTGGGCCCCGACGGATATCCGGCCCTCGCGGACGCCTCCGTTCCGATGCATCTGCAAGGGCGCGCCCAGCGGGCCGTCCGGCGCTGCCCGGCACTGGCGCTCCGTATCGAGCAGGCATCGGTGGAGCGCCCCGCCCTGCCGAGCGCCGGCCGCAAGGCCCTGGGCAGCGGACGCGGTTGAACGACAAAGAGCGGGTCATCCGATCCGAATGACCCGCTCTTTCACTGTGGAGCTAAGGAGAATTGAACTCCTGACCTCCTGCATGCCATGCAGGCGCTCTACCAACTGAGCTATAGCCCCTCGCTGTTTGCCGCCCGGTTCCCCCTGGCGACATCGAGAACATTACACGGTCCCCCCGGTCCTCCACCAAATCGTTTCCCGTCTGGGCCGTTTTGCCCGATTCCGGGTCAGGCGGTGGCGAACGAGTAGAACCGCTTGAGGGTGCAGTGCTCCTCCAGGAGCCTCCCGTAGATCGGCTCCCCCTCCAGCTCACGGTAGGTCTCGATGGGGTCGCCTTTTATGATCAGCGCCCGCGCGCACTCCTCGCACCAGTACTGGTACTCCGCGTTGACCGGATCCATGTCCCGGACGATGGGCGTACCACTTCCGCACCAGTCGCACTTACGCCTGTGTGCACCCATCAGTCAGCTCCAGCTGTGGCCGCAGGCCGTGCACACGTAGGAAACCCCGCCGTTGTCACCCAGGACCTGGGCCACTTGGGACGAACCGCAGGACGGACAGCCGAGATGGACCTGGTCCTCGGGAGCAGGGACCCGTTCGCGACTCGCAGGCATCGCGCTCCCTCCCGATCGGTCCTTCGCCCCCTCCGGCGGTCCGATTCTGCCATGGCCCCGCAAGGGGGTCAGCCCGCCGAGGCGCCGGCCTTCCGGGCAACAAGAAGATCCCGCCCCCAACCGGGGACGGGATCTTGATTGTGGAGCTAAGGAGAATTGAACTCCTGACCTCCTGCATGCCATGCAGGCGCTCTACCAACTGAGCTATAGCCCCGCTGTTCGCTTTGTTTCCCGCGTTTCCGCGCTGCGAACAAGAAGAACTTTAGCGTGCGACCAGCCAGAAAGTGAAATCCGGCCGACGTCGCCCGGAGACGGCCTCCGGGCAGCCGTCAATCGTCGTCGCCCAGCACCGGTTCCGGCAGTGTTCCGGCATTGTGTTCGAGCAGACGCCAGCCGCGCGCGCCCTCACCGAGGACGGACCAGCAGCAGTTGGACAGGCCGCCGAGTCCTTCCCAGTGGTGCGCCTCCAGGCCGAGCAGACGGCCGATGGTCGTCCGGATCGTGCCTCCGTGGCTGACCACGACGAGCGTGCCGTCGTCGGGCAGCTTGTCTGCGTGCCCCAGCACCACCGGGGCGGCACGGTCGGCGACCTCGGTCTCCAGCTCGCCCCCGCCCCGGCGCACGGGCTCGCCACGCTTCCACGCGGCGTACTGCTCCCCGTACTGCCCGATGATCTCCTCGTGCGTGAGCCCCTGCCAGGCGCCCGCGTACGTCTCGCGCAGCGCGGAGTCGTGCGCGACTCCGAGACCGGTGACCGCGGCGAGCTCAGCGGCTGTGGCCGATGCCCTCCGCAGGTCCGATGCGACGATCGCGTCCGGCTTCAGCGAGGCGAGCAGCCGGGCGGCCCGACGGGCCTGCCCGATGCCGGCTTCGGTGAGCTCGATGTCCGTGGAGCCCTGAAAACGGCGCTCCAGATTCCACGCCGTCTGACCATGACGCCAGAGGACGATCCTGCGGCCCCTGCCGCTGCTGCTGCCGTTCAGAGCTGCTCACCTTCCGGGAGCCCGTTGAGCTGGGCGTGCTCCTCGGCCTTGCCGCGGGTCTTGACCGCGTCCTCGGGGAGGCTGATCTCGGGGCAGTCCTTCCACAGGCGCTCGAGCGCGTAGAACACACGCTCCTCGCTGTGCTGGACGTGGATCACGATGTCGACGTAGTCGAGGAGGATCCAGCGGGCGTCGCGGTCGCCCTCGCGGCGAACCGGCTTGACGCCGAGCTCCTTCTGCAGCCGCTCCTCGATCTCGTCGACGATCGACTTGACCTGGCGGTCATTGGGAGCCGAGGCCAGCAGGAAGGCGTCGGTGATCGACAGCACGTCGCTGACGTCGTAGGCGATGATGTCGTGCGCGAGCCGGTCGGCGGCCGCCTGAGCGGCAGCGTTGATGAGCTCGATGGAGCGGTCCGTGGCGGTCACATGCAGGCTTTCGTCGGCGGTCAGATCAACCTCTAGGGTCTCACGGACCGCCGACAGCCCCTACGACGATCGTTCGATCGCGCCGTTTCGCTATTTGATCTTGTAGTTCTGGCCCAGCACGACGGAGACATCCGCGTTCGCGGCGGGCTTGCCCTTCTGTACCGAGCTCGTCGGCAGTCCCAGCGTCTTGGCGACCTCGGTCGCCTTCGCCTTGTCCTCGGGTGTCCTGTAGAGGACCGTGGACGAGGCCGCCGGGTCGCTCTTCCCTCCGTCCACGAAGGCGTAGCCGCCGTTGACCAGCTGCACCCGGGCCTTCTCCGGAGCGTCCGTGTTCCCCGTGGCGTTCTTGATGCCCACGCGGACGGCCGCGTCGTTGTCCGGAGCCTTCACCGCCCCGCCCAGCACGTCCTTGACCACGCTGTCCGTGGCCTTCTCGGTGAGCGTGCCGTCGGGCTGGACCGGCAGCAGAGCCGTCTTGTAGTCGCCGACCTTGGCGTGCCCGGCGAGCTTGGCGAGGGACGCGCCGAGATCCTTCTCGGGCAGCGACGGGTCGAGGATCTGGCCCAGCGTCTGCACGGTGACGGTCGCGGCCTTGGGGTCCTCCGACAGCTTCCGCAGGACGGCCCGCATGACCTGGCCGAACCGCAGCAGCTGCTTCGCCTCGGGCTCGTCCGGGCCGCGGTAGGTGGCGTACGCGACGGCCATCTGGCCGCTCAGCGTCTGCTGCTCCCCCTTGTTGACGAGGGGCGAGTCGCCCTTCTTGGCGTCGGGCACATCGGTGTCGGTGTCGACCTCGATGTTGCCGACCAGCTCGACCAGATTCTCCAGGTACGGGGTGTCGAGCCGCCATGTGCCACTGATGCTGGTGCCCAGCAGGGTGCCGATCGACTCGCTCGTCGCGCTGGACCCGTCTTCGTCGACGGACCTGCCGAGCGTGGTGGTCGAACCGTCGTCGTTGGCGACGGCGAGGGAGTTGGGCAGGAGGACGGTGGTGCCCTGCTCGGTCGTGACGTTGTCGACGAGCAGCGCCGTGGAGGTGCCGCCCTTCTTGGTGTTGTGGAGGTGGACCACGATGACGTCGCGCTTCTGCGCACCTGCCTCGGTGGCCTTCGGGTCCTCCGACCCGGAGAGACCGGGGATCTTGTCGGTGGCCCAGAGATAACCCGCGCCGCCGATCACCACGAGCACCGCGACGACGATCAGGGCGACGATCCGGTTGCGCCCCTTGCGCCGTGCTTCCTCGCGCCGCTCGCTGCGGCTCTCGGTGAACTTCAGCCAGTCGATGACGTCTTCGGAGTCCTCGTCGGGCTCCTCGATGAACGAGAACTGCTCGGTGCGGTAGTCGGGAGCGGCGCGGCGCTGTCCGGGTACGACCGGTTCGGGGTCTGGTTCGAACGGACGCTCAGGCTCCGGCGGGGCCACCACCGGTGCGCTGCCCTGCTGCGGCATGCTCCACTGCTGGGTGGAGTCGGCCGCCGCGGGCTGCTGCCGCCCCTGGTCGTAGCCGTAGTCCCCGTAGCCGGTGTCGTAGCCCTGCCCCTGCCCCTGCCCCTGCCCCTGCGGCTGCGGGGGCTGCCCGGGGTGGTGCTGCGGCGCGGGCTGCTGCTGCGCGTAGGGGTCGTACTGCTGGGGCTGCTGCGGCAGCTGGGCGTACGGGTCGTATCCGTAACCCTGGTCGCCGCCCTGACCCTGCTGGGGCTGCTGGGGCTGGGGCTGCTGGTTCTGAGCTGCGTACGGGTCGTACGGCTGCTGCCCCTGCTGCGTGCCCTGCTGCTGTCCCGGCTGCTGGTACACCGGCTGCCCGTACTCGTCGTAGCCGACGATCTGAGGCTGCTGGTAGTACGGGTCGTACGGGTTCTGTCGGTCGTTCACCGGTGCCCCTCTCCGTGGCTCATTCGCCGCGGTACAGCTGGCGCTTGTCGATGTACCGGACCACTCCGTCCGGCACCAAATACCAGACCGGATCCCCCTGCCCGACTCTCGCACGGCAGTCCGTGGACGAGATGGCCAGAGCCGGAACCTCCACGAGGGAGACACCGCCCTCGGGCAGTCCGTCGTCCGTGAGCACATGCCCAGGGCGGGTCACGCCGATGAAATGGGAGAGCGAGAACAGCTCCTCCGCATCCCGCCAGGTGAGGATCTGGGACAGCGCGTCGGCGCCGGTGATGAAGAAGAGGTCCGCGTCACCGTGGATCGCGCGCAGGTCCCGCAGCGTATCGATGGTGTACGTCGGTCCGCCACGGTCTATCTCGAGGCGGCTCACGGAGAACTGCGGGTTCGAGGCCGTGGCGATGACCGTCATCAGATAGCGGTCCTCGGCCGGGGAGACCTGCTTGTGGCTCTTCTGCCACGGCTGCCCGGTCGGGACGAAGATGACCTCGTCGAGGTGGAACTGGGCGGCCACTTCACTGGCCGCCACCAGGTGTCCATGATGAATCGGGTCAAATGTCCCGCCCATCACGCCGAGTCGGCGTTTGCCGCGGCCGGTAGGCACTTCCTGCTCTCCCATGCGTGCAGACCCTACTGGCACGGCCCTACGCCTCTGCCTCAGCGGTCGCGGTTGAAGCGGGTGGTGATCCACAGCAGGAGCAGCAGCGCGACGAGCGCGCCACCGCCGGTGAGGTAAGGGTTGAGGCTTTCGTGGTTACCGCCGGACTCGCCGCCCTCGGAGGCGAGAGTGACCAGCTGGTGCGCGGTGCTCGTGAGGCTCATCTTCGGCGGGACCTTTTCGTCGGGAGTCGGAAGGAAGACGTCGCCGACATCGTATGCGTGCGCCTCGGGCACGCTCACGCCGACTCAGTCGTTGTTGTCGTCGTTGGCGTATCCGCGCAACAGGAACCAGGCGAGCAGGACGGCTCCGACGATCGAGACGATCAGCACGATCCGAAGCGTTTCGCCCGGCCCCTGGTCCTCGGACGCGGCAGCGAGCAGTGCGACGGTGTGCGGCATTTCGGGCGCTCCTCAAAGTTATCCACAGCCCCCCGCACACCGTAGCCCCAGCGCATACGCTGGGAATTGCCAGGGGGACGAGCGACGTCTCGTACGAACAGGGGGCCTTCCATGACCGACAGCAGCCACGAGAACGTGCCGAGCAGGCAGCGCAGGCGATTCCCGGGTATTTCCTCCCGGGCGTACGAGCACCCGGCGGACCGCTCGGCCCTGGTGGCACTGCGCAAGCTGACCGGGTTCGACACCATCTTCAAGGCGCTCAGCGGGCTTCTTCCCGAGCGCAGTCTGCGGCTGCTCTACCTCTCGGACTCCGTCCGGGTGAGCGACGCCCAGTTCGCCCACCTCAACGCCATGCTGCGGGACGCGTGTTACATCCTGGACCTGGAGAAGGTCCCCCCGATGTACGTCAGTCAGAACCCTCAGCCGAACGCGATGTGCATCGGTCTCGACGAGCCGATCATCGTGGTGACGACGGGTCTGGTCGAGCTGCTGGACGAGGAGGAGATGCGGGCCGTCGTGGGCCACGAGGTGGGCCACGCGCTCTCCGGCCACTCGGTGTACCGCACGATATTGCTCTTCCTCACGAACCTGGCCCTCAAGGTGGCCTGGATCCCCCTCGGCAACGTCGCGATCATGGCGATCGTGACGGCGCTGCGCGAGTGGTTCCGCAAGTCCGAGCTGTCCGCGGACCGGGCGGGGCTGCTGGTCGGCCAGGACCTCCAGGCGTCGATGCGCGGCCTGATGAAGATCGCCGGCGGCAACCACCTGCACGAGATGAACGTGGACGCGTTCCTCGCCCAGGCGGACGAGTACGAGAAGGCCGGTGACCTGCGCGACTCCGTGCTGAAGATCCTCAATGTGCTGCCCCGGTCACACCCGTTCACCACGGTGCGGGCAGCCGAGCTGAAGAAGTGGTCGGAGACCCGCGACTACCAGCGGATCATGGACGGCCACTACCCCCGGCGCGACGAGGACAAGGACACCTCGGTGACGGACTCCTTCCGGGAGTCGGCCTCGCACTACGCGGACACGGTCCGCACCAGCAAGGACCCGCTGATGAAGCTCGTGGGCGACATCGCGGGCGGCGCGAACGATCTGGGCGGCAAGCTCCGCGACAGGTTCACGGGCGCGGGCACGGGCGGGGCCGGTGGCGCGGCCACCGGTGCTACGGACGGGGGCGGGAGCTCTCGGCCGAAGGACCCCCAGGACCCGGGGGAGGGTTCTGGTCCTGACCGGAGCTGACCGCCAGCGTTCCGCACAGCGCCACCGTGCGCCGGCCCGTGGCGTACGGGTCGGTGCCGGCCGGTCCCCTGGTGTCCGCCCGCTCCCCCGCGAGCAGCGGTACCAGCGCACCCGCGGCGTCCGCAGAGCACGCCTGGGGTCCGGCCTGCACATGGGCGGTCCGGACCTCCAGCTGGTGGAGGCGCAGGTCCTCCCGGTCGAACTGGAAGTGCAGCTCCCGCCGTACGGTGAACAGCGAGGCGCCGCCCTCCTTCTGCGGGCCGGACGCGACGGGGCGGACCGCGTACGTGAACGTGTGGTCCGACACCACCTCCAGGGTGTCGGCCCCCACCTCCGCGTAGGCAAGCGTGCCGCGGACCCTGATGTTCGGGTCGGCGAGCTCCACGTCGTCCGGGTCGAACCGCACGAGCCAGCCGGTGGCGGAGTGCCCGCCGTCGTTCGCGGGTGAGTTCATGCTCCGGTCGAACTGGGCCGTCTGGTCGGGGTCGAGCAGACGCCCGACCGGCCGTGTGGACGCGCCCGTGAGCACATCGGGATCGAGCGAGGACCCCACCAGATAGTCCTTGGCCGTGGTCAGGGCGGCCGTCACCTGGCTGTCGGAGAAGCTGTGCGTGCGCCGGACGGCGGGCAGCGTGATTCCCTCGGCGCCGGTCCGGAATTCCGCTGCCGGGCTCGCCGCGTACAGCGCGGCGGGGGTACCGCCCGGCACGGCTCCCTGGGGGGTGAGGGGCACCACGGTCGTCCTGAGCGGCTCGGCCCTTCTGACGGTGGGCTGAGGGTAGGGATTGCGGAAGCCGATGTACACGGCGGTGGCGAAGGCCAGGGCGATCAGCACGACGAGGGCGATGGCCGCCTTGGAGCCGTTGCGGGCGGCGCGGCCGGGCAGAGAGCGGACAGCGAGGGCGTGGTCGCCCATCCGTTCCTGCGCCGAGAACTCCTGGAGCCGGGCAGCGCGGACGAACGATTCGTCGAAGACGAGCGAGCGGTACTCGTCCTCACCACCCGCGGGGTTCTCGGGCGGGCCTTCTGGCGGATCTCTGCGGCCGGTCATGACTTCTCCCGATCTCCACGTCACCGGCGGGGGGCCGGGAGCGCGACGGTCTGCTTCGGCCGGGAGGCGTCGGCAGGTCCGGTCCGGCGCGTACGCGGGCGCACGTCCGGACAAGTGAGAAGCCCCCTCCGGAAGAGAAGAGGGGTCACATCTTCAGGGTAGGTCGATTACGGGGAACGTAAACGCGGGGGACGCCAGAAGAAGGAGGGCGGTCCGCGGGACGGCCTCTGTCAGGGGGTGCGGGGGACGGCGGAGACCGCCGGCCGTGAAGGGTCCGCCGGGCCCGAGGGTGCCGCGCCGGGCTTGTCCACGCCGCTCGTCACCGGCTGCGGAATCTGGTCCTGACGGTTTCCGGCGGCGCCGCGGTACACGGCGGAGAAGGCCAGCGCGACCATGCCGATGCCCATCAGCAGGGCGAGCAGCCAGGCCACGGGCCGGTGCCAGCGGGCCGTGCCGCGGTAGGGGCGCAGGGCGCCGCCGTGCCGCCCGTACGGACCGTTGTAGTCGTCCTCGTCCCCGTCGGGGTCGGCGGAGTCCCCGAAGGGCCGCCTGCGGCCGTAAACGCCGTCCGGGCCGTACCCGTCGTCGTAGAGGTCGTCGTCGAGGGGGCCGCCGCCGGAGCGCGCCCGGGCCGCCTCGGCCTCGGCGCGCGCCTGCGCTGCGGAGAGCAGTCGCTCCACCGCGGTGGGTTCATGGACCTCGGCGGCCCGTACGAAGTCCTCGTCGAACACCACGGAGGCGAAGTCCTCGTCCGCGCCCCCGCGGTCGTCGTCGGGCTCCCAGCCGTCCTGGAACGGCCTGCCTCCCACGTCGTCCGGCACGGTTTCAGCGTAGCCGCGACGGGTCGTTTTGGGCAGGGAGCGCACAAACTCGGCCCACCGGCCGCTACCGGATGTGGCCGTCGCCGGTCACGATGTACTTCGTGGACGTCAGCTCCGGAAGGCCCATGGGGCCCCTGGCGTGCAGCTTCTGCGTCGAGATACCGATCTCGGCGCCGAACCCGAACTGACCGCCGTCCGTGAAGCGCGTGGAGGCGTTCACCGCGACCGTCGTGGAATCGACCAGCTGGGTGAAGCGGCGGGCCGCGGCCTGCGACGTGGTCACGATCGCCTCGGTGTGACCCGAGGACCAGAGCCGGATGTGGGCGACAGCCGCGTCCAGTGATTCGACGACGGCGGCGGCGATGTCGTACGAGAGGTACTCGGTCTCCCAGTCCTCCGGCGTCGCCTCCACCACGGTGGCCTTCGACCCTTCGGCGTACTCCATGACCCGCTCGTCGCCGTGGACCGTAACCCCGGCCTCGGCCAGGGCTTCGAGCGCCCTGGGGAGGAACTGTGCGGCGACGTCCTTGTGGACGAGCAGGGTCTCGGCGGCGTTGCACACGCTGGGGCGCTGCGCCTTGGAGTTGATCAAGATGTCGACGGCCATGTCGAGGTCGGTCTGCGCGTCCACGTACACATGGCAGTTTCCGGTGCCCGTCTCGATGACGGGGACCGTGGACTCCTCCACGACCGTGCGGATCAGTGAGGCGCCGCCGCGCGGGATCAGTACGTCGACCAGGCCGCGGGCCCGCATCAGCTCCCGTACCGAGTCGCGGCTCTCCCCCGGCACCAGCTGCACCGCGTCGGCGGGGAGCCCGGAGCCTCCGACGGCGTCCCGCAGCACCCGTACGAGGGCCACGTTCGACGCGTACGCGGACGAGGAGCCCCGCAGGAGTACGGCGTTGCCCGACTTGAGGCAGAGGGCGGCGGCGTCCACCGTCACATTGGGCCTGGCCTCGTAGATGATCCCGACCACGCCGAGCGGCACCCGGACCTGGCGCAGGTCGATGCCGTTGGGCAGGGTCGAGCCGCGCACCACTTCGCCGACCGGGTCGGGCAGCGCCGCAACGTCGCGGACGTCGGCGGCGATGGCGCGGATGCGCTCGGGGGTGAGGGTGAGCCGGTCGACGATCGACTCGCTGGTCCCGGCCTCGCGGGCCCGGGCGACGTCCTCGGCGTTCGCCGTGACGATCTCGCCGGTACGCACTTCGAGCGCGTCCACGATCGCCAGCAGCGCGTCGTCCTTCGTCGAACGAGGGAGTGGCGCGATGTCTGCGGCGGCGGCGCGTGCCCGGTAGGCGGCCTGGGCGACCGGGGACATGTTGTCGTACGGCGAAAGCGTGGTCATGCCCGCAGAGTAGTGCGCACGCTGCGGGCATCCGTCACGTATCCCGTGATGCGAGACGGCCGTCCGGAAAGGACCGCCGACTCGCTCAGTACGGGTGCACCCCGACCGGGGCAGCGGGCGGTGGGCCGTACCCCTCGGCGATGCGCAGGTGGTACGTCTCCCTGTCGATGACCTCCAGGCCGACGATCTCCCAGGGCGGGAGCTTGGCGCTGGAGCGGTGCTCTCCCCACAGCCGCAGCGCGACCGCCGCGGCGTCGTGGAGGTCGCGGGCCTCTTCCCAGTAGCGGATCTCCGCGTGGTCGTTGGCGTACCGGCTGGTGAGCAGGAAGGGGTGGTCGTGCGCCAGCTGTTCGAGGCCGCGTCTGACCTCCTTCAGCGGGATCTCCGTACCGGAGACGCTGAGGGTGATGTGCCAGAGCTTCGACTGGGTGCGCTCCTCGCGCGCCGCCATCGGTTCCTGTTCGGTGGCGCGGTCCGTCGTGCGGTCTGCGGGCAGCCCCGCGCCGAAGTCGGAGCCCGCTCCGACGCTGGTCAGGGCGCGGCTTCCCGTCCCTCGGGGCGGCGCCCCCGGGCGCGCTCGTCTCACCGGCGGCCTCCTGTGAATGCGTTGCTGTGCTGTACGCCTTGCGTCCCCGCTACAAAGTTGACCAGCCCGAGGGCGGGCGTGGGGCGCTTTTGGTGAAGGTCTCTGCCAAATGTCTGGACTTTCAGCCGATTCGGGGGGTGAGCCGCGGCGCGAGGATGACCAGATCGTCTCTGTGTACGACCTCGCGTTCGTAGGCGGGGCCGAGCTCCCGTGCCAGGTCGCGGGTGGAGCGGCCGAGCAGCTGGGGGATCTCCTTGGCGTCGAAGTTGACGAGGCCGCGGGCGACGGCCCGGCCGGAGAGGTCGCGCAGCTCCACCGGGTCGCCCGCGGTGAACTCGCCCTCGACCGCGGAGATTCCGGCGGGCAGCAGCGAGGTGCGGCGGTCCACCACGGCCCGTACGGCACCGTCGTCGAGGGTCAGGGCGCCCTGCGGGGTCGACGCGTGGGCGAGCCAGAGCAGCCGGTCCGCGGAGCGGCGTCCCGTCGGGTGGAAGTACGTGCCGGTGTCGCGGCCCGCGAGCGCGTCGGCGGCCCGGCTGGCGGAGGTGAGGACGACGGGGATGCCGGCCGCGCTGGCGATCCGGGCGGCTTCGACCTTGGTCACCATTCCGCCGGTGCCGACGCCCGCCTTCCCCGCGCTGCCGATCGTGACACCTTCCAGGTCCGCGGGTCCGTTGACCTCCGCGACGCGTGCGGCGCCCGGGGTCCGGGGGTCACCGTCGTAGAGACCGTCGACGTCGGAGAGGAGGACCAGGAGATCGGCGTGGACGAGGTGGGCGACGAGCGCGGCGAGCCGGTCGTTGTCGCCGAACCGGATCTCGTCGGTGGCCACGGTGTCGTTCTCGTTGACGACGGGCAGCGCGCCCATGTCGAGGAGCTGGTCGAGCGTGCGGTACGCGTTGCGGTAGTGGGCGCGCCTGCTGGTGTCGTCGGAGGTGAGGAGCACCTGTCCGACGCGTACGCCGTAGCGCGCGAACGAGGCGGTGTAGCGGGCGACCAGGAGTCCCTGGCCGACGCTGGCCGCGGCCTGCTGACGGGCCAGGTCCTTGGGTCTGCGGATCAGTCCGAGCGGGGCGAGTCCGGCGGCGATCGCACCGCTGGAGACGAGGACGATCTCCTTCTCCCCGCCGCTCCTGACGTTGGCCAGCACATCGACGAGGGCGTCGACGCGGTCGGCGTCGAGGCCGCCCGCGGCCGTCGTGAGTGAGGAGGAACCGATCTTGACCACGATCCTGCGGGCGCCGGTCACGCCCGGCCTGGCAGCTGACACGTACTTCCTCACTCTGGCTGGCCCGGCGCTCGGCTGCCGGGCTTCCGGGGGCCGTCCCCGGGCAGCACAGTACGCGAACGGCCGCGCCCGGCGCCTTCCCGTTCCGCTCGATGGACGTCCTCGGTGGACAGCGGTCGGGAGGGGCCGGACGCGGCCGGTCGGGACGGGGTCAGCCCTTGTCGACCGTCAGCATCCGGTCGACCACCCGCGCCGCGGCGAGGCCGTCGGAGGGCTCGCAGAAGTCGACCCTGAACTGGGCGTACTTCTCCTTGTACTCCTCGGTCACGGCCTCGATGTTGCGGATCGCGTCGACGAGTTCGGTGGACGTCTTGATCAGCGGTCCCGGGGCGCGCGACGTGAAGTCGAAGTAGAAGCCGCGCAGGGTGTCGCGGTAGTGCTCCAGGTCGTACGTGAAGAACAGCATCGGACGGCCGGAGTGCGCGAAGTCGAACAGCACCGAGGAGTAGTCCGTGATCAGCACGTCGGCGATCAGGTAGAGGTCGGCGATGTCCGGGTAGTACGTGACGTCCCAGACGAAGCCCTGGCCCGCGCCGGGGATGCTGTCGAGGACCTTGTGGTGCTTGCGGTAGAGCAGCACGTGGTCGTCACCGAGCTGTTCCTGGGCGGCATTGACGTCGATCTGGTTGTCGAGCTTGAAGCGCCGGCCGCCGTACCGCTGGTCGTCGCGCCAGGTCGGCGCGTACAGGACGACCTTCTTGCCGGCGGGGATGCCGAGCTTCTCCCGTACGGCCGCCGCGCGCTTCACCCGGTCCGGGGCGTGGAAGACGTCGTTGCGCGGGTAACCGGCCTCCAGGACCTCGCACTGGAGGCGGAAGGAGTTGGTCATGATCGGCGTCGTGAAGGCGTTCGGCGTGATGAAGAGGCTGTACTGGCGCGAACGCTGGGGCAGGCTGGAGATGTAGGCGAGGTTGGCCTGCGGGGTGCCGAGCAGGTCGGCGCCGATGCGCTTGAGTGGCGTGCCGTGCCAGGTCTGGACGACGACCTGGCCCTCACGGCGGACGAACCACTCGCGGATGCCGCCGTTGGTGACGATGTAGCGGCTGCGGGCCAGCGCCTCGTACCACTCCTTGCTGCCCCACAGCACTCCGCGGACACCCGGCGGCAGCACGACCTGCTCGTCGTGGACCATCGCGATGTGCTCGACCTCGGTGCCGCGGCGCTTGAGCTCCTCGTAGACGGCGCGGGGCGAGTCGGAGAACTGCTTGCCGCCGAAGCTGTTGTAGAGCACGGCTTCGCGCAGCGGCAGCTTGCGCTGCTCGGGGGTGTACACGTCGCGCATGAGCCGCTGGCGGTACGCGCCGCGCAGCTCGGGCTCCAGGACCGGTCCCGACTCCAGGAAGATCCGGTCGTAGTCCAGCCGCTCCAGGGTGTACGTCCGGCGGGCGCCGTCCTGGGCCGACGGCAGCGTGGAGACCAGGTCGGGGCGGATCGTGACGGGGATGTCGTGCCGGTGGTTCCACTCGTCGCGGGCGCGCAGGAACGGGAGCCAGCGGCCGGAGCGGAGCGGCAGCGTCCCGTCGTACGCGGGCATGGCGTCGGGTGTGAGGCGGGCGGTGAAGCGTCCGTTCCCGAACTCGGCGGGCAGCGGCTTGTCCTCGTTGCGGCCACTGTGGCGCAGGACGAACTTCATCGTCTCGGCCGGGCCCGTGTACGTACCGGAGAGGAGCAGTTCGCCGTTCTCGGACCATTCGGTCCGGTCGACGACCGGCTGGGTGGTGCGCAGCTGCGGGGTGAAGTTGCCCGCGCCGTCGGTGACCACGGCGAATTCGAGGTTGCCGGGCAGCTGCTGGACGGCGGTGCGCAGGGACTGGCCGATGGTGGCGCGACGGGTCTTGCCGTCCGCGAACACGATCTGTGCGCGGTACTTGCGGGACTTGCCCGGGACGACGCCCGCGACGGGGAGGTCACCGAAGGGGAGGCGTGCGGTGTACCGGTTCCAGCCGTCGATGCCCGGGTCGCCGGCCTCCATCGGGAGGTCCGTCGAGAATCCGCTGCCCTCGTGGTCGATGCGCAGGGCCGTCGGCGTCCTGCCCGCGCTCGCGGTCCCACGGGAGCGGAACGTCACCGTGAGGCCGTTGTCGTCCATCTCCTGGGACTCGGCCTCGGCCGGCACGATGTCGACGGAGAGCTTCAGACGGTTGCGGTCGTAGCCGGCGACGAGCCGTACGCCGTCGTCCAGCACGTGCACCTGGCTGTGGCCGGCGGCGCCGCTGTTGCTCTTGAGTACGCTGCCGACGGACATGCCGCCGGGTCGCGGGATACCGACGCCGAGGCGCCAGGTGCCCGCCTGCCACTGGCCGCGGGTCCGCAGGCGCGACGGGTCGATGGCGAGCTCGAAGCCGGACCAGTCGTAGGAGTGCAGGGCGCCCTTGGCCTCCGCCGTCGCCCTGGGCTCCAGGACGGTGCGCAGCCGCAGCGGGATGGTGCTCCTGCTGCCCTGGCGCCGCAGGACGGCCACGCGCAGAGAGCGCTTGCCCGTCGCAGAGGGAACGTTGGGGATGTACGCGTAGCCGCGGACGACCAGTCGCCCGTCCTGCCAGGCCAGGTCGGTCAGCTTGCCGCGTACGGGGAGCTCGCTGCGGGTGAAGTTGCGCACCGTGGGGGGCAGAGAGGAGCTCTCGACGCCGGGCAGCTCGATGCGGGCCCGCCGCAGGCCCTTGACCGCGAAGACGCCCGGGTTCTCGCGCTCGTAGTGCAGTACGTCGACGAGTTCGTCCCCGCGCCCGCTGGCCGCCAGATGCCACTTGACCCGGGCCATCGGGGAGAACTGCCGGACCAGCTTGGGTGCCGCCTGCGCCAGGAAGTCCTTGGCGGCCGTATGGAAGGCTGTGCGCTCCTCGACCGGTGTCTCGGGGAAGTACTTCATGAGACGGCTGAGCTCTGCGGGGATGGTTTCGACAGGTCGGGACGCCACGGCGAGAGGGCCTTTCCGGGGGGACTTTCAGACGTGAACCCCAGGAAGACGGGGCGTGAATGAGACTCTCACCAAGGTCTCATGGTTGCCCCACAGCATGGAGTGACGCCCGTCACAATTCCCTTGACGCGGCGGGTGTTTCACGGCACGTGCGTGCGGTTAGGGGCTCTTTGTTCGCTCCGCCCGAGCACGGAGCGCGCGAAGGTTCCGGAGCGCCGTTCTGCGGATCCTGCGCACCGCTCGGCGGACGAGGGAGACATACGGCCTCGGCTCCGGCGCCTCGATCCGCCGGCCGCCGATCCACTCGGTGACCGTCACCTCGTACGCCTCGTCGGGCAGTCCCGAACCGTCCCTGAAGTGCGGATACGCAAGGTACAACCGGCTCGGGCGGCTCGCGCGGACGAGCGCGGGCTCGCTCTTGGCCTTCATGAACCGCACGACGTCGAGGAGCAGATCGAGCCTGCCCTTCGCCACACAGAGCAGCCTGAGCCGCTCGTTCGCCTTCAGCCCGCGAGCCAGTCCGGGCGTCCAGTACGCCTTCATGAGCGGCGCCGCCAGCGCCATCTTCTTGTCGCGCACGGCCTCCGACTGCTTCAGCAGATTGGGTCCGAATTGTGGCAGCAATGTGATGACGAACGGCCGGACCATCAGCGAGTCGCGCCGCGGCCCCGGGGGTACGTGGGTGGCGATGAGGCGCATCAGCGCACGCGCCGAGTCGAACCGCAGTACGTAGCCGCCGCTCTTCGTCACGTGCTTGCCGTCGTCCCGGCCCACGAGGTAGTAGCAGGTGTAGTCCGCGACGACGGAGACGCCGGCGCCCCGCAGGTACGCCTCCATGGTGAACAGCGCGTCCTCACCGGTCTTCAGCTTCTCGTCGAAGGACATCCCGAGCCGCTGGAGAAGCGCGCGCCGGAAGAGCTTCTGGGCGCTCAAAGTGAACTTGACGTTGGACACGTACAGGTCGGCGCGCTCGACGGTCTCCTTCCACATCGACTTCGCCGCACCGCGGTTGACCCCGACGACCTTGCCGAGCACCACGTCCGTACCGGCGCGGTCGCCCATCGCGACCATCCGCTCCAGCGCTTCCGGGCCGAAATAGTCGTCCGCGTCGAGGAAGAACACGTAACGCCCGCGCGCCATACCGAGGCCGACGTTGCGCGGCCCGCTGGGTCCGCCGGAGTTGGCCTGGTGGACGACCCGCACAGGAATGTCCGTACGGGCGGCGAAGGCGTCCAGGTACTCCCCCGTGCCGTCCGTGGAGCCGTCGTCGACAGCGACGATCTCCATGCGTCCGGCCGGCAGCGTCTGCTCCTCGACGGACTCCAGGCAGCGGATCAGGTACGGCATGGCCTGGTAGGCCCCGATGACGACACTGACATCGGGTACGTCGACCTCGCTTTCGCTGGTCTCCCTCGACACCCGGAACTCACCCATCTCGTCAATTCTCATCACAAATGAGACAGAATGCCGATCAAGGGTGTCTTTTATGTATCAACACGCCGAACGGTCCGTACGTCCCTCTCCTGGAGAGACGTACGGACCGTCGGATGGGTTGCCTGGCCGCCGCAACGGCCGGATCACCGGATCACCGGATCACCGGATCACTCGGGAAGGTCAGCGGACCGCCGAGGGTCCGGTGCCGACCTCGGCATCGGCGTCGGCCGCCGCCACGGCGTCGGCGACGATCTGCTCCTCGCCGTCCCCCGCGCCGCTGGACTCGTCCTCCAGGTCGGGCGACGCCACGCTCTGCTCCCCGATCCGCTGGCTGACCCCGGCGTTGCGGGCCTCGGCCTTGGCGGCGAGCGCGCGCACCGCGGAGTTGAACTGCTCCAGGGAGGTCGGCTCGTCCGGGCCGAGCAGGTAACTCTTCAGCTCGTACCGGGCGTTCGCCAGCGGGTCGGCCGCGCTGTCGGTGACCGCGTCCAGCAGCTCGCCGATCTCCTCGGCGCTGTTGGAGAGGATGACCGCGGCCCGTACGGCGGTGTTCTGCCGCTTGAACTCCTCGGCGCCGAGGACCGCAGAGTCGGTGACCGCGTACGGCTTGCCGCTCGCGATGAAGTCGGACACCACGCTGGAGATGTCCGAGACCATGGCGTCGGACTCGTTGAAGCAGTCGTACAGCTTGGGCTCGGCGCCCGTCACCGTCTTGTGCTCCCACCAGCCGAAGGAACGCCAGTAGGCGTCGTTCCACTCGGCCCGCAGCGCCTCGACGTGCTCCTGGCGCGACGGGTCGGCGAGCGAGACGCGCGACTCCTCGGCGTCGTCACCACCGGACCGGCCGGACTTCACCAGGCCGGCGAGTGCCGCCTCGATCCGTGCGAGCTCGGCCTTCGCCGCCTGCTGCCCTGCGGCAGCGGCGGCTGCCTGCTCGGCCCAGTGCGGCTCGGCGGCACGCTCCGCGGCCGCCTTGCTGAGCAGGTTCTGGATCCGCGCGTGGACGGCCTTGGCCTTGGCGCTGCGGATGCCGGTGAAGGGGTGCGGCTTGTAGATGACCCGTACCGGCTTCTCGGCCTTCAGCAGGCGGCGCACGATGTTCTCGCCGGCCAGCAGCAGGGAGGTGTTGCCGGGGTTGTCGTCCCAGCCCTCCCAGGTGGGGGCGTAGAGCACGGTCGGGATGGGGTTCTTCGCGGTGCCGGTCCAGGTCTTGATCGGCGCGAGCTGCGGCCGTCCGACCTCGACGATGTCCTCGTCGCGGATGCCGACGTCGGCGAGCGCGTAGCGGTCGCGGCCCGCGCGGCCCGCCGTCCACACCTCGTCGTACACCTTGGAGTACGGGTTGACGCTGGCGAGCTTGTCGCTGTCGCCGTGCCCGATGAAGACGTGCTTCATCGTCGGGACGCGCAGCATGTGGATGTTCTTGCCGACGTTGGCCGGGTAGAGGCAGACCCGGACGCTGGCGAGGTCCAGATTCATCAGGTGCGTACCAGCGGGGACGCAGAGCACCGGCACGGAGGTCTCGGCGAGCTGGGGCACGAGACCGCGCTCACGCATGATGATCAGCGGGCGGCCTTCGGCCTTCGCCATGGTGTCGAGCCACATGTTGCCCTGGTACGCCGACTCGTTGGAGCCGGAGAAGTAGAGCACGACGGTCGGCTGGTAGTCCCGCAGCCAGCCGTCCACGGCCTTGAGCACGGCGGCGGCCGGGGGCGCCAGCCGGCCGCGGCGCAGATACGGGACGAGCGCCGCGTTGAAGGCGAGCGCCAGCAGCAGGGTGAGCGCGGCGCCGGCGTAGCCGATGACGTCCACCCCGGTCCCGGCGGCGATCAGGATGCCGACCACCGCGGGGATGTCGAGGTGGAGCATCTTCTCGGCCGAGCGGTGCAGCAGCGCGCGCGGCGGCGCGTCGGGAATGCGCACGGCGTGCAGGTCCACGTTGCGGGTGACGACCGGCATGGTGCGGCGCATCCGGACCAGGGTGGTCATGGCGCCGTGCGGGGCCTGAAGACTGTAGAAGAGCAGGAAGCAGGCGACCGCCGTGTAGAAGAGCGGTTCCGACGCGAGGTCCAGCCGGGCGAGCAGCAGGATGACCATCAACTGGCGGAGCAGGAAGCGGATGGACAGTCCCGCCCGCACCTTTCCGAGCCGGTTGACGAGATAGCTGCCGCGCTGATGCAGATACCAGTCCGCGATATACGTGACAGCCGTGGCCGCCGCGAAGAACCAGATATTGGGCACGAGCGCGGCCAGCATGATGAGGGGATATCCCAGCAGCATCAGTACGGCCGCCGCCAGTTCTGACCGGCTGCCCACTCGGGCCAGGCGAATGGCTGTCGAAATCACGAAGAACCTGCTCCAGGGGGGGGTGCCGGTTGATTCACGTATTGAGGGAAATGTGAAGGCGGGGCTTCACGCATTCGGGCCTTTGTGTTCGCGCAATGCGATCACAAAGGCCCGAGAAGAACATTTGCCGAGAATTATTACACATCTTCCTGGCGGTCGAGCACGGACGCCAGGGCCTGCTCGAAACCGGAGGATTCGGACACGTCACTGGTCGGGTCCTGCTGCCGGACGTCGATGACGTGACCGGTCATCGCGGACAGCAGCACGTCCAGCGAGGTACGGGCCACGGCCTCCGAGGAGAGCAGCGAACCCTCCGGCTCCTGACCGAACGCCTTGGTACGCATCGGGGTCGCCGTGCGCTCCGGGTTCACGCAGTTCACGCGGATGCCTTCGCCCGCCCACTCGTCGGCGAGCGCCTGGGTGAGGTTCACCATCGCGGCCTTGGTGGAGGAGTAGAGGCTGTACTCGGCGCGACCGCGCGTGTAGCTGCTGGAGGTGTAGAGCAGCAGCTGACCCTTGGTCTCCGCCAGGTACTTGTACGAGGCGCGGGCGATCTGGACCGGCGCCAGGTAGTTGACGTTCAGCGCTTCCTGGATCGTCGCGGTGTCGGTCTCCGCAAGCTTGCCGATGCGCAGCACGCCCGCGGTGTTGATGACGTAGTCGATCCGGCCGGTCTCCGCGTACGCCTTGGAGAGCGCCTCGTCGACATGCTCGGGATTCTCGACGTGCGTACCGGTGGTGGAGCGGCCCAGCGCGTAGACAGTCGCGCCGTACTGCTCGGCCAGCGTGGCGATGTCGGCGCCGATGCCGTACGAACCGCCGAAGACCACCAGCGTCTTGCCCGAGAGCAACTCGCGGTAGGCGGCCTCGTCGGCCTGGCGGGGGGCGGCGGTGGAGGCCAGCTGGAAGAGCTTGTCGGTGATGAAGACGTCGACCGGCTGGGTCACCTTCATGTTGTACTCGTCGCCCGCGACCACGTAGATCGGCACATCGGGGAGGTACCGCAGGACCACCGAACAGTCGTCGGTGGCCTGGAAGTTGGGGTCACCGGCCGCGATCCTGTACGCCTTGCGGATCGTCGACAGCTTGAACGCCTGCGGAGTCTGGCCGCGGCGCAGCCGGGACCTGTCCGGGACCTCGGTGATGAACTCGCCGTCCTCGCCGTGGGTGCGGGTCACGATGATCGTGTCCGCGGACGGGATGGCGACATCGACGGCCTGGTAGCGGTCGAGGGCGTCGACGCAGTCCTTGATGACGCGCTGTGACAGCAGCGGTCGGACGGCGTCGTGGAAGAGGACGTTGCGGTCCTCGCCCTCGGCAAGGCCCTCGCCGAGGGCCGCGATGGCGCGCTCGGTGGTCTCGTTACGGGTGCTGCCACCCTCGATGACCTTGATGACCTTGGTCAGTCCGGCCTTGGCGACGATCTTCTCGACGTCGGGCACGAATCCGGGGGCCATCAGCACGATCACATCGTCGATGTCCTCGGCGTTCTGGAAGATGGTCAGCGTGTGCTCGATGACTGCCTTGCCGGCGATCTTCAGCAGCTGCTTGGGGATCGACAGTCCGACGCGCTGACCGGTACCACCGGCGAGTACGACAGCAGTGGTCCGGGGCTTGGCGTGGTGCGGCACAGACACAGACGACCTACCTTGCGATGACGAGGGAACAGTGTGATGGTCGCACTCTCCGTGACCGTCTCGCAAGGCGGACGTCGGTCGGTGCATGCCCCCCGGAAACCCGTAGTTCACCGCCTGGCCAGGGAGGTTGGGCTCCGGTGGAGCCGTACGGGGGTGACCGACTCCACAGACGCGTCACCCGATCCGCACACCTCGGGCGCCCGACAGGGGCCGCCACCAGGCAATTGTGGCGAGTGTGACGGTGAGTGGCCGCTGCGACACGGTTGACGCGATGCCTGCGTGGTGCGCGCGAGGCCCGCCGAGCACCGCTTTCGACGGCACTGCGACGGGCCTCAGTCACTCACTCAGGAAATCAACTCGCCCGGTCCTAGAAGGGATCGAACTCGTCGTACTCGCGCTGCGGGTCGTCGCGCTCGCCCTCCCGGTCCCGGCGGCGCTGCGCGGCGGGCCGCGGCGCCTCAAGGCGGTGGTCCTCGCCACGACGGCCCAGCATCTCGGCACCGGCCATCATGGTCGGCTCCCAGTCGAAGACGACCGCGTTCTCCGCGGAGCCGATGGCCACGGCGTCGCCGGCGTGGGCACCCGCCTTCCGCAGCGCCTCCTCGACACCGAGGCGGCTGAGCCGGTCGGCGAGGTAGCCGACGGCCTCGTCGTTGTTGAAGTCGGTCTGCTGGATCCAGCGCTCGGGCTTCTCGCCGCGCACCCGGTAGATGCCCTCGTCGTCGAGCTTGACGGTGAAGCCGGAGTCGTCGACGGCCTTCGGGCGGATGACCACGCGGGTCGACTCCTCGGCCGGCTTGGTGGCGCGCGCCTCGGCGATGATCCCGCCGAGGGCGTACGAGAGCTCGTTCAGGCCCTTGTGCGCGATCGCCGAGACCTCGAAGACGCGGTATCCGCGCGCCTCCAGGTCCGGGCGGATGATGTCGGCGAGGTCCTGGCCGTCCGGGATGTCGACCTTGTTGAGGGCGACGATGCGCGGCCGGTCCTCCAGACCGCCGTACAGCCGGAGCTCCTCCTCGATCATGTCGAGGTCGGAGAGCGGGTCACGGTCGGACTCGAGAGTCGCGGTGTCGAGTACGTGCACGAGCACCGAGCACCGCTCGACGTGACGCAGGAACTCGAGCCCGAGCCCCTTGCCCTGGCTGGCACCGGGAATGAGCCCCGGCACATCGGCGATGGTGTAGACGGTCGACCCGGCGGTGACGACACCCAGGTTCGGCACAAGGGTCGTGAACGGATAGTCCGCGATCTTCGGCTTGGCGGCCGAGAGCACCGAGATCAGCGAGGACTTGCCGGCGCTCGGATAGCCCACGAGTGCGACGTCCGCGACGGTCTTGAGCTCCAGGACGATGTCCCGGCTCACGCCCGCCTCGCCCAGCAGGGCGAAGCCGGGGGCCTTGCGGCGGGCGGAGGCCAGCGCGGCGTTGCCGAGGCCGCCACGGCCGCCCTGGCCCGCGACGAAGGTGGTCCCCTGGCCGATCAGGTCGGCCAGCACGTTGCCTTCCGTGTCGAGGACGACCGTGCCGTCGGGCACCGGCAGCACGAGGTCCTGACCGTCCTTGCCGGAACGGTTGTCACCCGCACCGGGCTGGCCGTTGGTGGCCTTGCGGTGAGGGCTGTGGTGATAGTCCAGCAGCGTGGTGACGGCCTGCTCGACGACCAGGATCACGTCGCCGCCACGGCCGCCGTTGCCCCCGTCGGGGCCTCCCAGCGGCTTGAACTTCTCACGGTGGACGGAGGCGCAGCCGTGGCCCCCGTTACCCGCGGCGGCATGCAGCTCGACGCGGTCCACGAAGGTGGTCATGGTTGGTGCCTCCAGGTAAATACGGGAATGTCTCTCTACGTAACACGCCGAGGGCGGACCCGCTTCCCCGATTACCGGGAAAGCTGAGATCCGCCCTCGGAAGGTGCTGTGTGTCGTTCTGCGCGTGCCTGAATCAGACGGCGAGCGGAACGATGTTCACGACCTTGCGGCCACGGTGCGTACCGAACTCCACCGCACCGGCGGTAAGCGCGAACAGCGTGTCGTCGCCGCCACGGCCGACGCCCGTGCCCGGGTGGAAGTGGGTGCCGCGCTGGCGGACCAGGATCTCACCGGCGTTGACGGCCTGACCGCCGAAGCGCTTCACGCCGAGCCGCTGAGCATTGGAATCGCGCCCGTTCCGAGTGGACGATGCGCCCTTCTTATGTGCCATGTCTCCTCAGTCCCTTACTTCGCAGCCGCGGGGATACCGGTGACCTTGATCGCCGTGTACTGCTGGCGGTGACCCTGGCGACGGCGGTAGCCGGTCTTGTTCTTGTAGCGAAGGATGTCGATCTTCGCGCCCTTGTGGTGGTCCACGATCTCGGCCTGAACCTTGATCCCGGCAAGCACCCACGGGTCGCTGGTGACGGCGTCGCCGTCGACCACGAGCAGCGTAGAGAGCTCTACGGTGTCGCCGACCTGGGCGGTGGGAATCTTGTCAACCTCAACGATGTCGCCGACAGCTACCTTGTGCTGGCGACCACCGCTGCGCACGATGGCGTACACGCGGATCTCTCTTTCGCTCGGAACGGATCCCCTGATGCCAGCCGCTCGCACAGGCCGAAGCCCGCGACGATCCGGAAGGATGAGCGGCCTCTCCGCGACGTACGGCGCGAACGCCGTGGCCGGGAGGGATGTGCTCAGGGGTAGGCGCACAGAAACACGCCGAGGGTCAAGGTTACGGGGCGGGGTGCGGGGGGTCAAACCGGGTGGGGCGGGGCGGGCGGGGGCGTCGACTCGTACGCCGTCCTGAGGTGCGCCACCGGCGGACCCACCGGCCGGCCGGGATCGTAAGCTCTCCGGGCAAGTCCGCTCTTCGGAAGGCGCACCACGTGAACTACAGAGTCCAGCCCACCGCCCAGGTCGACGAGAGCGCCGAGATCGGCGACGGCAGCAGTGTCTGGGAGCTCGCGCAGATCCGCGAAGGTGCCCGGCTCGGCGAGGGCTGTGTGGTCGGCCGCGGTGCGTACGTCGGTACCGGTGTGCAGATCGGCGACAACGTCAAGATCCAGAACTACGCGCTGGTGTACGAGCCGGCCGAGCTCGGCGACGGCGTCTTCATCGGCCCCGCCGTGGTGCTCACCAACGACCACAACCCGCGCTCCGTGGACCCCGAGGGCAAGCAGAAGCGCGGCGGGGACTGGGAGGCCGTCGGAGTGAAGGTCGCCGAGGGTGCTTCGCTCGGGGCCCGTTCCGTCTGCGTCGCGCCGGTACGGATCGGGCGCTGGGCCATGGTCGCCGCGGGTGCCGTGGTGACCAAGGACGTACCGGACTTCGGTCTGGTCGTCGGTGTCCCGGCCCGTCGGATCGGCTGGGTCGGGCGCGTCGGCGTGAAGCTCGTCGAGCGCGCGGGCGAGGCCGGAGTGTGGGAGTGCCCGCAGACGGGTGCCGTGTACGAGGAGCAGGACGGGGTCCTCAACGAACGCGCGGCCTGAACCGGCAGCCATGTCTCACGGCCAGATGCCTTCCGACCCGTACTTCGAAGATGGTGACACCCATGCCGGCCAGCCAGACAGCCGTTCCGGACACACGTGCCCGGCTGGATTCCCTCACGGGGCTGCGCTTCTGGGCGGCTCTGGTCGTCGTCCTGTACCACCTGTCGCGGCTGACGGGAAAGCTCCCGTGGATCAGTGACATCACCTGGTACGGGCGCAGCGGGGTGACCTTCTTCTTCGTACTCTCGGGCTTCGTTCTGGCCTGGACGTACGACGGGAAGTCGGTGCCGACGAAGGTCTTCCTCTGGCGTCGGTTCGCCAGGATCTGGCCTCTGCTGGCCGCCTCCGTCATGACGTCCGTCGCGGTGTGGTGGGCGCTGGGCACGGATATTTCCCTCCGAGGTGTCGCCGCCACTCTGGGGCTCGTCAACGCCTGGATACCCGAGCGCGCATACCTGGTGGGCGGGAACCCGGCCGCCTGGTCGCTCAGCGACGAAGCCTGGTTCTACCTGATTTTCCCGCTCCTGCTGATGCTGCCGATGATGCGGACGGCACGAGCAAGGGGCTGGAGTGCGGCTGGCCTGTGTGTCGCTTCGGTGGCCGTCTGGGTGGCAGGAGCACTGATTGCCGAGCCGGCTCTCCGCCTCTGGGCCCTCGACTACTTCCCGCCGACGCGCACGCTGCAGTTCGTCCTGGGAGTGGTGGCTGGTCTGGCCGTGAAGCGGGGATGGCGGCCACCGGTGGGCCTGCCCGTCACTGTCGCCCTCGTAGTGGCGTGGCACGTGGCTCTCATCCCTTGGTCCGGGGCCGTCCCCGACAGCCTCTGGTACAGCCCCTACAGCGCCTCCCACCTGCTGTCGGCCCCGCTCTTCGCCCTGCTGGTAGCTGCGGCGGCAACCGCCGATCTCGAACGCCGCCGGACCTACCTCTCAGGTACCTGGATGGTCCGGCTCGGGCAGTGGTCGTTCGCCTGGTACCTGTTCCACGAGATTGTCATCAGAGCCGCACTGAGAGTGTTCGGCCGGCCGGACACTCATGAAGAGACCGCGGCACTCTGGCTGGCAGTGATCGTCGTGAGTCTGGTCCTGGCCGCAATTGCCTACCACTACGTGGAACATCCGCTCGAACACCTGCTTCGCCGTATCGGTCCGAGTGCCTCCGGCCGCAGATTGCCGGGCGGCCTCCAGACGAATTCCCCGCACCGAGGGGAATTCGAATCGCATACGACCAATCCGTCACGCCCCATGACCGAAAAGAAGAGTGTTCGATGAAAGTCGTCAGCATCGTCGGTGCCCGTCCCCAGCTGGTAAAGCTCGCGCCTGTCGCGGCAGCGTTCGCCCAGACCGACCACCAGCACGTCATCGTCCACACGGGACAGCACTACGACGCGGACCTGTCGGATGTCTTCTTCTCCGGGCTCGGCATCCCCGACCCGGACGTGCACCTGGGCGTCGGTTCCGGGAGCCACGGTGCGCAGACCGGCTCCGTACTCACCGCGCTCGACCCGGTGCTCGAGGCCGAGCAGCCCGACTGGGTCCTCGTGTACGGCGACACCAACTCGACGATTGCCGGGGCACTGTCCGCGGTCAAGCAGCACCTGCCGGTCGCCCACCTCGAAGCCGGTCTGCGGTCCTTCAACCGCCGGATGCCGGAGGAGCACAACCGTGTGCTCACCGACCACTGCGCGGACCTCCTGCTGGCCCCGACCGAGGAGGCCATGCGCCACCTCGCCAACGAGGGCCTCGGCCACCGGGCCGAGCTGGCCGGTGACGTGATGGTCGACATCTGCCTGCGCATCCGCGATGCCGTACTGGCCGGGGAGCACCCGGCCCCGGCGCTTCCCGCGGGTATCAACCCCTCGCAGCCGTTCCTGCTGGCCACCCTGCACCGCCCGGACAACACGGACGACCCGGCCAGGCTGGCGGCCGTCATCGAGGCGCTGGCCGCGCTGCCCCTGCCGGTCGCCCTGCTGGCTCACCCCCGTCTGACCGCGCGGGCCGAGCACCACGGCATCGACCTGGCCCAGGGTTCGGTCCATGTGGGCCGCCCTCTTCCGTACGCCGGGCTGATCGCCGCCGTACTGGCGTCCTCCGGTGTGGTCACCGACTCCGGTGGTCTGCAGAAGGAGGCATACCTGCTCGACCGTGTCTGCACGACCATCCGGCCGGAGACCGAGTGGATCGAGACCCTCGAGGACGGCTGGAACCACCTCGTTCCCGACCCGCACAAGATGGACGCCGCCGAGTGGGCCGCCCTCGTCACCCGGCCCGTCCCGGCAGCGCCGCACGGTGCGCCGTACGGTGACGGCACCGCCGCCCGACGTGTGGTCAAGCTGATGGAAGCGGCGGCCAGCCGTAACGGCTGACCTCTGCCCCGCACATGACGAAGGGCGCACTCCGGATACCGGGTGAGCCCTTCGTCATGTCTGCCTGCCGAACCGTCAGACGACGTCCTTCAGCAGCCGCTCGTAGAGAACGACGTACTTCTCCGCCTGAGCTTCCCAGCTCCACTCGTCGAGCATGCCGGGCTGCTCGTACGGCGCCGTGTATCGCGCACGATCCTTGAGGATCAGCGCCATCGCCCTGGCCAGATCCTTGCTGTCCTCCGACCGGAAGATCTCCCCGTTGCCGACCCGGGTGATCTCGTCCGACATGGCCTTCACATCGCTGACGACCACGGGCAGCCGGGCCTGCATGAACTCGAAGAACTTCGTGCTCAGCGCGACTTCGTGGTTGACCGGTCCCTTGCACAGCGGGTGGACGCCCACGTCCGCGGTCGACAGGAAGCTCACGAGAACGTCGTACGGCACGTAGGGCATGAGGTGAATCCGGTCTGCGGCCCCCAGACCTTCCGCGAGCTTACGGAGCGATTTCACATAAGCACCGTCGAGATTGTTGATCACGAAGGCGACATGCAGGTCTGTCGCGTACTCCAGCGACTCGACGATGGTGTGCAGCCCGCGCTGCGGGCCGGCGGCACCGCAATAGACCGCAAGCGGAGTTCCGTCGTCCAGTCCGCACGCCTCCCGCACGTGCTTCGCACCGCTCTCCGACGCCCACGCACCGCGTTGGCTGGGGATCAGCTTGGGCGGAGCGTTCAGCGTGACTTCCGGGCGTTCCGTGAGACCGTGCGACTCCTCGAGCATCTCGGCCAGCGCCGGTGACACGGTGACTATCGCGTCCGCGTAGCCGATGTGCTCGCGCTCGTAGCCGACCTGGGCCGCCAGCCACTTCTTGCCGGGGGCGTTGAGACCCGGCACGAACTCGTGGGCGTCGTAGACCAGCCGGATGGTCCGCCCCGCCCGGCGGGCACGGGCGACGTAGCGCGCCGCCACCCCGATCATGCGGTAGTCATGGGCATGGATCAGATCGGGCTTCAGCCGGTCGATCTCGGCGCTGAAGCTGATCTCGTACCGGAACGGGAGCGGATCCAGCCGGCGCCATGCCCGGTCCCCCATGACCGCCCGCCAGAACCTGGCCTCGATGTCTTCGAGCACACCATCGTGCTTCACCCGGGCATCGAGTGCAGCCGGCGTCTGCCTGGACCGTGCGGCGATGAACGAACGACGTGCCTTGGCCATCACACGCTGTACTGCGTGGGGGACCCTGCGCGCCGTGGGGCGCCTGCGGGAAATGCCGGTACGCGCCGCGTCGCCGATACTTCCGACCTGCAGTTCGGCACGGTCGACCTCGACCTGGTTCTGCTTGAACTCGATCCGGTTCTTCGCGGTGTACGCCAGCGGGTAGCGCAACCGGTGGAGCCGGAGCCGCAGCGTCTTCTTCACGATGAGGTGCTTCAGCGGGACACGCAGCACCCGTGCGGGACCTATGCCGTACTCGTCCCTGCCGGTCTTCGGCGCCTTCCCCACAAGGTGGACTTCCCAACCGGCCTCGGCCATGGCCCGGGCACTCTTCTGCACCCGGGAATCGCCGTCGATCGTGTTGTCCACCAGCATGACCACGCGCCCTGGGCGCTTCACTGCAGTCATTTCATTTCCAATCGGAGAAGGCGCCGGAAGCGGTCAGCCGCCGATGACGACTCGGCGGACACCCGCCCAGTTGGCCGGGTCCGTCGTACGACGCCCGTCGACCAGCACACGGACGTCCGGCAGATCGGCCGCGGAAAGCTCACGGTACTCGGCGTGGTCCGCCTGGAGGACGGCCGCAGTGACGGCCTGGCCCTCGTGCGGGACGAGGCCGTGCGCGGTCAGTTCCTCGGGGGTGTACATCGGGTCCGAGACGAACGGCATCGCGCCGCGCGCCTTCAGTGCCTCGACGACGCCGAAGACGCCGGAGAAGGCCGTCTCCTTGACGCCGCCGCGGTAAGCAGCGCCCAGCACCAGTACACCGGCGCCGGACAGGTCGCCGTAGGCGGCGGCCAGCAGGTCCACGGCGTACTCGGGCATCGCGGCGTTGGCCTCGCGGGCCGAGCGCACGACGGTCGCCTCCGGGTCGTTCCACAGGTACATCCGCGGGTAGATCGGGATGCAGTGGCCACCGACGGCGATGCCGGGCTGGTGGATGTGGCTGTACGGCTGGCTGTTGCAGGCCTCGATGACCTTCTTGACGTCGATACCGGTCTTGTCGGCGAACCGGGCGAACTGGTTGGCCAGACCGATGTTGACGTCGCGGTACGTGGTCTCGGCGAGCTTCGCGAGCTCCGAGGCTTCGGCCGTGCCCAGGTCCCACACGCCGTTCGGGCGCGGCAGGTCCTCGCGGTCGTCGAAGTCGAGCACGGCCTCGTAGAACTCGACACCGCGCTGCGCCGACGCCTCGTCGATGCCGCCGACGAGCTTGGGGTAGCGGCGCAGGTCCGCGAAGACGCGGCCGGTGAGCACACGCTCCGGGGAGAAGACGAGGTGGAAGTCCTCGCCCGCGGTGAGGCCGGAGCCCTCGGCGAGCATCGGCGCCCAGCGGGTGCGGGTCGTGCCGACCGGCAGGGTGGTCTCGTACGAGACGAGGGTGCCGGGCTTCAGGCCCGCGGCGATCGCCTTCGTCGCCGAGTCCATCCAGCCGAAGTCGGGGGTGCCCTCGGCGTCCACGAAGAGCGGTACGACGACCACGACGGCGTCGGACGCGGCGACCGCGGCCGTCGTGTCCGTCGTCGCGGAGAGCAGGCCGGCGGCCACCGTCTCCTTGAGCTTGACGTCGAGGTCGTACTCGCCGGGGAACGGCTCGGTGGCCGCGTTGACCAGCTCGACGACCTTCTCGTTGACGTCCGCGCCGATGACCTTGTGGCCCTTGGCGGCGAACTGCACGGCGAGCGGAAGACCGATCTTGCCGAGCGCGACTACACAGATGTTCATCGGGGTTACTTCCTCTTCAGCCTGGACAGCATGCGGCGCAGCCGCGGGCCCGCGCCTGGCTTGGTCTCCCACAGCGGAGCGGTGGTGATCACAAGCCGGCCCTTGGTATTCGGGCTTGCCGAGACGCGGAACGGGTTGGTCTGCCCCCACCGGCGTGCCAGCGGCATCGGCAGACCATCGGTCCGCACGGGAATCTCATACGTCGAGCCTGCCACGTCGGCGTAGACGCGGACGCCTCGCTTGGCCGCGGCGGGCTGGATGGGGATACGGGCGGTCAGCCGCGTACGCGTACCGTCGCGCACCGTCTCCCTGGTGAACTCGCCGACGACTCGCGGGCGCAGGGCGTCCGCGGGCATCTTGCGGGCGCCGGGCTTGTCGGCGCTCTTGGGCATCGCGCCCTGCGCCAGAGCGGCCACCGCGGTGTCCGTGTCGCCGATGACACCGAGCCGCAGGCGCAGGACGAGCGAGAGATCCGAGCCGTCCTGATCCCAGTCGGCCGACTCCAGTTCCGTACCGGACGAGAGCCTGCCGGTAACCGCTTCGCCGAGCACTTCGTAGAAGTGGTCGGGCAGGCCGACGGCGGGGTCGCGGAAGCCGGGATAGGCGGCGTAGGCCCGGTCGCCCTCCAGGAGGAAAGGCGGGGCTCCGTGCTCCGTCTCGTCCTGGATCGCACGGGTGAGTTCGTCTACGGCACCGCGCTGGGCGAGGCCGAAGCGCACCCGGCGCTTCACACCCGTGCCCACGCGCAGGGCGTCGGTGTAGTAGGCGTCGATCAGGACGGCGAGGCCCTCGCACACCTGGCGTCTGGTGTCGGCGTCGAGGGCGGGGAAGTCCTCCTGGAGGAGCTTGGAGAGCTCCCAGTCGAAGTGCCGCTTGAACACGGCGTCGCGCTTCGGGCCCGGCTCGATGAGACCGGCCGTGTGCTCCATGATCCTCGCGGTGCAGCGCAGCCGTGCCAGGTGGTTGGCGCGATAGGTGATGTTGCTCGCGTCACCGCGCTTGACCGCGTAGTAGTACGTGTAGTCGGAGAGCACGGAGATCTTGCGGGCCCGGACGCACGCCTCGATGGTGAACGGCTGATCGCTGCCGACCGGCAGGTCCTCGGGGAAGCGCAGCCCGTGCTCCTCGACCAGGGACCGGCGGAACAGCTTGGTGTTGGCCAGGGTGAAAGGAAGCACCGAATCGTAGAGGCTGATGTCGGGGTTGTTCCCGGTGTACAGCTTCTGGTGGACGTACCTGCCGTTCGTCCCGACCATCTTGCCGATGACCACATCGGAATCGTGCTCGTCGGCGCAGGCCACCATCCGTTCCAGCGCCTCTTCGCCGAGGTAGTCGTCGGAACCGATGAAATAGACGAAACGTCCGGTGGCGATCTCCAGGGCCCTGTTGCTCGGGGCCGCGGGGCCACCCGAATTCGCCTGATGAATCACCTTGACGGTGTCGGGATATTTCTCGGCGAAACGGTCGAGTTCAGCGCTGCTCTCGTCCGTCGAACCGTCGTCGACCGCGACAACCTCAAGACGATCGAGGCCGATGCTCTGCCCGACAAGGGAATTCAGACAATCCGTCAGGTAAGGCATCGTGTTGTAAACAGCGACGACGACAGTGACGTCAGGTCTGACGGTCATGCCACCACCTGCGAAGCCGTCTTGGCGGACTTGCTGCGCGAACCACCGAGCACGCGGGTGTACACACCGTCGAGCACCTCTGCCTGCGCCTCCCAGGTCCACTCGTCGAGCAGCCCCGCGGAGTCGTAGACCTTGCGGTACTTCGCCGGGTCTGCCAGCACGGACTTGACGGCGCGGACGTAGTCCGACACGTCCTCGGCCGTGAAGACCTCGCCCTGCCCTGTGCGGGCAACCATCTCGCCCATCGTCTTGACGTCACTGACGACAAACGGCAGCCGGGCGTGCGAGTACTCGAAGAACTTCGTGATCAGGGCGATCTCGTGGTTCGGCCAGTGGTGGATCGGAATGACCCCCACGTCCGCCGAGGCCAGGAACGGGACGACCTGGTAGTGGGGAACGTACGGCAGGATGTGCAGCCGGTCCGCCACTCCCAGGGCCGCTGCCCGTGCAGTCAGCTTGTTCATGTACTCCGACGTCGGCTTCAGCACAACGAACGCGACGTGAGTGCCGGGCAGCTGGGGCAGTGACTCGACCATGATGTCGAGGCCACGCTGCGGGGCCGCAGCACCGCTGTACACGGCGAGTGGTACGTCGGGGCCGATGCCGCACAGCTCGCGCAGGTCCGGTACGGGCTCCGATGCCTGCTCGGGCGAGATCTCCGCGTCGGGTGCGTTCAGCACCACCTCGGGCTTGGTCTTCAGGCCGTGGCGCTCGGCCAGCATGTCGGCGAGCGTTTCGGAGACCGTCGTCACAGCATCGGCGTACCGGGAGAACTCCCGCTCGTAGGCACACTGTGCGACATGCCAGCGCGGATGGGAGTTCCACGGCTTGATGCCCGGCAGGAACTCATGCGCGTCCCACACCAGTTTGACGGGACGGCCCTTGGCCTCCGCCCGCAGTTTGGCGCGGGCGCCCACGCCGAGCATGCGGAAGTCGTTGGCATGGATCAGGTCCGGCTGAAGGCGATCGATGACCTTGGCGTAGGCCAGCTCCATGTCCCACAGCGCCGGGTCGAGCCGACGCCAGGACCTGTCGCCCATCGTGCGCAGCCAGAACGCTGTCGTGAAGCGGTCGAGCGGGGAATTCATGTCCTTGCGGCGCTGCTCCAGGGCAGTCGTCTGCTTCACACGCAGCTTCACCCACTTGTTCATCGCCTTGGCGACGCCACGCGGAGGCATCAGCTTCACCTTGCCGAGCGCAGAGCCTTCGCGACTTGCCTGGATGAGCTGAATGTTCAGCTCGGTCCGCCACGCCTTCATCCGCTGCTGGCGGTAGGCAGCAAGCGGTCCCGGCCGGTACGCGAGCGGCGAGCGCAGTACGGCCCGCCGGTACTCGTGCCGCCTGCGGTGCATGGGCGTCGGAACGTGCAGCAGCCGCACCTGGGCGGCACCGAGCTGCCAGCGCTGGTCCTTCTTCGTCGGCGACTTCCCCACCAGGACCACGTCCCAGCCGGCCTCGGCCATGGAGCGTGCTTCCTTCTGGACACGGGAATCGCCGTTCACACCGTTGTCGACGAGCATGACAACTTTGCCTCGGGAGCTGCGCTGCAGCTCCGCCATCAAACTCTCAACCGCCATGGTTAGCGGGCTCTCCTGTCTCAAGAACGAGCGTCCGGCCGCTCCTGGCCGACTCCAGGACCGAAGCTGCCACCTCAACCGTACGCAAACCCTGCCGCAACGTGCAGATATCGGCGGGCTCACCCAGCACCGCGTCCCGGAAGAGCTCGTGCTCGACGAGGAGCGGCTCGCGCTTCGGGATCGCGTAGCGGATCATGTCGCCCTCGGAGACACCGCGGAACGCGCGGAGCGCCTCCCACTCCGTGGTCACCGCGGCGTTGGAGTGGAACGTGAGGTCGCCGGTGAGGGTGTCGGCGATGTAGCAGCCGCGCTCGCCGGTGACCGAGGTGAACCGCTCCTTGAGCGGGCTCAGCCAGTTGACCAGGTGGTTCACCATCGTGCCGTCGGAGAGCTGGCCGACGGCGGAGACCATGTCCTCGTGCGTGCGGCCGGACTTCGACACCGTGTGGGCGGCGATCGAGGTGTACGTCTGACCGGTCACCCAGCCCGTCAGGTCGATGTCGTGCGTGGCGAGGTCCTTGACCACGCCGACGTCGGCGATGCGGTGCGGGAACGGGCCCTGGCGGCGGGTGACGACCTGGTACACGTCGCCGAGTTCGCCCGCCGCGAGACGGGCGCGCAGGGAGAGCAGGGCCGGGTTGCAGCGCTCGATGTGGCCGACGCCTGCCACCAGGTCACGCGACTCGAAGGCGTCCACGAGACGGCGTGCGCCCTCGACGGTGTCCGCGAGCGGCTTCTCGATCAGGGCGCAGACACCGGCGTCGGCCAGTTGCAGACCGACTTCCTCGTGCAGCCCGGTGGGGCACGCGACGACCGCGTAGTCGACGCCTGCGGCGATGAGTTCCTCGACGGTCGACAGGACGGGGGCGCCCTGCGCCCAGCCGTTCTTGTCCCCCATCGGGTCGACGACGCCGACCAGCTTCACGCCGTCGAGCCCGGCGAGCACGCGGGCGTGGTGACGGCCCATGGAGCCCAGGCCGATCAGCCCGGCCCTGAGTACGGCGGCGGTGCTCACAGGTTCGCTCCCATGGCGTTCACGGCGTTCGCGATGCGTTCCAGTTCACCCTCGCTGAGCGACGGGTGGACGGGCAGCGAGACGACCTCGGCGGCGGCCCGCTCGGTCTCCGGCAGGTCCCAGGTGCGGCCGGCCTTCTGGTCCGGCTCCCAGTAGGGCTTGAGCCGGTGGATCGGCGTCGGGTAGTACACGGCGTTGCCGACGCCCGCCTCGGTGAGCGCGGCCATCGCGGCGTCGCGGTCGCCCTGGATACGGATCGTGTACTGGTGGTAGACGTGGCGCGCGCCCTCGGCGACCGGCGGGGTGATCACGGCCGGGGTGGTGATGTGCGCGTCGAGGTACGCGGCGTTGGCGCGGCGCTGCTCGGTCCAGCCGTTGAGCTTGGTCAGCTGTACGCGGCCGACGGCGGCGGCCACATCCGTCATACGCATGTTGGCGCCGACGATCTCGTTGGCGTACCGCTGCTCCATGCCCTGGTTGCGCAGGAGGCGCAGGGTGCGGGCGAGCTCGGCGTCGGCCGTGGTGACCATGCCGCCCTCGAGGGAGTGCATGTTCTTCGTCGGGTAGAAGCTGAAGGTTCCGCCGGCTCCGAAGGCACCCACCGGGGTTCCGTTCAGGGCGGCGGCGTGCGCCTGGCAGGCGTCCTCGACGACGGCGAGCTTGTGCTTCTCGGCGATGGGCATGAGCTTGTCCATGGCCGCCGGGTGACCGTAGAGGTGCACCGGCATGATCGCGGCGGTGCGCGGCGTGATCGCCGCCTCGACGGCTGCCGGGTCCAGGCCGAAGCTGCCGGGCTCGATGTCGGCGAAGACGACGTCGGCGCCGACCAGGCGTACGGCGTTGGCGGAAGCGGCGAAGGAGAACGAGGGGACGATCACCTCGTCGCCCGGGCCGATGCCCAGGGCGAGCAGCAGGAGGTGGAGCGCGGAGGTACCCGAGTTGACGGCGACGCACTGACGGCCGTCGACCAGCTCCGAGAAGCCCTCCTCGAAAGCCGCTACTTCCGGCCCCTGTACGACGCGTCCGCTGCGCAGTACGCGTACGGCGGCCTCGATCTCTTCTTCACCGATGACCGGGCGGGCAGCAGGAATCGGCTGCTCGTTGATGCTCGTCATGGACGTCCTCCTTGAACACCGCAAGAGCTCTTTACTGGCAGAGATCTGGGGTGCGGGACGTCTTACGAGGCCGCGCTTAACCCCACCGGCGGAATGCCGACGCCCTGCCGAGGAATCCGGAACCGGCCTGTCCTCCACCGGCGCCCGGTCACTGTCCGTGGTTTCCGGAAGAGAAACCCTTACAGGACAACGACCGCCGTCACATTATCAGGGATTTCTCAGGCCATTTCGGGCCCGTTAACCCGTGGGTGCATCAGTTCTGAAACAAAGCACGTGCCCTGCCCCGAGAGCCTCGGGGCAGGGCACGTGTTGTTGAACAACCGGTTACGGAATGCTCAGCCGGCCGACGGCGCGGAGTCCGACGACGTTGCCGAGGCCGTCACGGAGGGCGACGACTGCTCTGCGGCCACCGTCTTCTTCGAGGCGGTCTTCTTGGCGGTCGTCTTCTTCGCGGCGGTCTTCTTGGCGACCGTCTTCTTGGCGGCTGCCTTCTTGGCCGGGGCCTTCTTGGCGGCGGCCTTGCGGGCCGTCTTCTTGGCCGGCGCCGCCTCTGCCTCTGCCTCCGCCTCCGCGGTTTCGACGGGCGCGTCGGAAGCGGGTGCGGCCGTCACCACGACGACCTCCGCCTCTTCCGTACCCGCGGGCGAGCCCGCGGGGGCCGTGGCCTTACGGGTGGCCCGGCGCCGCGCACGCGGCGCCGCGACCGGAGCGGGGGCCTCGGCCTCGGGGGCGTGCGGCGCCTCCACGACCGGGTCCTCCATCGCGACGGGCTCGGCCGCCGGCCGGACGGCCTCCGGGGCCTCGACGACCACCGGCTCCACCGTCTCGGCCGCCTTCGGCGAACCCGCCGGAGCGGTCGCCTTGCGGGTCGCCCGGCGACGCGTACGGCCCTGGACGGGCGCCTCGGCCTCGGGGGCCGGAGCGGCCACCGGGGTCTCGACGACCGGCTCGGGCTCCACGACCGGAGCGGACTCGACGACCGGCTCGATCACCGGTTCGGCGACGGGCGCCTGCTCGGCCGCACGTGTCGGCTCGGCCGCGGCCCTCGGGGCGCCGGCCGGAGCCGACACCTTGCGGGTCGCACGACGACGGCCACGGCCACGCCCTGCTGCCGCCTCGGCCTCGGCCGGGCTGCTGTAGAGCTCCTCGTCGGGGACGAACTCCGGCTCGGGCAGCGCCACCGGGGCGGCGACCTCCGCCGCCACCTCGGCCTCGCTCTCGATCTCGTGCTCGTCGGCCTGCTCGTGGTCGTGCTCGTGCACCTGGTCCTGGCCGACGCCACCGCGGCCACGCTTCTTGGCGCGCTTGCCGCCACCGCCGCCGCCCGCCGAGGCCGGCTGCTCCATGTGGACGATGACACCGCGTCCGTTGCAGTGGACACAGGTCTCGGAGAAGGACTCCAGCAGACCCTGGCCGACCCGCTTGCGGGTCATCTGGACCAGGCCGAGCGAGGTGACCTCGGCGACCTGGTGCTTCGTACGGTCCCGGCCCAGGCACTCCAGCAGACGCCGCAGCACGAGGTCCCGGTTGGACTCCAGCACCATGTCGATGAAGTCGACGACGACGATGCCACCGAGGTCGCGCAGCCGCAGCTGACGCACGATCTCCTCGGCCGCCTCCAGGTTGTTCTTGGTGACGGTCTCCTCGAGGTTTCCGCCCTGACCCGTGAACTTGCCGGTGTTGACGTCGACGACGACCATCGCCTCGGTCTTGTCGATGACCAGCGAACCGCCGCTCGGCAGATAGACCTTGCGGTCCAGCGCCTTCATCAGCTGCTCGTCGATGCGGTACGTCGCGAAGACGTCGACCTCGGAGGTCCAGCGGGACAGCCGGTCCGTCAGGTCGGGCGCCACGTGCGAGACATAGCCGTGGATCGTGTCCCACGCGTCTTCACCACTGACGATGACCTTCGAGAAGTCCTCGTTGAAGATGTCGCGGACGACACGGACGGTCATGTCCGGCTCGCCGTAGAGCAGCGTCGGCGCGTTGGTGCTGCCGCTGCTCTTGGACTTCTTCTGGATGTCCTCCCACTGCTCCTGCAGCCGCTCGACGTCGCGGCGCAGCTCGTCCTCGCTCGCGCCCTCGGCAGCGGTGCGCACGATGACGCCCGCGTCCTCGGGGACGATCTTCTTGAGGATGGTCTTCAGCCGGGACCGCTCGGTGTCGGGCAGCTTGCGGCTGATACCGGTCATCGAGCCCTCGGGCACGTAGACGAGGTAGCGGCCGGGCAGCGAGACCTGGCTGGTCAGGCGGGCGCCCTTGTGGCCGATCGGGTCCTTCGTCACCTGGACGAGGACCGACTGGCCGGACTTCAGCGCGGTCTCGATACGGCGCGGCCCATGAGCCATGCCGAGCGCCTCGAAGTTCACCTCACCGGCGTACAGGACGGCGTTGCGGCCCTTGCCGATGTCGACGAACGCGGCCTCCATGGACGGCAGTACGTTCTGCACCTTGCCCAGGTAGACGTTGCCGACGTAGCTGCTGGCCTGCTCCTTGTTGACGTAGTGCTCGACGAGCACGTTGTCCTCGAGGACGCCGATCTGGGTGCGCTCGCCGCTCTGGCGGACGACCATCACACGCTCGACGGCCTCGCGGCGCGCCAGGAACTCCGCCTCGGTGATGATCGGGACGCGACGGCGGCCCTGCTCACGGCCTTCGCGGCGGCGCTGCTTCTTCGCCTCCATACGGGTCGAGCCCTTGATGGACTGGACCTCGTCGAAACCGGTGCCGGGCTCGCGCTCCACTTCCTTCTTGCGGGGCTCGCGGACCTTGACGACCGTACGCTCCGGGTCGTCCGTGCCGTTGTCGGCCTCGCCCGCGGCCTCGCCGCTGCGACGACGACGGCGACGGCGACGGCGGCTGCTGCTGGAGCCGGAGGCCGAGTCGTCCTCGTCCTCGTCCTGCTCCTCGACCCGCTCCCGCTCGGTCTCGTCCTCGGTACGGTCCGCGGGGGCCTCGTCGCCGTGCTCGGCGTCGTCCAGGTCGTTGCTCTCACCGCGACGACGGCGACGGCCGCCACGACGACGGCGGCGCGAGGGCCTGTCCCCGTACTCGTCCGTCTCCTCGCCCTCGTGCTCGGCGTCCGTCTCGGCCTCGGCCTCGTGCTCGTCCTCCACGGCCTCCTCCACCGGAGCGGCCACGGGGGCGGCGGCCGGCTCGGCCTCGGCGGCCTCACCGCGGCGGCGGCGGCGACGGCGCGAACCGCCCTGCGGCGCGGCCTCGGCGGGCTCGGCGACGGTCTCCACGGCCTCGGCCGCGGGCTCGGTCACGGGGGCCTGCTCGACCTCTTCGGTCTCGTCCGCCTGCGTCTCGGGACCGGCTGCGGCAGCAGCGGCAGCCGCGGTCTCCGGGGTCTGGAACATCGGCTCGGAGAAGACCGGGGCCTGGAACACGGCGACGGCCGGGCGCGTCGCGCGACGGCTCTTGCGGGCGGGCTCCTCGACCTTGCCGGTGAACTCCGGCCTGCCTGCCGGCGCGCCGGCCCGACGGCGCTGACGGCCGCGCGGGGCGGCCTCCGCGACCTCTTCGGTCTCGGCGGCGAGCTCCTCGGCCACGGCTGCGGGAAGGCTCTCGCCGGTCTCGACGACGTCCTCCGCGACAGTAGGGGTCACGGTGCTCTCGGCGGACTGGGGTGCGGCCGCAGGAGCGGTCGCCTTGCGTACGGCACGGCGGCGGGTGCGCGCCGGCGGGGCGGCGTCGGCCTGGGGCGCTTCGACGGCCTCGGCCGTCTCCGTGACCTCGGCCTCGGCGGCCGGCTCGACGACAGCTGCGGGCTCGGCGGCGGCCTCGGCCTGCGGCGTGCCGGCCGGTGCCGACGCACGGCGCCGGGTACGGGCGCGGGGGGCCTCGGCGACGGGTGCCGCTTCCGGCTCCTCGACAGCGGCGACGGCCGCGGGGGCCGGTGCCTCGGGTGCCTCGGCGATGTCCTCGGTGGGCTGCGGAGCGCCCGCCGGAGCGGTCGCCTTGCGGACCGCACGGCGGCGGCCACGCGGCGCAGGTGCCTCGGGTGCCTCGGTGACGTCCGGGACGGGCTCGGCGGCCGGCTCCGCGGCGGGCTCCGCCACGCGTTCGGTCGCGGCCTGCGGCGCACCGGCCGGAGCCGTGGCCTTACGGACCGCACGACGGCGGGCACGCGGCGGCGCGGCCGGGGCCTCGGCCTCGGCGGGCTCAGCGGCCTCGACAGTCGCAGGGGTCTCGGCAGCCACAGGGCTCTCTACGGCCTCAGCGGTCTCGGCGGACGGCGCGGGGGCACCCGCCGGAGCGGTCGCCTTGCGGACCGCACGACGGCGCGTACGCGCCGGAGGCGCGGCATCGTCGGTGTCGGCCGGCGCGGCGTCATCGGCCGGTATGGCCGGCGCTACGTCCTCGGCGGCAGCCGCTCCCGGCGTACCCGCCGACGGCGGGCCTGCGGGGCGGGAGGCTGCGCGGCGCCTGCGGCGCGGCGGCAGCTTGTCACCGGGGCTGTTGTTGTCTTCGGTGTTCCCGTTGGTTCCGGGTTCGGTCGGCTCAAGCATGCGGGCGGTTCTCCCGTCACGCTCCCGGGCGCCGCGCCTGATTCCGGTCCGGCACGGTTCGCGTGTTGTGCGCGATACCGCCGTCCGGGGCGCGGGCGCCGCACGGGAGCTGATGTCTGGCTCGCCGGTTCCGTACGCGGTATGCGTACGGCCTGGCGAAAGTCTTCTGGTCAGTTCGCGGCCCGACCCAGGTGGCTCCCGAGTCCAAGGGCTGCGCTACAACGACCGCCTTACGCGGAACCTGCACCTTCCGGCGCCGTCGCGACGGCGGCCGGGGCGACCGCTGAAGAAGCGGTCGGGGCTGCCTCGCGGTCGGGCGCGAGCGGGTCGGTCACCGTGCCGGACTCCTCGTCGAAGAGCCCCTGCGCCAGCCTGGTCACCGCTGCGGCAACCGGCGGCGCGAGGTCGGCCACAACGCGGAGACCGGACAGGACGTCGTCGGGTCGCACGGCAGGTGTCACGTGCCGAACAACCAGCCGCAGTATCGCACAGGGCTTGTCCCCGGGCCTATCAGCCAGTGGATCAAGAGCCTGCAGGTCGGCGACGGCGGCGCGGGCGTCGAAGGTGCGCATGCCGTTCTTCGCGCGGCGCTGGACCTCGACGGTCTCGGCACCCATGAAGGCGGTAACGGCCTTCGCCGCGTCCTCGACGGCCACACCGTCGAGGCGCATCTCCCATACGGAGGCGGTCAGCCGGTCGGCGAGACCTGACGTACGGGCCTCCACCGCGTCGGTGATGTCGAGGCCGTCCGGCAGCGACTCGTTGAGCAGCTCGCGCAGGGTGTCCGGGTCACGCGCCTCGGTGAGGGCGATCTCCAGGAATTCGGCCTCGCTGCCGGTGCCGGTGGGTGCGGCATTGGCGTAGGAGACCTTCGGGTGGGGGGTGAAGCCCGCCGAGTAGGCCATGGGCACCTCGGAGCGGCGCAGCGCCCGCTCGAAGGCACGCTGGAAGTCTCGGTGGCTGGTGAACCGGAGGCGGCCCCGCTTCGTATAGCGCAGTCGGATGCGCTGCACTGCCGGTGCGGGCGGCGGGCCTTCGGGCTGTCGCTTGCCCAGTGGTTCTTCTCCTAGGTGCGGGGCGGACGCGGTGGCGTACCGCCCACGAAGTATGGGGTGCCCCGGGGTGTCCGCTCCGGCTCACCCCCGCTTGAGGGTTCCTTCTGCAAGCGGGGAGATCTCGGGTGCGGGCGCCGCGCTGGGGTCAGTCGTTGCATGGTGCTCACTACCCAGCCTACGCGCAGCGGACCCATTGAGTTCCCGGGGCTCGGCCACCCGCGGCTCTCCGACCAGCGCCCTCCACGCGTCACGGCGGGCCTGGCGCACGGTTTCGCGCGCCGTGCGCAGAGCGCTTCGCGCCGTGCGTCCCGCCTCCACGGCCGCACGCCGGGCGGGAGCCAGGACCTGATCCCGTACGAAATGGCCGACCGGAGTGCACACCGTGCGATACGCCCAGGTCACCGGCGCGCCGATCAGATGCCAGGCCAGCCAGGCCAGGGCGCGGCCCACGGCGCGCGAGATGAAGCCGGCGATCCGCCAGGCCACGCCGAGCGCGGCGACGATCTCGCGGCCGACCGGGGCGAGAATCCGGCGGTACACCCAGGCGACGGGGGCGACGAGCAGCGTCATGAGCAGCCAGAGAAAAGCGGTCCGGAGACCGATGCCAACGGCGGCGACGCCCCGCGCCAGCAGCTCGGTCAGCCACACGATGCCGTGGCCGATCGGGGTCAGCAGCTGCCGGTACACCCAGGCCAGCGGGAGCACGATCAGGTTCGACACCAGCCAGACGGCGGCGAGTGCGAGCGGGGTCAGGATGTAGCGCCACACTCCGGCCACCGGCCAGACGAACAGCGCTGTCAGAACCCAGCCGAGCACGGTGGCGATACCGCGTCCGGCCGGTGCGAGCAGCGTGCGGTGCAGCCAGGCCAGTCCGTGCCCGATGGGGGTGAGGACGGCTTCGTACAGCCACACCAGCGGGACGACGATGCCGTAGCGGACCACGGGGACGACGACGTAGCGCCACAGCCCGACGAAGGGCCATACGAAGAGGGCTTTCGCGAGCCGAAGCAGCGCGTGGCCGAGCGGAGTGAGGACGGACGCGTACAGCCGGCCCAATGCCCGCCCCAGCGGGCGCAGAAGGATGCGGTGGGCGGCGCGGCCACCGGCGACGAGGACGTCCCAGACCATGCGTACGGGAAGGACGAGCACCAGCACCACGATCCGTACCGGAATCCTGATGAGGGTGGTCAGACAGCCCTCGCCAGGTTCGTACCGCGCGGGCGCCTGGTGCTTGCCGTACGGGCTGGGCTGCGATTCCGGGTCCATGCCGGAGATGACGCAAAGGCCCGGTCCAGGGTTTCCCGGACCGGGCCTTCGTCACTGACCTGTCACTCGGACAGAGCCTGCGGCGCTACTTCACGACCGTGAGCGGCAGCAGCTTCTTGCCCGTCGGGCCGATCTGGATACTCGTGTCCATCTGGGGGCACACACCGCAGTCGAAGCACGGCGTCCAGCGGCAGTCCTCGACCTCGGTCTCGTCGAGCGAGTCCTGCCAGTCCTCCCAGAGCCAGTCCTTGTCGAGGCCGGAGTCCAGGTGGTCCCAGGGCAGGACCTCCTCGTACGTACGCTCCCGGGTGGTGTACCAGTCGACGTCCACGCCGAAGTCGGGCAGCGTCTTCTCGGCGCTCTTCATCCACAGGTCGTAGCTGAAGTGCTCGCGCCAGCCGTCGAAACGGCCGCCGGCCTCGTAGACGGCGCGGATGACTGAGCCGACCCGGCGGTCGCCGCGGGAGAGAAGTCCCTCGACGATGCCGGGCTTGCCGTCGTGGTAGCGGAAGCCGATCGAGCGGCCGTACTTCTTGTCGTCGCGGATCTTGTCCCGGAGCTTCTTCAGCCGGGCGTCGGTCTCCTCGGCGCTGAGCTGCGGGGCCCACTGGAACGGGGTGTGCGGCTTGGGCACGAAGCCGCCGATGGAGACGGTGCAGCGGATGTCGTTCTGCCCGGACACCTCGCGGCCCTTGGCGATCACCTTGACCGCCATGTCGCCGATCTGGAGGACGTCCTCGTCGGTCTCGGTGGGCAGGCCGCACATGAAGTACAGCTTCACCTGGCGCCAGCCGTTGCCGTACGCGGTGGAGACCGTACGGATCAGGTCCTCCTCCGAGACCATCTTGTTGATGACCTTGCGCAGACGCTCGGAACCGCCCTCGGGGGCGAACGTGAGACCGGAGCGGCGGCCGTTACGGGTCAGCTCGTTGGCCAGGTCGACGTTGAATGCGTCGACGCGGGTCGAGGGCAGCGAGAGGCCGATCTTGTCCTCGGTGTACCGGTCGGCGAGGCCCTTGGCGATCTCGCCGATCTCCGAGTGGTCCGCGGAGGAGAGCGAGAGCAGGCCGACCTCCTCGAAGCCGGTCGCCTTGAGGCCCTTCTCGACCATTTCGCCGATGCCGGTGATGCTTCGCTCCCGCACGGGGCGCGTGATCATGCCGGCCTGGCAGAAACGGCAGCCGCGGGTGCAGCCGCGGAAGATCTCGACGGACATCCGCTCGTGGACGGTCTCGGCGAGGGGCACGAGGGGCTGCTTCGGGTACGGCCACTCGTCGAGGTCCATGACGGTGTGCTTGGAAACCCGCCACGGCACACCCGACTTGTTGGGCACGACGCGGCCGATGCGGCCGTCGGGGAGGTACTCGACGTCGTAGAAGCGGGGGACGTACACGCCACCGGTCTTCGCGAGGCGGAACAGCACCTCTTCGCGTCCGCCGGGGCGGCCCTCGGCCTTCCAGGCGCGGACGATCTCGGTGATCTCCAGGACCGCCTGTTCGCCGTCGCCGATGACCGCGCAGTCGATGAACTCCGCGATCGGCTCGGGGTTGAAGGCCGCGTGGCCGCCCGCGAGCACGATCGGGTCGTCCAGGCCGCGGTCCTTGGCCTCCAGCGGGATGCCGGCGAGGTCCAGGGCGGTGAGCATGTTGGTGTAGCCGAGCTCGGTGGAGAAGCTCAGCCCGAAGACGTCGAAGGCGCCGACGGGCCGGTGGCTGTCCACGGTGAACTGCGGCACCTTGTGCTCACGCATCAGCTCTTCGAGGTCCGGCCAGACGCTGTACGTGCGCTCGGCAAGGACGCCTTCGCGCTCGTTGAGCACCTCGTACAGGATCATGACGCCCTGGTTGGGGAGCCCGACCTCGTACGCGTCCGGGTACATCAGGGCCCAGCGGACGTCGCATTCGTCCCACGGCTTGACGGTGGAGTTGAGCTCACCGCCGACGTACTGGATGGGCTTCTGCACATGCGGGAGCAGAGCTTCGAGCTGTGGGAAGACCGACTCGGCAGACATCTGGGGACCTTCGTGAGCTGGCAGGGGTGACCATCAAGCGTAACCCGGGGCTCAGCCCTTCAACGCCGACCGCAATTCCGGCTCCGCGGCCCTGGCCCACACCTCCGGCAGCTCCCGCTCCCGCTCGGCGGCGGTCGCCTGCTCCTTTCCGTACAGGAGTCCCCAGGTGAACGCGGTCTCCCCCGCCGCGTGCGCCTGGATCGCCAGACCGCGCAGCGCGTCGCGGGCGACCACGCTGTCCTGGTGGACGCCCAGGACCGTCTGCACGGCCTTCATCCGTTTGGCGAACCTCTTGGCGGGCTTGCCCAGCGCGGGCCTCGCCGCCTCGCCCGCGTACCGTGCGCGCTTCGCCGCCTTGCGGGCCTCGTGCATCGCCAGGTCGCGGTCGTGGCCGGGGGGCTGGTCCAGGGCGTGGCCGATGCGGGTGGCGAGGCGTTCGTAGTCCTTGAGTACGGCGCGGGGCAGCGCGTCCCGCGGTGGGCGGGCGGCGGCCGGCAGCAGGGGCGGGGCGGCGAGGAGCGCGTCGAGGGTGTCCAGGAGGGCCAGGTAGCGCTTGCTGTCGAGTACGGCCACGATGTGGCGCCTGGAGCCGCTGCGCCTGGCCACCGACCAGAGGCGCAGGCGGCTGCGCACGGGGCCGAGGAGCAGGGTGCGGGGCAGGGCGGCGGTGAGGGCGTGGAAGCGGGCGTCGAGGACTTCCTGGTCACGGTCGACGCCGAGCTCGGCGGCCAGCCATTTCAGCTCGTCGCCGATGGGGTCGGTGACCGTCCGGTCGAGGATCTTCCGGTACGTCTTGAAGGCGCTGCGCAGCCGGCGGGTGGCCACGCGCATCTGGTGCACGGAGTCGGGGAGGTCGCGGCGCACGGCGGGGTCGTAGGCGATGACTGCCTCGATCTGGGCGCGTACGTAGTCGAGCACGTGGTCGCCGGCTGTGGGGGGCGGCTGCTTGCGCTGCTTCTTCTCCGGCGGGTGCTGTTTCTCCGGGGGCCCCGTCTCCGTGAGCGCCCTGGCCAGCTTGGAGGCGGAAGAGGACGGCTTCACCCCGGCCTTGCGCAGCCGTCGCTCGACGGCGTCGAGGAAGACCGGGTCGCCGTCGTCCGCGAGTTCGACCTCGATCTCGGTCCACTCGGCGGTGGCGCCGGCGCCCTGTTCGAGGAGCCGTTCGGCGACGACCTCGTCGACGCTCAGCTCGGCGAGGAAGGTGCCGTCCCCGGCGACCAGGTGGTGGACGTCCCGGGCGGAGAGCAGCCGGACGACGGGGGTCACCTGCGCGTCCCGGACCCTGGAGCGGAGGAGTCCGGCGAGGCTGTGCGGCAGGGTGTCGGCGAGCGGGGCCCGGATCTCGTCGCGGATTCCGGAGGAGACGGGGAACTTGAGGTGCCAGCCCTCGTCGGCCCCGCCGGTCCTGCGCCGCAGGGTGAGCGAGTCGGCCGCGAGCCGGAAGTCCGCGGTGTCGTAGTAGACGGCGTCGAGCTCGGTGACGCCGTGGTGGGTGACGGCCGAGACCCCGGCCACCTTGGTCAGGTCGGGCAGCCGGGTGTCGGGAGTCGCTTCGTACTTCCGCTCGATCTCACGCTTCGAGTCCGCCATGTACCGAATCTAGACGCGTTGTACGCAGATGGGCAGGGGGCGTCGGGCGCTCGGCCGTGGTTCAGGCGGTTATCGGCCGCTGGACCCTGATCGACTGGAGCAGTCCGACCGCCACCCAGACGGCGAACATCGATGATCCTCCGTACGAGACGAACGGCAGCGGAAGTCCGGCCACCGGCATGATGCCGAGCGTCATTCCGATGTTCTCGAAGGACTGGAAGGCGAACCAGGCGATGATCCCGGCGGCGACGATCGTGCCGTACAGCTCGGTCGTCTCGCGGGCGATCCGGCAGGCGCGCCACAGGACGACGCCGAGCAGGACGATGATCAGCCCTGCGCCGAGGAAGCCCAGTTCCTCTCCCGCGACGGTGAAGACGAAGTCGGTCTGCTGCTCGGGGACGAACTGGCCGGTGGTCTGGGAGCCCTTGAAGAGGCCGGTCCCCGAGAGGCCGCCGGAGCCGATGGCGATGCGGGCCTGGTTGGTGTTGTAGCCGACGCCGGCCGGGTCGAGTGCCGGGTTGGCGAAGGCCGCGAACCGGGCGATCTGGTAGTCGTCGAGGAGCCCGAGCTGCCAGATCGAGACGGCGCCGGCGGTACCCGCGCCGAGCAGTCCGAAGACCCAGCGGTTGGACGCGCCGGAGGCGAGGAGCACCCCGAGGACGATGACGGCCATGACCATGACCGAGCCGAGGTCGGGCATCAGCATGACGATCGCTATCGGGATGAGCGCCAGGCCGAGCGATTTGGCGACGGTCCGGTGGTCGGGGTGCAGCTGGTCGCCCGCGTCGACGCGGGCGGCGAGCAGCATCGCCATGCCGAGAATGATCGTGATCTTGGTGAACTCGGAGGGCTGGAGGGAGAAGCCCGCACCGATCTTGATCCAGGCATGGGCACCGTTGACGGTGGCGCCGAGCGGGCTGAGGACCGCCAGGACCAGGACGACCGAGAGGCCGTAGAGGATCGGGACGGCGCCGCGCAGGGTGCGGTGGCCGAGCCAGATCGTCCCGATCATCAGGGCGACGCCGATACCGGTGTTGAGCGCGTGCCGGAAGAGGAAGAAATACGGGTCGCCCTGGGTGAGCGAGTCACGGTTGCGGGTCGCCGACCAGACGAGCAGCGCGCCGATGAAGGAGAGCGCGATCGCCGAGCCGAGCAGCGGCCAGTCGAGCCGCCGTACGAGGGAGTCGCGGGCGGTGAGCCGGGCCCAGGAGGACCGCTCGGGGGCGTACCGGGAGACGGAGAAGCCGGCCATCAGTCGCGCCTTCCCGGGGCTCCGGCGAGCGCCGCCTGTACCTCTTCGACGGGCTTCTGCGAGTCCGGGTCGTAGGGCTTGATCTTCGGTGCGTCGATCGAGCCGTCGGCCTGGATCTTGGGCAGGTCCTTCTGCGGCTTGAGCAGGAGTGCCTTCTTGGGGTCCTGCTTGCCCGCGGCGTCGAGGCCGTAGAGCGCGTTGTAGATGTTGCGCACGGCGGGTCCTGAGGCACCGGAACCCGTACCGCCCTGGGAGATCGTCATGACGATCGAGTAGTCCTCGGTGTACGTGGCGAACCAGGAGGTCGTCTGCTTGCCGTAGACCTCGGCCGTGCCCGTCTTGGCGTGCATCGGGATCTTGTCCTGGGGCCAGCCGCCGAATCGCCAGGCGGCGCTGCCCCGGGTCGCGACACCCGCGAGGGCTTCGTCTATTTCGTCGCGCGTGTCTCCCTTGAAGGGGAGCTTGCCGTGCGCCTTCGGCGCGATCTCCTGGACGGTCTTGCCGTCGCCGCTGACGATGGCCTTGCCCACGGTCGGGTTGTAGAGCGTGCCGCCGTTGGAGATGGCCGCGTAGATCGTCGCCATCTGGATCGGGGTGACGAGGGTGTCTCCCTGGCCGATCGAGTAGTTGACGGAGTCACCGGCGCGCATCTTGTTGCCTTCGAGGCAGTTCTCGTAGGCGATGATCTCGACGTACGTGCCGTTCTTCTTGCCCTGCTTGCACCAGGCGTCCTTGTTGAGCCGGAAGAAGTTCTCCTTCCACTGGCGGTCGGGGACGCGGCCCGTGACCTCGTTGGGGAGGTCGATGCCGGTCTCCTTGCCGAGACCGAACTGGTGGGCCGTCTTGTAGAACCAGTCGTTGGCCTTCTTCTTCGGCAGGGTTCCGCCGTCCCGCTGCCACTCCTTGTGCGCGAGGCCGTAGTACACGGTGTCGCAGGAGACTTCGAGGGCGCGGCCGAGGCTGATGCTGCCGTAGCCCTGGGACTCGAAGTTCTTGAAGACCTGACCGCCGATGGAGTACGAGCTGGGGCAGGGGTAGTTGCCGTCGAAGGGGTATCCGGCGTTGACCGCGGCGGTCGAGGAGACCACCTTGAAGATGGATCCGGGGGCGGCCTGGCCCTGGATGGCGCGGTTCAGCAGCGGGAAGTTGGAGTTCTTCCCGGTGAGCTTCGCGTAGTCCTTGCCGGAGATGCCGCCGACCCAGGCGTTGGGGTCGTAGGTGGGCAGGGAGGCCATCGAGACGATGCGGCCGGTCTTGGACTCCATGACGACGACGGCGCCGGAGTCGGCCTTGTAGAGCTCGTTGGTGTTGCGGTCCATCTCCTTGCGGGCCGTCTCCATGGCCTTGTTCAGCTCGTACTCGGCGACGGCCTGGACCCGCGCGTCGATGGAGGTGACGACGCTCGCGCCGGGCTCCGCCTTGTCGTTCTCCGCCTCGCCGATGACGCGGCCGAGGTTGTCGACCTCGTAGCGGGTGACGCCGGCCTTGCCGCGGAGCTCCTTGTCGTAGGTGCGCTCCAGGCCGGAGCGGCCGACCTGGTCGGAGCGGAGGTACGGGGAGTCGCTGTCCTGGGCCTTGGTGATCTCTTCGTCGGTGACCGGCGAGAGGTAGCCGAGGACCTGGGCGGTGTTGGCCTTGCCGGGCGCGGCGTAGCGGCGTACGGCGGTGGGTTCGGCGGTGATGCCGGGGAAGTCCTCGGCGCGCTCACGGATCTGGAGGGCCTGCTGCGTGGTGGCCTCGTCCGTCACCGGGATGGGCTGGTAGGGCGAGCCGTTCCAGCAGGGCTGCGGGGTCTTGGAGTCGCAGAGCCGGACCTTGTCGAGGACGTCCTTGGGCTTCATGTCCAGGACTTCGGCGAGCCGGGTGAGGACACCGACGCCGTCGTCCTTCGCCTTCATCAGCTCGGTGCGGCTGGCGGAGACGACGAGGCGGGTCTCGTTGTCGGCGAGGGGTACGCCCCGCGCGTCGAGGATGGCGCCGCGGACGGCGGGCTGGACGACCTGCTGGACGTGGTTGTTCTTCGCCTCGTCGGTGTACTCCTGGCCGTTGCGGATCTGGAGGTACCAGAGACGGCCGCCGAGCGTCAGCAGCAGGGAGAAGACGAGGACCTGAATGACGATGAGGCGGATCTGGACCCGCTGGGTCCGTCCCGTCTCGGGAATGTTGCTCACGCGGCGCCCCCGTGGGTGGTCCGGCCGGGGGTTCGGGGGTTGTCCCCCGGGAAGAACGGCCTCACGCGGCGCCCCCGTGGGTGAACAGGTACTGGTCCGGCCTCACAGTCGTTTGACCCCCTTGATCCTTCCTGCGCGTGCGGCGCGGTTACGGGCGGCCTTGACGCGCAGCCCGCCCCTCTGGCTGCCGATCCGCAGCCCGGTGCCCGAGGAGAGCCAGCCCGCGGCGACGTCGCCGCCGCTCGAACTCTCGGCGAGCGGGTCGTTCTCGGTACGTCTGGCGAGCGCCATGATCAGCGGCACGGTGAACGGCGCGAGGAGCAGGTCGTAGACCGCGGCGGTGAACAGCAGGCTGCCCAGGCCCACATGGCGGGCGGCCGTGTCACCGACGAGGGCGCCGACCCCCGCGTACAGCAAGGTCGATCCGACGGCCGCGGCGACGACGACGGCCATCGGGACGAACGCCGACTTGAGCTGCCCGTTGTCCGGCTTGGCCAGGCCCACGAGGTAGCCGATGACGCAGAGCACCAGGGCGTAGCGCCCGGCGGCGTGGTCGGCCGGAGGCGCCAGGTCGGCGAGGAGGCCCGCGCCGAAGCCGATGAGGGCGCCGCTGACGTGTCCGTAGACGAGGGCGAGCGCGACCACGACGAGCAGCAGCAGGTCGGGGACGGCGCCGGGGAGCTGGAGCCGGGCGAGTACGGAGACCTGGACGACGAGGGCGACCACGACCAGGGCGACGGAGAGCAGTGTCCGGTTGAGTCGCATGGGGATCAGCTCTACTCCTGGTCGTTTGCCGCGTTGCCGGCGTTGTCAGCGTTGTCGGCGGGGTTCGCGTCGCCCGGCGGGTCGGCGACGCCGTTCTCCTCGGGCTTCTCGGTCTCGTTGACGTTCCCGACGACCTTTCCGCTGCCGTCGACGAGGTCGCCGTTGGGCTGGAGGGTGACCGTGACCGTCGGGGTGGGCTTCGGCTTCTCGGGCTTCTTGGGCTGCTTGGGCAGGACCAGGTCGCGGGGGTCCTCGCGCGGCGCCTGGACGACGACTCCGACGATGTCGAGCTTGGTGAAGCCGACGTACGGCTTCACATAGACCGTCCGGGTGAGCGCACCGCCGGACGGGTCGACGCGGACCACTTCGCCGACGGGGACTCCGGGCACGAACGGCTTGTCCTTGCTGGACCCGAAGGTGACGAGACGGTCGCCGTTCTTCACCTTGGCCTTGCCGTTGAGGAACTGTACGGAGAGCGGCCGGGAGCCCTGGCCGGTGGCGAAGCCGAGCTCGTCGGTCTTCTCCATCCGGGTGCCGACGGTGAAGTCGGGGTCGTTGGCGAGGAGAACGGTCGCGGTGTTCGGTCCGACGGTGGTGACCCGGCCGACCAGTCCCTCACCGTTGAGGACGGTCATGTCGCGCTTGAGACCGTCGTTGGCCCCCGCGTCGATGGTGATCGTCCAGGAGAAGCCCTGGGCCGCTCCTATGGCGATGACCTCCGCGGCCTTGATGCCGTACTGCCCGGCGCCCGCGTTCTTCATCATGGCGTCGAGCTGACGGACCCGGCTGCGGTTGCGGTCGTCGCTGCCCAGTTTCGCCTTCAGCGCCGCGTTCTCGTGTTCGAGGACTGCGATCCGGTCGTGCCGGTCGCCGGAGTCCCGTACGGCTCCTATGGCGTTGCCCACCGGGTCCACCGCCGCCGCGACGCCGTTCTCGACCGGTCCGAAGACCGTTGCGGCGGCCTGCCGGGCGCCGTCCACCGGTGACTCCTCGCCGCCGCGGATGTCCACCGTGATCAAAGCGAACGCGGTGGCGATCAGCAGCACCAGGAGCAGCCGGCTCTCTCGTGTGTCCCTCACGTGCGGCGGCCGTGCCTTCCTCGTCGGAATGTTCGTGCCTGTATATCAACGATCCGCCGTACGGGGCCGCAGCGCCCATACGGCCGGATCGTCGTGTTGTCTACCTGCGCGGCTGGGCGTCCAGCACCTGCTGGAGCGCCTCGAACTCCTCGACGCACTTGCCGGAACCGAGCGCCACGGAGTCCAGCGGGTCCTCGGCGATGTGGATCGGCATGCCGGTCTCCCGGCGGAGCCGCTCGTCGAGACCGCGCAGCAGCGCGCCGCCGCCGGTGAGGACGATGCCGCGGTCCATGACGTCGCCGGAGAGCTCCGGCGGGCACTTGTCCAGGGTCGTCTTCACCGCGTCGACGATCGCGTTGACCGGCTCCTCGATCGCCTTGCGGACCTCGGCGGCCGAGATGACAACGGTCTTGGGTAGCCCGGACACGAGGTCGCGGCCCCGGATCTCGGTGTGCTCGTCCTTGTCCATGTCGTACGCGGAACCGATCGTGATCTTGATCTGTTCGGCGGTCCGCTCACCGAGGAGGAGCGAGTACTCCTTCTTGATGTGCTGGATGATCGCGTTGTCCAGCTCGTCACCGGCGACCCGGATCGACTGGGCAGTGACGATTCCGCCGAGCGAGATCACCGCGACCTCGGTGGTGCCGCCACCGATGTCGACGACCATGTTCCCGGTGGCCTCGTGGACCGGCAGACCCGAGCCGATGGCCGCCGCCATGGGCTCCTCGATGATGTGCACCTGACGGGCGCCGGCCTGCGTCGATGCTTCGATGACGGCGCGTCGCTCGACCCCTGTGATGCCCGAGGGCACACAGACGACGACGCGCGGGCGGGCCAGGTAGCGGCGCTTGTGGATCTTGAGGATGAAGTAGCGGAGCATGCGCTCCGTGATCTCGAAGTCGGCGATCACGCCGTCCTTCAGTGGCCGCACGGCAACGATGTTGCCCGGTGTGCGGCCGATCATCTTCTTGGCCTCGGAGCCGACCGCGAGAATGCCACCCGTGTTGGTGTTGATGGCCACGACGGACGGCTCGTTCAGAACGATGCCGCGCCCCCTGACGTACACCAGCGTGTTGGCAGTCCCGAGGTCGATAGCCATGTCACGGCCGATGAACGACATTGAGTTCCCCTTGTTCCCCATGAGGATGCGTCGGGCCTTCCCAATTGAAGCGATTGGCTTGTTTTTGGTAGGCGAGGTTGGCGCTGTGGGCGTGGAAGCTTCCATCGTAGTGCCGTGAGCACGGACACAGCGCGACGGTCCTTCGCCAATGCGAGTGGAACGGGTGCCCGCTCCACTCATGGTGACGATACGTCGGAAGGATGCGTTCCCGCGATCGCAGACCCTATGCAGAAGGGCGACCGAATTACTTCGGTCGCCCCAGGTCATGAGCGCTGTTTGGCTGATCCGAGGTCAGGAAAGTCCGGGAAAGAACAGCTTCAGTTCTCGCTCTGCGGACTCCTCGGAGTCCGAGGCGTGGATGAGGTTCTCCCTGGTGATCGAACCGAAGTCGCCACGGATCGAACCGGGCGCGGCGGCGATCGGGTCGGTCGGTCCGGCGAGGGCGCGGACGCCCTCGATGACACGCTCGCCCTCGGCCACAAGAGCGACGACAGGGCCGGATGCCATGAACTCGACGAGCGGCTCGTAGAACGGACGGCCCTTGTGCTCGCCGTAGTGCTGCTCCAGCGTCTCCTGGTCGAGCGTGCGCAGCTCCAGCGCGGTGATCTGCCAGCCGGCCTTGCGCTCGATGCGGCCGACGATCTCGCCGATCAGCCCACGCCTGACGGCGTCGGGCTTGAGAAGGACGAGGGTGCGCTGAGTCATGTACGGCTCCTTGCAGGCATACGGGTGCGGTGAAGCGAGATTACAGGGGTACGCGGACGGGCCGACGGCCGGGTTTACGCGGTGCGGGCCACGGCCGACGCCACGGTGAACATTCAGCCGGCGGCCGGGGCCTGTGCGGTCTCCTGCGCGTCCTCCTGCGCCGCCCATCTGGCCTTCGCCTCGTCGATCTTGCGCCCGTAGTGCACCGAGGCCCACCACAGACCGCCGAATGCCAGGCCGAGGACGAACATCATCGGGACGAAGAAGCCGCTCAGCACCAGCGCGATCTGGAACGCCCAGCCGAGCTGTACGCCGCCGGGGCGGGTGATGAAGCCGCAGAGGAGGACGGACAGCAGCATGCCGATGCCGCAGACCGTCCACACCGTGGCCACGGAGAGACCGTCCGACTTCATCGCCACCAGGCCGGCGAAGCCGATGACGAAGAACTCGCCGATGAGCGTGGAAGCGCAGAGGGTACGCACAGGTCAGCCCCTTCCCAGAAGCAGCCGGGCCTCGCCGACCGTGATCACGGAACCGGTCACGAGGACCCCCGCCCCGGCATACTCGTCCTCTTCCTCCGCCAGAGTGATCGCCGCCTCCAGCGCGTCGTCGAGACGCGGCTCGACCTGCACCCGGTCGTTGCCGAAGACCTCGACGGCGACCGCTGCCAGCTCGTCCGCGTCCATCGCCCGGCCGCTGGAGTTCTGCGTGACGACGACCTCGGCGAAGATCGGCTCGAAGGCTTCGAGGAGCCCCCGGACGTCCTTGTCGCCGCTCGCGCCGACCACGCCGATGAGCCGGGAGAAGCTGAACGCCTCCGACAGACCGTCCGCGGCGGCTCGCGCGCCCGCCGGGTTGTGCGCCGCGTCCAGGACGACGGTCGGGCTGCTGCGTACGACTTCGAGACGGCCCGGCGAGACGACCGAGGCGAACGCCTTGCGGACCGCCTCGATGTCCAGCGAGCCGCTCTGCTCCGCGCCGATACCGAAGAACGCCTCGACCGCGGAGAGCGCGACCGCCGCGTTGTGCGCCTGGTGGGCGCCGTACAGCGGGAGGAAGATGCCGTCGTACTCCCCGCCGAGCCCGCGCAGGGTCAGGAACTGGCCGCCGACCGCGATCTCCCGGGAGACGATGCCGAACTCCATGCCCTCGCGGGCGACGGTGGCGTCCACCTCGACGGCCTTCTTCAGCATCACCTGCGCGGCGTCGACGGGCTGCTGCGCCAGGATGACCGTCGCGCCCTGCTTGATGACACCGGCCTTCTCCCCCGCGATCTCCGCGGGCGTCTCACCGAGCCGGTCCGTGTGGTCCAGCGAGATGGGGGTGACGACCGCGACCGTGGCGTCGATGACGTTGGTCGCGTCCCAGGTGCCGCCCATGCCGACCTCGACGACCGCCACGTCGACCGGCGCGTCGGCGAAGGCCGCGTACGCCATGCCCGTCAGCACCTCGAAGAACGACAGCCGGAAGTCCTGCTGGGAGTCGACCATCTCGACGTACGGCTTGATGTCCTCGTACGTCTCGACGAAGCGCTCGGCCTCGATCGGGGCGCCGTCCAGGCTGATCCGCTCGGTGATCGACTGGACGTGCGGGGAGGTGTAGCGGCCGGTGCGCAGATCGAAGGCGTTCAGCAGGGCCTCGATCATGCGGGCCGTGCTTGTCTTGCCGTTCGTCCCGGTGATGTGGATGGAGGGGTACGCGCGCTGCGGCTCACCGAGCACGTCCATCAGTGCCGCGATGCGCGTCACCGAAGGTTCGAGCTTGGTCTCGCCCCAGCGGCCCGCGAGCTCCTGCTCCACGGCACGCAGTGCTTTGTCGGTCTCCGGATCGGTGGGGCGGGTGGGAACCTCGGCGCCCTGCGGCGGTCCCGAATGGGTGCGCAGTGTGCGGCTCCCGGCCTCGATCACCGCCAGGTCGGGGTCGCGCTGGGTCTCGGCGTCGACGATCTCGTCGAAGCTGTTGTCGCTGGGGTCGGGCTGCTCGGTCACGGGTCCAGTCTACGGAGGACCACCGACACGGCCTGCTACCCGCCCTCCCCACGCTCCCCCGCTGAACGCGTGAGGCCCCGGACCGTGCGGTCCGGGGCCTCACGCGAGCGCACTGATCAGGCTGCGGGCAGGCTGTCCAGCTGGCCCTGGATCCGCGCGATGTCCGCCTCGGCCTTGGTCAGACGGCCACGGATCTTCTCGACGACGTGGTCCGGGGCCTTCGCCACGAACGCCTCGTTGCCGAGCTTGCCGTTGGCCTGCGCGACCTCCGACCGGGCGGCGACGAGGTCCTTCGTCAGACGCTTGCGCTCGGCCTCGACATCGATCGTGCCGGAGAGGTCGAGCGCCACCGTGGCACCCGCGACCGGCAGCGTCGCCGTGGCGTGGAAGCCGTCCTCGGCCGGCTGGAGACGCAGCAGCTGCCGGATGGCCGCCTCGTGCGGGGCGAGCGCCGTGCCGGTCAGGGTGAGCCGCGCCGGAACCTTCTGACCCGGCTGGAGGCCCTGGTCGGAGCGGAACCTGCGGACCTCTGTGACGACCTGCTGGACGAGCTCGATCTCCTTCTCCGCGGCGTCGTCGCGGAAGCCGGAGTCGGTGGGCCAGTCGGCGATGACGACGGACTCACGACCGGTGAGGGCCGTCCACAGCGTCTCCGTGACGAACGGGACGACCGGGTGCAGCAGACGCAGCATCACGTCGAGGACCTCGCCGAGGACCCGGCCCGAGACCTCGGCGGGCTTGCCGCCCGCGAAGAACGTGGTCTTGGACAGCTCGACGTACCAGTCGAAGACCTCGTCCCAGGCGAAGTGCCGGAGCGCCTCGCTGAGCTTGGAGAACTGGTAGTCCTCGTAGTACGCGTCGACTTCGGCGACCGTCTTGTTGAGCCGGGAGAGGATCCACCGGTCCGTGACCGACATCTCCTCGGCGGACGGGAGTTCGCCCTCGATCGTGGCGCCGTTCATCAGCGCGAAGCGCGTGGCGTTCCAGATCTTGTTGGCGAACTTCGCGGAACCCTGGACCCACTCCTCGCCGATCGGGACGTCGGTACCCGGGTTGGCGCCGCGCGCGAGGGTGAAGCGCAGGGCGTCGGAGCCGTACTTGTCCATCCAGTCCAGCGGGTTGACCACGTTGCCGAAGGACTTCGACATCTTCTTGCCGTGCTCGTCACGGACCATGCCGTGCAGGACGATGGTCCCGAACGGCGGGACGCCGTCGTTGACGTACAGGCCGAACATCATCATCCGGGCGACCCAGAAGAAGAGGATGTCGTAGCCGGTGACCAGGACGGAATTCGGATAGAACTTCGCGAGGCTGTCGGTCTGTTCGGGCCAGCCCAGCGTGGAGAACGGCCACAGCCCCGAGGAGAACCAGGTGTCCAGGACATCGCTGTCCTGCGTCCAGCCCTCGCCCGTGGGGACCGCGTCGTCCGGTCCGACGCAGACGACCTCGCCGTTCGGGCCGTACCAGACGGGGATGCGGTGGCCCCACCAGAGCTGGCGCGAGATCGTCCAGTCGTGGAGGTTGTCGACCCAGTCGAAGTAGCGCTTCTCCATCTCCTGCGGGTGGATCTTGACGCTGCCGTCGCGGACGGCGTCACCGGCCGCCTTGGCGAGCGGGGCGACCTTGACCCACCACTGGAGGGACAGGCGCGGCTCGATCGTGGTCTTGCAGCGCGAGCAGTGGCCGACGGAGTGGACGTACGGGCGCTTCTCGGCGACGATCCGGCCGTCGGCGCGCAGTGCGGCGACGATGGCGGAGCGGGCCTCCAGGCGGTCGAGGCCCTCGAAGGGGCCGGGGACCGTGATGACCGCGCGCTCGTCCATGACCGTGAGGAACGGCAGGTCGTGACGCTTGCCGATCTCGAAGTCGTTCGGGTCGTGGGCCGGGGTCACCTTGACGGCGCCGGTGCCGAACTCCGGGTCGACGTGGTGGTCGGCGACGACGGGGATCGTGCGCTCGGTGAGCGGCAGCCTGATCTGCTTGCCGATCAGGTGCTTGTAGCGCTCGTCGTCGGGGTGGACGGCGACGGCGGTGTCACCGAGCATCGTCTCGGCGCGGGTCGTGGCGACGACGATGGTCTCGTCGCCCTCGCCGTACTTCATGGAGACGAGCTCGCCGTCGTCCTCCTGGTACTCGACCTCGATGTCGGAGATCGCGGTCAGGCAGCGCGGGCACCAGTTGATGATGCGCTCGGCGCGGTAGATCAGCCCGTCGTCGAACATCCGCTTGAAGACGGTCTGGACGGCCTTGGACAGGCCCTCGTCCATGGTGAAGCGCTCACGGGACCAGGCGACGCCCTCACCGAGGCGGCGCATCTGGCCGGAGATCTGGCCGCCGGACTCGTTCTTCCACTGCCAGACACGCTCGACGAAGGCCTCGCGGCCCAGGTCGTGGCGGGACTTGCCCTCCTTGCCGAGCTCGCGCTCGACGACGTTCTGGGTGGCGATGCCGGCGTGGTCCATGCCCGGCTGGTAGAGCGCCTCGAAGCCCTGCATGCGCTTGCGGCGGACGAGGGCGTCGATCAGCGTGTGCTCGAAGGCGTGCCCGAGGTGAAGGCTTCCGGTGACGTTCGGCGGGGGGATGACGATGCTGTACGGGGGCTTGTCGCTGTGCTCGTCGGCTTCGAAATACCCGCGTTCTACCCAGCGCTCATACAGCTTCCCCTCTACCTCGGCCGGCGCGTACTGGGTCGGCAGTTCGGGGTTGCTGGCTGTCTGCTGCTGAGTGTTCTCGGTCACGGGGGACAGTTTAGGGCCGTCACAGTCCTGCACTGAAACCGGTTAGTTGAGTAACGGTGTGCCGCCCGATGCCCCACGTCAGGGCCACGTCAGCCAGGATGTTCGGAACGCATAAGCATTCTGGAGGGGACAGCAGCATGAGCTACAACCAGCCGGGCCCGTACGGTGGGCAGCAGCCGCAGGGCCAGCCCGGACCGTACGGACAGCAGCCGGGCCCGTACGGCGGCCAGCCGCCGCAGGGTCCGCCGCAGGGCCAGCCCGGTTACGGGTACCCGCAGCAGGCCCCCCAGGGCGTACCGCCGCAGCAGCCCCCGCAGGGCTACGGCTACCCGCAGGGCCAGCAGCCGGGCCCGTACGGCCAGCAGCCGCCCACTCCCCCGTACGGCGGCCAGCCCGCCTACGGCGGCCAGGTGCCGATGCCGCCGGCCGCACCGAAGAAGAAGACCGGTCTGATCGTGGCGGGCGTCGTCGTGGCGCTGGCCGTCATCGGTGGCGGCGTGTACTTCATGACATCGGGCGGCGCCAGCAACAGTGACGTCGCGGACTCCACGAAGGGCTACAAGCTGACGCCCGCGAAGTCCGTCGACGACTACAAGTCCGACCCGTCGTCGAAGGCCCCGGCGGGCCCGCTGACCGGCAAGGACAAGACCGAGGCGGAGGCTCTGGGGATCAACAACCCCCAGCAGGCGGGCTCCACGTACGTCTCCGGCACCGAGATCTCGACGAAGTCACTTACCCTCCAGGGCATCTGGGGCGACGTCACCGACCCGGCGAAGGTCATCGACGGTTCCTTCGTCGGCGCCGGGGAGGACTTCAAGGACTCCAAGATGGAGGTCTCGCTCATCGGCAGCCCCAGGGCCGTCACACCGGACGGATTCAAGGGCGCACTGATGAAGTGCCAGGACATGAAGATGATCAACAAGGAGGGCGACGGTACCGCCGCGAAGGGACCCAAGGAGTTCCAGGTCCCCATCTGCGTCTGGGCCGACTACAGCACCGTCGGTGTGGTCGTCGGCGTCGACATCGCCCTCTCCATGGCAGGCAAGGGCATGGCCCAGGACGACGTGGCCGCCCTGGCCGCGAAGCTCTACAACACCTCCCGCACCAAGGTCTGATCCCGCACAACAGCGAAGGGGCGCCCCGCCGTTCGGCGGGGCGCCCCTTGCGCTTGCTTACCGCTACGCGGACTTCTCGTGCCTGCCGCCGTCGTTCTTGCCGATCGTGCGCGGTTCGCGCGGGACCAGGGTCGGGTTGACGTTGTTGCGGACGACGTCCGGTGTGATGACTACGCGGGCCACGTCCTTGCGGGACGGCACCTCGTACATCACGGACTGGAGGACTTCCTCCATGATGGCGCGCAGACCGCGGGCGCCCGTCTGGCGCAGGATCGCCTGGTCGGCGATGGCCTCCAGTGCCTCGCGCTCGAACTCCAGCTCCACGCCGTCGAGTTCGAACAGCTTCTGGTACTGCTTCACCAGTGCGTTGCGCGGCTCGACCAGGATCTGGAGCAGGGCCTCGCGGTCCAGGTTGTGGACCGAGGTCAGCACCGGGAGGCGGCCGATGAACTCGGGGATCATCCCGAACTTCACCAGGTCCTCCGGCATGACCTCCTGGAACTGGTCGCTCGCCTGGATCTCCAGCTTGGAACGGATCGTCGCGCCGAAGCCGATGCCCTTGGCGCCGGCCCGCGACTCGATGATCTTCTCCAGGCCGGAGAAGGCACCGCCCACGATGAACAGCACGTTCGTCGTGTCGATCTGGATGAACTCCTGGTGCGGGTGCTTCCGGCCGCCCTGCGGCGGTACGGAGGCGGTGGTGCCCTCCAGGATCTTCAGCAGGGCCTGCTGGACGCCCTCGCCCGAGACATCGCGGGTGATCGACGGGTTTTCGCTCTTGCGGGCGACCTTGTCGATCTCGTCGATGTAGATGATCCCCGTCTCGGCCTTCTTGACGTCGTAGTCAGCGGCCTGGATCAGCTTCAGCAGGATGTTCTCGACGTCCTCGCCGACATAGCCGGCCTCCGTCAGCGCCGTCGCGTCGGCGATGGCGAACGGGACGTTGAGCATGCGGGCCAGCGTCTGCGCGAGGAGTGTCTTGCCCGAGCCCGTGGGGCCGAGCAGCAGGATGTTGGACTTGGCGAGTTCGATCGCGTCGTCGCGGTTGGCGCCGCCGCTGTTCTCGCCGGCCTGGACCCGCTTGTAGTGGTTGTACACAGCGACCGAGAGGGCCTTCTTCGCGGGCTCCTGCCCTACGACGTACCCCTCGAGGAACTCGTAGATCTCGCGCGGCTTGGGAAGCTCTTCCCACCGCACCTCGGAGGTCTCGGCGAGCTCCTCCTCGATGATCTCGTTGCAGAGATCGATGCACTCATCGCAGATGTACACACCGGGTCCCGCGATGAGCTTCTTCACCTGCTTCTGGCTCTTTCCGCAGAACGAGCACTTGAGCAAGTCGCCGCCATCACCGATGCGTGCCACGAGGTGCTTCCCCTTCGCCTGGGAGACGCCTGGTTCAGCGGCTCCTGGTGCCTCTATCCGACGGTACCTTGCCTGACCCCCCGTACGGGCCCCCCTTGGCACGGTTCACACGGCCGAGACCGTGCAAACGGAATGTGCCAAGGGGAAAGACCGGCTCAGACGGAAGCGCCGGCCGTGGTCTTACGGGTGGAGACGATCTGGTCCACCAGACCGTACGCGAGGGCGTCCTCCGCGGTAAGGATCTTGTCGCGCTCGATGTCCTCGCTGATCTTCTCCAGCGGGGTGGTGGAGTGCTTCGCCAGCATCTCCTCGAGCTGGGTGCGCATCCGGAGGATCTCGTTGGCCGCGATCTCCAGGTCGGAGAGCTGCTCACGGCCGGTCTGCGAGGACGGCTGGTGGATCAGCACACGGGCGTGCGGGAGCGCCATGCGCTTGCCCGGCGTGCCCGCCGCCAGCAGGACGGCGGCGGCGGAGGCCGCCTGGCCCATGCAGACCGTCTGGATGTCCGGCTTCACGAACTGCATCGTGTCGTAGATCGCGGTGAGCGCGGTGAACGAGCCGCCGGGGCTGTTGATGTAGATCGAGATGTCGCGGTCCGGGTCCATCGACTCCAGGCACAGGAGCTGCGCCATGACGTCGTTGGCCGAGGCGTCGTCGATCTGGACGCCGAGGAAGATCACGCGCTCCTCGAAGAGCTTCGCGTACGGGTCGTACTCACGCACGCCCTGCGAGGTGCGCTCCACGAAGCGCGGGATGACGTAGCGGTTATCCACCTGCGGGCCGGTGTAGAGACCGTTCGCGGATGCGCCGGGGAAGTTGTTCATGTGGGTGTTCACCATCCTGGTGGCGTTCTGTGGGCTGGGTTCTCGGCGTACGAGAGGTGCGGAAGGCGGTGCCGGTCCGGTGGAAGCCGGATCAGGCGCCGGTGCCGCCGCCGCCCGGGATGCCCGACGCGGCCGAGATGATCTCGTCGATGAGGCCGTACTCCTTGGCCTCCTCCGCGGTGTACCAGCGGTCACGGTCGCCGTCGCGGATGATCGTCTCCACGGTCTGACCGGAGTGGTGGGCGGTGATCTCCGCCATACGCGTCTTCGTCCGGAGCAGGTACTGGGCCTGGATCTTGATGTCCGAGGCGGTACCGCCGATGCCGGCCGAACCCTGGTGCATGAGGATGTCGGTGTTCGGGAGCGCGAAGCGCTTGCCCGCCGCGCCACCGGTCAGCAGGAACTGGCCCATGGAGGCCGCCATGCCCATACCGATGGTGACGACGTCGTTCGGGATGTACTGCATGGTGTCGTAGACCGCCATGCCTGCGGTCACCGAGCCACCGGGGCTGTTGATGTAGAGGTAGATGTCCTTGTCCGGCTCGGCGGCAAGGAGCAGCAGCTGTGCGGTGATCTTGTTGGCGATGTCATCGTCGACCTGCTGACCGAGGAAGATGATGCGCTCGCCGAGCAGTCGGCTGTAGACCTGGTCGCCGAGGCCACCACCGAGGGACGGCTCTCCGGCGGCGTAGGGCATCAGATTCGTCACGTATCCACCTGCTCGTCTCTGACGGCTCCGGCCGTCTCAGCGTCTTCGTACCGGGTGGGCGGGGACTCCCCCACCCTTCCTTCATGGACCCTAACGCGCAGGTAGGACAACGCCATCCCGCTTCCCCAACTGTTCGCTGGGAGCGCAAGGTAAGCAGTCCGCACAAGGGTTCCGACGGTCGCACGCCGATACGACGACGGGCCCCGGACGCACAGCGTCCGGAGCCCGTCGAACGGATCGGTTACGAGGCTCAGGCCTCGGGCTTCTCCTCGGCGGCGGCCTCGGTGGTGCCCTCGACGGCCTCGACCGTCTCGACGGCCTCTTCCTCGTCGTCCTCGAGGTCGACGACCTCACCGTTGGTGTCGACGACCTTGGCGGCCTCGACGACGACGGCGAGCGCCTTGCCGCGGGCGACCTCGCCGACGAGCATCGGCACCTGGCCACCCTCGACGACGGCCTGGGCGAACTGGTCCGGGCTCATGCCGGAGGAAGCGGCGCGCCGCATGAGGTGCTCGGTGAGCTCCTCCTGGTTGACGTTCAGCTTCTCCTTGTTGACGAGCTCGTCAAGGATGAACTGGGTCTTGATGCCCTTGATCGCCTGCTCGGCGGTCTCGGCCTCGAACTCCTCGAGGGTCTTGCCCTGGATCTCCAGGTACTTCTCGAGGTCGAGACCCATCTGGCCGAGCTGGTGGTGCTCGAGGTTGTGCTTGCGGGTCTGGACCTCGTCCGCGAGAAGCTTCTCGGGGATCGGGACCTCGGCCAGCTTCAGGAGCTCGTCGAGGACGCGCTCCTGGGCCTGGGTGGCCTGGTCGTACTGCTTGGTGTTCTCGAGGCGCTTGCGGCTGTCCGCCTTCAGCTCGTCGAGCGTGTCGAACTCGCTCGCCATCTGGGCGAACTCGTCGTCCAGTTCGGGAAGCTCACGGGCGGCAACGGTGGTGACCTTGACGGTGACCTCCGCGTCCTTGCCCTCGGCGGAGCCGCCCTTCAGCTGAGAGGTGAAGGTGGCCTCGCCACCGGCCTCCAGGCCGGTCACGGCCTCGTCGATGCCTTCGAGGAGCTCGCCGGAACCGATGGTGTACGAGACACCGGCGGCCACGCCGTCCTCAAGGACCTCGCCCTCGACCTTGGCCTCCAGGTCGATCGTGACGACGTCGCCTTCGGCGGCGGCGCGCTCGACCGGGTTGGTGGAGGCGAAGCGCTCGCGGAGCTGCTCCACGGCCTTCTCGACGTCCTCGTCGGTGACCTCGAGGGCGTCCACTGTGACCTCGATGCCGGAGTAGTCCGGAATCACGATCTCGGGGCGCACGTCAACCTCGGCAGTGAAGGACAGCAGCTCGCCGTCCTTCAGCTCGGTGATGTCGACCTCGGGCTGGCCCAGAACGTTGAGCTCACCCTCGTTGACAGCCTCGGTGTAGAACTTCGGAAGGGCGTCGTTGACGGCCTCCTCCAGCACAGCACCACGGCCGAACCGCTGGTCGATGACCCGGTTGGGGATCTTGCCCTTACGGAAGCCCTTCACCGTGACCTGCTGGTTGATCTTCTTGTACGCCGCGTCGAGGCTGTCCTTGAGCTCCTCGAAGGGCACCTCAATGCTGAGCCGAACCCGGGTCGGGTTCAGGGTCTCCACGGCGCTCTTCACGGTTCGGTCTCCTTGGGGGCTGACTTCTTGGGGTTCTGCTGGACCGCCAGCGGCGGCTTCGCGGATCGGGCCCGGTTCATCGGACACACGGGCACGCAATTTGCATAGTAACGGCAAGGGGGATGACTCCCCCAATGCGATCTTGTCTGGTCGGGGTGGCCGGATTCGAACCGACGACCTTCCGCTCCCAAAGCGGACGCGCTACCAAGCTGCGCCACACCCCGTCGGTGCGACACGTAGGGTACATGCAGCGAGGCAGTGCATCGGACGCTTTGCACCGGAGGCTTCACCGTGGGTGTCCGGCGGCGAGGCCGACCGGTGCCGCGACGGGTGTGCGAAGCACGCCGCCGACCCGCTACGATGCTGTTCGTGCCGAGGTCCGCGGACCTGCGGTGCGGTGCATGCGGGCGTAGCTCAATGGTAGAGCACTAGTCTTCCAAACTAGCTACGCGGGTTCGATTCCCGTCGCCCGCTCCACGCCTGGGCCCGGTTCGGCAGTCACTGCCGAACCGGGCCCTTTGCGTTGACCCTGTAGTTGACCCTCTACGGGCCTACGGGTCAGAAGCTGATCTGGTTGATGGTGTCCGCCAGCGAGTTCATGAACCTGTTGATCGACGGCGCCATGCCGGTCGATGCCAGGAAGAAGCCGAAGAGCACTGCGACGATCGCGGGCCCGGCCTTGATGGACCCACCGCGGATCAGCACCACCAGGATGATCGCCAACAGAAGCACCACAGACAGTGAGATGGCCACGACTGATCACACCCTTGGTCGGTCCGCCTTGCCGGCCCGGCAGCGCGCACTCCAGCACGCTCCGTCGCGTCCATCGTGCCACCAACTCCCGTGTGGTTGCTGCCAGGTGACGAATCGACCTGTCCGGATCGCGCCATACTCGCGCCCGCGCACACCCCGGGGCGGACAGCGCGGGACGGGCGCCCCCGGCGGGCCCGGCCGTGCCACGCACGGGCAGCGGGCCCCAGCCGTGAATCGGCTGTGAGTCAACTGTGCGCCACACAGGGGGAATTTAAATGAATGTGATCGTTTCCATACCCCCACACTTCATTCACAGCCTATTCCCAGGAATCAGTGGGACGAAATTCACGTCCCACAACTTCCCTCCGCTATGCACCATTTAAGCGGGATTAAATGGTGCATAGCGGGCGGAAGTCGGGGGTTTCACTTCCGATTGAGCGGGAACACGCGATAACTCTTGAGAGTTTTACGAATTGCAATCGACGGGTCTAAGGTGCCTTAGATGTTCCAAGCTCCGAGCGTATTCCAGAGGGCCCCACTCCCCCCTGACACCCGGGAGTCGGAGCCCAGACACGAGCAGACCCCGACGGTCACCGGCACTCCCCCCACCACCGTGCCGACCGCTCATGCCGCTCCTGCACCGGCCAAAAAGCGTGACGCGTACTTCGACAACGTGAAGTTCCTCGCGATCGTGCTCGTCGCCGTCGCGCACGCGTGGGAGCCGGTGATGGACGGGAGCAGGGCCGCCCGGGCGCTGTACATGGTCGTGTACACGTTCCACATGCCGGCCTTCATCCTCATCTCCGGTTACTTCTCCCGTTCGTTCGAGATGAGCCCGGGCAAGGTGAAGCGTCTGATCACCGGCGTCGCCGTGCCCTACGTGCTGTTCGAGACCGCGTACTCGCTGTTCAAGCGGTACGCCGGCGGAGCGCCCGGGCAGGAGATCAGCCTGCTCGACCCGATGTTCCTCACCTGGTTCCTGATCGCGCTGTTCGTCTGGCGGGTCACCACTCCCGTATGGAAGGCCCTGCGTCACCCGCTGCCGGTCGCGCTCGCGATCGCCGTACTCGCCTCGGTGACCCCGGCGATCGGTGACGACCTCGATCTCCAGCGCGTCCTGCAGTTCCTGCCCTTCTTCGTGCTCGGCCTGGTGCTGAAGCCCGAGCACTTCCAGCTGGTGCGGCGGCGTGAAGTCCGGCTGCTCAGCCTGCCGTTGGTCGCCGGCGCCCTGCTGTTCGCCTACTGGGCCGTGCCGCGCATGCGGCTCGGCTGGTTCTACCGCAGCAACAGCGCGCAGGAGATGGACACGCCCTGGTGGTCGGGGGCCGTGATGACGCTGGCGATGTTCGGCTGCGCACTGGTCCTGACCGCCGCGTTCCTGGCCTGGGTGCCGCGCCGGCACATGTGGTTCACGGTGCTCGGCGCCGGGACGATCTGCGGCTATCTGCTGCACGGCTTCCTGGTGAAGGGCGCCGGATACGCCGGACTGTACGACCGGTTCGAGTGGCTGGGCTCGCCCGGTGGCCTTGTGCTCGTCTCGCTCACCGCCGCGGCGGTGGTGACCCTCTTCTGCACGCCGCCGGTACGGCGCCTGCTGCGGTTCGCCACGGAGCCGGACATGGACTGGGCGTTCCGGCGGCGGGACGCCGCCAAGCTCTGAGTCAGCGCGACGACGGGTTGGCTTGAACCCGTCGTTCGGTGGGCGGTTCGCCGTCCGTGAGCCCCAACAGCCTTCGTACCTGCGCATATTTCGCGGTCAGACGGGTACGCGTCGCCGGTTCCAGCACCGCGAGACGGACCGGGTCGGCGTTGTGGGCGAGATCCGACTCCTTGATGAGCAGCGCTCCGGGAGTCGCGAGAATCCGCTCGGTGTACGAGGAGAGGTCCTCGCCGTCCCTCTTGGTGACGGCGAGGACCATGTCTTTGACGGGCTGCGGCAGGGCCGCCCCGTCCAGCCACTGCAGGGTGAGCGCGTCGTCCTCGACGGCGTCGTGCAGCCATGCGGCGGCGATCTGTTCGTCGCTCCCGCCCCGCTCCCGTACGCCGTCGGCGACCGCCGCGAGATGTTCCGCGTACGGGCGTCCCGCCTTGTCGGTCTGGTCCGCGTGGGCCTCGCGGGCGATCGCCTCGACCTCGGCCAGGGTCAGTTGGGGAGTGGTCACGCCCTCGACCCTACGGGCAGACACCGGGGCGCGGCAGGGCTCGGCGGGGTCCGAACCGGTTCGAACACTTGCAACGTCAATCGTTCGGTAAACTAATTACTGACGATTCCTTGACGCTCTCTTGACCGACCGGAGAAACAGGCTCATCGGACACGCAGACACACTCATCGCCATGGGCGGCGCCTTCCTCGCCGCCGCAGTCCTCGCCCGCGTCGGCGGCCGGATCGGACTGCCGACCATCCCCCTGTTCATCCTGGCCGGGATCCTGCTCGGCCCGCACACCCCGGGCATCGTCCTCGTCGCCGACCCGCACGACCTCGAAATGCTCTCCGCGCTCGGGTTGGTGCTGCTGCTCTTCTATCTGGGACTCGAGTTCCATCTCGACGACCTCAAGGCGGGCGGGCGCAAGATGGCGCTCGCCGGTGGCGCGTATCTCGCCCTGAACGTCGGCGCCGGGCTCGGCTTCGGTTTCGCCCTCGGCTGGGGCACCTCGGAGGCGCTGGTCCTCGCCGGTGTCCTCGGTATCTCGTCCTCCGCCATCGTCACCAAGGTCCTGGTCGACCTGGGACGCATCGGGAATCCCGAGACCAAGCCGATCCTCGGCATCATCGTCGTCGAGGACGTCTTCCTCGCCCTCTACCTCGCCGCGCTCCAGCCGATCCTGTCCGGCGCGGACAGCCTCGGCGCGGCGGTCCTGGACGGGGGCAAGGCGTTCGGCTTCCTGCTGCTGCTCGCGCTGGTCGCCCGCTTCGGCACGAAGGCCGTCTCCCGGCTCATCGACACCAAGGACGACGAACTCCTCGTCATCTCCTTCCTCGGCGCCGCGGTGTTCGTCGCCGGTGTCTCGGAGTGGTTCGGAGTCGCGGACGCGATCGGTGCCTTCATGGTCGGTCTGATGCTCGGGAGCACGACGTCGGGCGCCCGCATCCTCAAGCTGGTCCACCCGTTGCGGGACGCGTTCGGTGCGATCTTCTTCTTCGCCTTCGGTCTCTCGATCAACCCGGGCGATCTGCCGAGCGTGGTGTGGCCGGTGCTGGCGGCCGTCGCGGTGACGATGGCGATGAACGTGTTCGCGGGGCTGACCGCCGCCAAGGTGTACTCCTTCGGGCCGCAGGCCACGGCGAACATCTCCACGACGCTGCTGGCGCGCGGTGAGTTCGCGCTGATCCTCGCCACGATGGCGGCGGGCGCGGGGCTGGACGAACGGCTTTCCCCGTTCATCGCCGGATATGTGCTCGTACTCGCGGTCCTGGCACCGCTGGCCGCCGGGCGCTCGCATCTGCTGGCCCGGATTCTGCCCGGCGGACGGGACAGCGGGCGGGACAGCGGGCGGGACAAGGAGTACGAGGCTCTGCCCGGTTGACGCGGGTGCCGTTTCGACCGCTTCCGTACGGTTCAGGTGCGGCGGGACAGCAGCAGCAGCGCCCGGTCGTCGTTGACGTCCTTCGCGCATGCCTCGATCAGGTGCCAGGCGGCGCCTTCGAAGCCCGTGGCGACATAGCGGTCGGCCTCGCCCGTCAGCCGGTCGATGCCCTCGGCGATGTCCCGGTCCGAGGTCTCGACGAGGCCGTCGGTGAAGAGCATCAGCACGTCGCCGGGTCCGAGGGAGCCCTTCACCGCGTCGAACTGCGCTCCGTCGTAGACGCCGAGCAGCGGGCCCTCCGCCGCCTTCTCCTCCCACGTGCCGCTGCCGGCATGGAGCTGGAGGGCCGGCGGGTGGCCCGCCGAGAGCAGCTCGTAGTCGCCCGACTCCAGGTCCAGTACGAGGTGGATGGAGGTGGCGAAGCCCTCGTCCCAGTCCTGGCGCAGGAGATAGCCGTTGGCGGCGGGCAGGAAGCCGTGCGGGGGCAGTGAGCCGAGCAGGCCGCCGAAGGCGCCGGACAGCAGCAGGGCGCGGGAGCCCGCGTCCATGCCCTTGCCGGAGACATCGGTGAGGACGGCTTCCAGGGTCCGGCCGCCGTTGGTGCGGGCGGCGACGACGAAGTCGCCGGAGAAGGACTGGCCGCCCGCGGGGCGCAGGGCCATCTCCCGGTGCCAGCCCTGCGGCAGTCTCGGCAGGGCGCTCTGGACACGGATGCGTTCGCGCAGGTCGAAGAGCATCGTGCCGCCGCGGCGCCACGGGACGCCGACCCTGGCCCTGAACTGGGCGAGGACCAGGCCGAAGAAGCCGCAGGCCGCGACGACCAGGACGGTGCCGGGGGTGACCCGGGCCGGCTCCGCCGCGTACGGGCCGAGCGCGATGGATTCCACGATCAGCGCGGCGGCCGCGGTCGCGTACAGACCCAGCAGGCTGGCCGGTCGCAGCAGGAGGCCGCCCGCGACGATGGGGAGGACGAGTGCGGCGGGCGAGCACCACACGGGGTTCAGGAGGGTGGCACAAGTGATGGCGGGGATGGTGAGCAGCAGGCCGACGAGAGCGATCCAGTCGGAGCCGTCACCGCGGAAGTAGTCCACGCCGGATTTGCGCAGGGCGATGCGGGCCCGGTGCGCGGATCTTCGCCACCGGGCCGCGTACGAGTCTGGTCCTCCGCGACGTGCCATTGCGGGGACCTTATCCACCCGGAGGGCTTCGGTGCAGGGGGACCCCGGTGACGATGTGTTCGAAATCGGGTCAGCGGGGTTGGCAGGCGGGGCACCAGAAGAGGTTGCGGGCTGCCAGGTCCGCCGTTCGGATCTCTGTCGCGCAGATGTGGCACGGCTGGTGCGTGCGCCGGTAGACATAGACCTCGCCACCGTGGTCGTCGACCCGTGGGGGGCGGCCCATCGCCTCGGGCAGGTGTTCGGGGCGGACCGTGTCGATGCGGTTGTTGCGTACGCCTTCACGCATCAGCATCCCCAGGTCGGCCCAGATCGCGTCCCACTCGGTGCGCGTGAGGTCCTTGCCGGGGCGGTACGGATCGATGCCGTGCCGGAACAGGACCTCGGCCCGGTAGACGTTGCCGACGCCCGCGATGACCTTCTGGTCCATGAGGAGCGCTCCGACGGTGACGCGGCTGCGGGAGATCCGCTGCCAGGCCCGCTCGCCGTCCTCGTCCGTCCGCAGCGGGTCCGGGCCGAGGCGGTCGTGTATCGCGCGCTTCTCGGCCTCCGTGATCAGGGCGCAGGTGGTCGGGCCACGCAGATCCGCGTGGTGGCCCGCGTTCGCCAGGCGCAGCCGGACCGTGTCGGTGGGCGGCGGGGCCGGGGTCGTACCGAAACCGAGCTTGCCGAAGAGGCCGAGGTGGATGTGGACCCAGCCGATGTCCCCGAAGCCGAGGAAGAGGTGCTTGCCGTGGGCGTCCACGCCCGTGAAGGTGCGGCCGTCGAGCAGGGCGGCGCTGCCGGAGAACTTGCCCTGCGGGCTGCTGACCCGTACCGGGGCGCCCGCGAACCGCTCGCGGTGGTCGGCGGCGAGGCGGTGGATCGTGTGTCCCTCGGGCACGTCGGCTCCCGTACAGGTGTGGGGTTGCTGTGACATGACCGTGCCGCCGGGACCGAAGCCCCGGCGGCACGGTGAAGCGGGTGCGGGCTCGGTCAGCCCTGCTGCGGGTGGTGCGCCGGGATCGGGGGGAGCTCGCCGGTCGTCTCGTACGCCGCGAGCATCTCGATGCGGCGGGTGTGACGCTCCTCACCCGAGTAAGGGGTGTTGAGGAAGATCTCGACGAACTTGGTGGACTCCTCCACCGAGTGCATGCGGCCACCGATGGCCACCACGTTGGCGTCGTTGTGCTCGCGCCCGAGTGCGGCGGTCTGCTCGCTCCAGGCCAGTGCGGCGCGGACGCCCTTGACCTTGTTCGCGGCGATCTGCTCGCCGTTGCCGGAGCCGCCGATGACGATGCCCAGGCTGTCGGCGTCCGCTGCCGTCTTCCCGGCGGCGCGGAGGCAGAACGGCGGGTAGTCGTCCTGGGCGTCATAGATGTGGGGACCACAGTCGACGGCCTCGTGGCCATGGGCCGTCAGCCACTCGACGAGGTGGTTCTTGAGTTCGTAGCCGGCATGGTCGGAGCCGAGGTACACGCGCATGTTCTGAGTGTGGCACGAACATCGCGGGGTAGCCGTCAGCGGGGTCGGGGCACCCGGGGCAGGTTCCCGGGACCGTGTGCTCAACGCCACACGGGCAACGATCCGGTGAACGAAACGGAATAGGGGGTTCCCATTCCGGCATCTGTCGGGCTTGAATGCGTGACTTGCCGTCGCACCACCCCCCACCCCCACATAACGGCAACGCCTACGAGGCGACCCGAACACGTAAGGACTCCATCCATGACGTCGCAGACGACTCTGGCGGAGCCCGGCGAGAAGCCGGGCACGCCGGACCAGCCTGGTTCCCCCGACGGGCTTCAGGCCGGCCTCAAGAACCGTCATCTCTCGATGATCGCGATCGGCGGTGTCATCGGCGCCGGCCTGTTCGTGGGTTCGAGTGCCGGTATCGCCGCCGCGGGACCGGCCATTCTCCTGTCGTACGCGTTGGTCGGCCTGATGGTCGTCTTCGTCATGCGAATGCTGGGCGAGATGGCCGTCGCCCGCCCGAGCTCCGGCTCGTTCTCCGCCTACGCCGACCAGGCCCTGGGCCGCTGGGCCGGCTTCTCGATCGGCTGGCTCTACTGGTTCTTCTGGGTCGTGGTGCTCGCCGTCGAGGCGACCGCGGGCGCGAAGATCCTGGAGGGCTGGATCCCCGGCGTACCGCAGTGGGCCTGGGCGCTCATCGTGATGGTGGTACTGACGTTGACGAACCTGGTCTCGGTCGGTTCGTACGGCGAGTTCGAGTTCTGGTTCGCCGGAATCAAGGTCGTGGCCATCGGCGCCTTCGTCGTCATCGGCTTCCTCGCCGTCTTCGGCTTCCTGCCGGGTTCGGACAACCCCGGCTCGGGAATCGCCCATCTCACCGACAGCGGCGGGTTCTTCCCCGAAGGACCAGGAGCCATCCTCACCGGTGTGCTGATGGTCGTCTTCTCCTTCATGGGCAGTGAGATCGTGACCCTGGCGGCCGGCGAGTCCGAGGACCCGCAGCGCGCCGTTTCCAAGGCCACGAACAGCGTCATCTGGCGTATCGCGATCTTCTACCTCGGCTCGATCTTCGTCGTCCTGACGCTGCTGCCGTGGAACGACCCGTCGATCGTCGCCGACGGCTCGTACGTCGCCGCGCTCAACTCCATCGGCATCCCGCACGCCGGCCAGGTCATGGACGTCATCGTGCTGACCGCGGTGCTGTCCTGCCTCAACTCGGGCCTCTACACGGCCTCGCGGATGGCGTTCTCGCTCGGCCAGCGCGGTGACGCTCCCAAGGCGTTCGCCAAGGTGAACAAGCGTGGCGTGCCGACGGCGGCCATCCTGTCCTCGGTGGTCTTCGGCTTCGTCGCCGTCTTCTTCAACTACCAGTGGCCCGACACCGTCTTCGCGTTCCTGCTGAACTCCTCCGGTGCGGTCGCGCTGTTCGTCTGGCTGGTCATCTGCTTCACCCAGCTGCGGATGCGCGGCATCATCCTGCGCGAGTCGCCGGAGAAGCTGGTCGTACGGATGTGGCTCTTCCCGTACCTGACCTGGGCGACGATCGCGATGATCTCGTTCGTGCTGGTCTACATGCTGACCGACGACACCGGGCGCGAGCAGGTCATCCTCTCGCTGCTGGTGGCGGCGCTGGTGGTGGCGATCTCGCTGGTACGTGAGTTCCGCGGCCGGAAGCCGGCCGCCGACGCCCAGGTCCCGGAGAACTCCGCGAAGTAGTCCTTGCCTGACGGCTGATGCCGGATATACGAAGAGGCTCGCCGGGTGTCGTGTGAC
>NZ_JBSHFH010000024.1:0-111096 GCF_053617235.1 Streptomyces sp. NPDC055749 | reverse complement strand
ATAAATTCCCTCCCCCCCGCGCCGGGGGGGGGCCCGCCGCCCCCCCCCCCCCCCGGGCCGGTGGCGATGCTGGCCGGTGGCGATGCCGAACCGCCTACGTCATCCGGGTGGCCCACTCCTGGACCTTCTTGATCCGGTCCTGGATCTGTCCGGCCGTCGCCTCGGCGCTGGGCGGACCGCCGCACACCCGCCGCAGCTCGGTGTGGATCACCCCATGCGGCTTGCCGCTCTGGTGCGTGTACGCCGACACCATGGTGTTGAGCGACTTCCGCAGCCCGAGCAGCTGCTTGTGGGTGACGACCGGGCGCGCCTCGGCCGGCTTCTCCAGCAGGTCGGCCTCCGCGGCCGGCTTCTGGCGGCTGTGCGCGATCTGCCGGGTCTGCCGCTTCTGGAGCAGGAGCTGCACCTGGTCGGGTTCGAGGAGTCCCGGAATCCCGAGGTAGTCCTGCTCCTCCTCGCTGCCCGGGTGCGCCTGCATGCCGAACTCGGCACCGTCGTACAGCACCCGGTCGAAGACCGCGTCGGACTCCAGCGCCTCGAAGGGCAGCTGCTCCTCGGTCTCCTCGTCCTCCAGCTTCTCCGCGTCGGAGAGGAGCTTGTCCTCCTCGGCGAACGGGTTCTCCTCGTCGCTGCCCTTCTTGGGCTTGTCGAGGACGTGGTCCCGCTCGACCTCCATCTCGTTGGCGAAGTCGAGGAGCATCGGAATGGTCGGTACGAAGACGGAGGCGGTCTCGCCGCGGCGCCGCGAGCGCACGAAGCGCCCGACGGCCTGCGCGAAGAAGAGGGGCGTCGAGATGGTGGTGGCGTACACCCCGACCGCGAGGCGCGGCACGTCGACGCCCTCCGACACCATCCGGACCGCGACCATCCAGCGCGAGCCGTCCTCGGTGAACTGGTCGATCTTCTTCGAGGCGGCCTTCTCGTCGGAGAGGACGACGGTCGCCTTCTGCCCGGTGACCTTCTTCAGGATCTTGGCGTACTCGCGCGCCGACTCCTGGTCGGTCGCGATGACGAGCCCACCGGCGTCGGGGATGCCCTTGCGCACCTCGGTCAGCCGCTTGTCGGCGGCGGAGAGCACATTCGGGATCCAGTCCCCGGTGGGCGAGAGCGCGGTGCGCCAGGCCTGCCCGATGGCGTCCCTGGTCATCGGCTCGCCGAGCCGCGCGGCGATCTCGTCGCCCGCCTTCGTACGCCAGCGCATGTTGCCGCTGTAGCTGAGGAAGATGACGGGGCGGACGACCCCGTCGGCGAGGGCGTTGCCGTAGCCGTAGGTGTAGTCGGCCGAGGAACGCCGGATTCCGTCGTTCCCCTCCTCGTACGCCACGAAGGGGATCGGATTGGTGTCGGACCGGAAGGGCGTCCCGGTCAGCGCCAGCCGCCGGGTCGCCGGGTCGAACGCCTCCTGGCACGCCTCGCCCCAGGACTTCGAGTCACCGGCGTGGTGGATCTCGTCGAGGATCACGAGGGTCTTGCGCTGCTCGCATCGGTTGCGGTGCAGCATCGGCCGGACACCGACGCCCGCGTACGTCACGGCGACCCCGTGGTACTCCTTGCTCACGGGGCCGGCGCTGTACTCGGGGTCGAGCTTGATCCCTATCCGGGCCGCGGCCTCGGCCCACTGCTTCTTGAGGTGCTCGGTCGGCGCGACGACGGTGATCTGCTGGACGACATGGTGGTGCAGCAGCCACGAGGCGAGGGTCAGGGCGAAGGTGGTCTTGCCTGCGCCGGGCGTCGCGACCGCGAGGAAGTCGCGAGGCTGCTCCTGGATGTACCTCTCCATGGCGCCCTGCTGCCAGGCTCGCAGCTTGCCGGCCGTACCCCAGGGGGCGCGGCCGGGAAAGGCGGGTGAGAGGTGGTGGGAGGCGGTAGTAGTCACGGTCTCCGGTTCGGGTCTCTCGGGTACGTGGGGCGCTGTCCGCGGGTCTCGCACGACCTCGTACGAGATACGACAACCGGGCCACCTTACCGGTGGCCCGGCCGGAACCCCGTACGAACAAGCCGTGGTTCGGGGTCTCTGAGACCCGCTTCACAGCGGTGTGTCTATGCGGCGAACCCGGGCAGCTGCTCCGCGATCTTGGGCATGTCCAGCAGTCCCTGGCAGACGTCCAGCACGAACCGTTCGGCCTCGTCCACGTCGAAGGACGCGTTCAGCGGATGGCCGTTCATGTGCAGGAAAACCCAGGTCGCGTACCAGGCGATGCGCTTGTTGCCGTCGACGAGGGCGTGGTTCCGCGCCAGTGATTCCATCAGGGCTGCGGCCTTCTGCCACACATCCGGATAGGCATCCTGGCCGAACACACTCGCTTGCGGGCGTGCCAGTGCGGAGTCGAGGAGCCCGTAGTCACGCACCTCGTCCGCACCGAGCCGCTTCGCCAGGTTGAGCAGCTCGGGCAGAGTCAGGTACTTCATCAGGCGAGCCTCCTGTTGAGCTCCTCGCTCGCCCTCAGTACATGGTCTGCCGCCTCATTGAAGAGGCGTGAGTGTTCGTTTATGGCGGTGATCACGGCATCGTGGGCGAAGGACTGCATGCTCCGCCCTTCGGCCTCGGCACGCGCGCGCAGGGCGTCCAGCTCTTCTTCGGTGAACCGCAGATTCAGACCAGCCATGCATGAACGGTACCGTGCGGTACCAGCCGGTGCTACGCGTTTGTCCGCACCCGCGCCGCCACCCAAGCCCCCACCAACGCCACCCCCGCCATAGGCAGGAACACCGCCACGAACGCCCCGGGATGCGAGGCCGCGCTCGCGCCTCCCGCCCCGTGCGCCGCCGCACCCAGCGCTCCCCCGCCGAGCGCCGCGAACGCCGCTCCGCCGCCGGCCAGCAGCAGGACGTTCGACAGTCCGTCCGAGATCTGGAGGGCCGCCGAGTTGCCCCCCGCCTCCTCCGGAGCCGACAGCTTCAGCAGCAGCACGCTCGTAGAAGCGATCACCATCCCCATCCCGAAGCACCCGAAGGTCCAGGCGACGGCCACGATCCAGACCGGCACCGACGCGATCAGCACAGTCGGTGCGACCGCGATCGACACCGCGACCAGCACCATGCCTCCCACCATGAGCCGCTCCCGGTGCTCCTCCATGCGCGGGCGCGCCTGCACGTACGAGCCGAGTGCCCACGTCGCACCGCCGACCGCGAGCGAGAGACCGGCCATCGTCGGGGTCAGCCCGCGCTGGGTCACGAGCATCAGCGGTACGAAGGACTCGGCGGCGATGAACGACCCGGCGGAGATCCCCCGCAGCAGGATCACCGCAGGCAGCCCACGCGCCGCCCGTACGGTGCCGGCCGGCAGCAGCCCACGTATGGCAGGCACCAGCAGCGCGACGCCGACCGCGGCCGGGATCAACGCGTACCAGTTCAGCTCCTGCCCCGCGTACTGGAGCAGCCCCGCACCCACCGAGATACCGAGGGCGAGCCGGATGCGCCGCCGGTCGAAGGGTTCGGCGCCCTTCATCCCGTCCGCGGGCCCCGACGCCATGCGCCGGATCGCGGGCAGCGCGAGGGCCAGCGGGAAGACGATGAGCACGGGGATCCCGACGAAGACCCACCGCCAGCCGAGGTGCTCGGTCACGGTCCCGGAGGCCAGCGGGCCGACGACTGAGGGAATCACCCAGCTCGCCGCGAAGGCCGCCAGGATCGCCGGCCGGATCTTCTCGGGGTAGGCCCGGCCGATCATCACGTACAGCGCCACGATCACCAGCCCGCCACCGAGCCCCTGGACGGCCCGCCCGGCGATGAACATCCACATGCTCCCCGCGGTCCCGGAGAGCAGGAGCCCGACCGCGAAGGAACTGATCCCGGCGGCGAGCGGCCCCAGCGGCCCGCGCCGGTCGGCCCACTGCCCCGAGAGCACCATGGCGAAGAGGCTGGTGGTGAAGTACGAGGAGAAGGCGAACGCGTACAACGGGATGCCGTGCAGCTCGCGCGCCGCGACGGGCATCGCGGTACCGACGGCGGTGGCCTCGAACGCGATGAGGAGCACGACGGAGACGATGCCGATGCTGAGCGCCCGGTGGGTCCGCCCGAGTACGCCTTCGTTTTTCTCTTCGCTCTCGGCGACGACGGGGGTTTCGATGCGGGGCGAGACGTCGGCGTCGCGCGGTTCGAGAGCGGTCATGAGCCAAGAGTAAGGGTCACCAACCCATTTGAACCCTGTCGATGGTCGGCTCCGAACTCGTCCCTTGGTCGTAGGTCCACGGCCCCCGTCACGCCCCGCTCATGAACGGCGTATGGCAGTCATGTGGCACGCCCGCCGGACCCCTTGAAGGCCCCGCACCCCGGCCCTAACGTCGTCAGGGCAAGCGCAGGACAAGGAGAAAACACCCGACCGTGTGCCCGAGAGGCTCAGGGGCTCGACTGCAACTCGAGTTACACCGGTTCGAATCCGGTCACGGTCTCCGTATGACACCGCCCGCCCCTCACTTCGAGGGGCGGGCGGTGTCATTGCAGGACCCTTACGCCACTACGCCGGTTCCGGCGGCCTCCCTGCGGCCTGCCCGTCCGCTCGACGTAGATCCAGATCTGGCCTGCTGAAGCATTCGCGCTCCCACGTCACGTGGCCGCAGGCAGTACGGAGGGAATGACGGGAGGCGTCGCGCACCCCATCTCTTCCGTCACCGACTGAGCGAACGCCCTCAGCAACTCCCACCGGAGTTCCGCTCCGAGGCTCTCACCCGACACCTCGAACTGGAGCGGCAGATCGGACGACTGCGACGCAGTCGCTCCGGGTACCGCGCATGCCGCGAGCAACTGCATTCGGGCCGGGCCAGGTTGCGGTGCCACATACACCGATTCGTTCACCTGACGCCACGTCCGACTGTTCTTCGGACTGTCCAGCAACCCGAGCGAGAGAACGGACCACTTCACCGATGCATCTACGGTGCCGATGATTTGGCCTCCCTCGAACGCATCCATGCGGCAACCCGTATAGGAGTTGTGCAGCAGATCCGACTTCTGCCACCGTTGCGCCTCCCGTACGAGATCGTCCGCCAGCACATCCGCCTGAGGTGTTCCGCTCACCTCGACATCGCTTCCGCCCGTCGTCTTGACAGCCGCGTCCACGTTCCCGGCGCCGAGCAACGACTTGCACCGCCCCAGTTCCGGGGATTCTGCGCGTTCCTCGCCCCCGGAACATCCCGAAAGAAGACCGCCGATAACCAGAACCGCGATGACGGTCAGCCGGTTCGAGTTGCACAGCATCATCATTTGACCCTCCCCTGATCGCCGGCCGCTGGTGCGCAGTTCATACGCCTCATACCGCTGGCACCCAGGTTGTCCTGATTGACCGCAAGGTCGGCGGAGGGCGGTCCGGCGGGGACGCCATTCATCCGCATATCGACACGTTGCGTCGATTCCGCACGAAGCGTCGCCCACTCGGAGTCGAACGTCATGCATTCCCCCGCACTCGCGTATCGGATTCCATCGGAGCGATTACCTCCGCCCCCATCGAAGAAGTCCGGGGGCAACCCCTTTTTTCACCTCACGTGCGGGGTTGCAGCACGGGCTTCTCGGGCAGACCCGCATTGTTCTCGCAGTCGAGTTCCTTCACCACGGCGAGCGCGGCGGCGTGGAGGATTTCGAGATTCGCTTCACGCGATTCACGACTGTCCGGCGCATCGCTTTCACCACGTCCGAAGCTTCCGAAGATCCGCAGCGGATTCCCACTCGACCCTTTCAGTTGCGGACTCACGCACTCAAGGTAGATAGACGCACCTTGGCGCCTCACCTCGGACCTCTTCCCCATGGTGTAGAGCTCCGAGCCGTCCGCCATACGCGGGTCCGTCACGTCCTGCCGTGCGTACATGGAGAACGTGAGCCCTCCAGCGTCCCCCACTCGAGCCCCCTTCGGGCGCAATTTGCACAGTTTCGCCCCGCCGGCCCAATTGCGTCCCGACGCGTGACCCTCTTTCAGTGCCTCGACGACGTTGTCGAGATCCTTGGTCCCCGACCTAAAGAACACCGTGTCCCCGGTTACGGACTCGACCTTCTTCGCCAGCGGACCGGCGAACAGCCCGTCACAGACCTCGGCGGCACCGACGAACGGGTCCTCCTCCACTTTCTCGTCCGAACCGCATGCCACACCCCCGGCGCCCATGGCCAGCACCAGCCCGGCAGCGACAAGCACACGGTTTACCCGCACCGATCCCATGATCTTCATCCGTCTTGCCTCGTTCTTCCTGCGTCAGCCGGTTTCCGGTGCCCTGCCCTGCTGGTTCTCGCGGTCGTTTCCGGTCGAGTAGCCGGACCTCATCGACTCCTTCATGTCCTGACGGAACTCGGTGTCCTCCTCGGTCGTGTGCCGCGCGAGGAATTCCTCCATCGGGGCCTCGGCCATGGACTCGCCGGAACGATAGATCCTGTTCCATTCCTGCTCGGTGAGCTCTTCGGCCTTTTCCTTGCTCTTGTCCACCGAGTTGTCCGAGATATCTCCGACGACCTGGCCGATGACCTGCTCCGCAGCACCACTGGCCGTGTCTGTGACCAAGGGAATGAGCACGGCCGCGGTGCCCACCGCGGCCGTCGCCGGCAGAAAGGCGACACCGGCCGCGACGCCCGCCACCGCACCGAATTCCACCCAGCCCGCACGCTTGGCCACGGCCTTCTCGTAGTCCTCATGGGTCTTCATGTTCTCTGCCTGGACCTGGTCGGCACGCGACTGGTCGAGCATGCCCTGCACCTCGGCACCCACGTGCACGGTCGCCCGGGCAGAGCCCGTGTCGACCTTCCCGTCGGGGCCCACCTGAGCTTCGAGCACGCTCCGGGTGTAGACCTGCTCCGCCGTGGAGAGGGTGGCGTAGGCGTCCGGATGCTGGCCGAGGGCGCTGAGGAAACCACGCGCGACGCTCCGGCCTTCTTCGTCGTCCTCGAAATCGATGTGTCCGTCCGGATTCTTGCCGGGGGCGAAGACGCTGTCCTGGTTTCCCTTGTCCAGCGCCCAGTTGATGTCGTCGATGTATCCGGCGCCCATGGTGCCGAGGCTGTCCGCCATCCCTTCCTGCTCCTTGAGCAGCCCCGCGTCCGCGCCGTACTTCTCCATGACCTGCTGCATGACCGCCGCGTTGTCGGCGTCCCGCACCACGCCCGCGTCCGGGTGACCGGCCGGATAGCCGAGGGTCGCCGATTCCAGGGCGTGGCCCAGTGCGTCCGGCATGTACTGAAGGGTCGGCGCCAGCTTGTCCGGGTCGGTGGAGTTGCTGTCCGGGAACGACTCCCACTTCTCGTTGCCGAAGAAGTCGAGGTAGTTCTCGATCTTGTTCCCGTCCTTGTCCTTCCCGAGGTCCGCCGTGGCTCCCGCGTTGACCGTCCCGTCCTCGTTGTAAGCGGTCGGGTCGTCGGCGAAGAAGTGCTTTGCGGCATCCGGGCTGTTGCCGAGCGCCTCCAGCACGGCCGTGGTCGGGTCGTAACCGGCGCCGTTCTTCCCCGACGGGTTGAACGGGTGCTCGAGGAAGCCGTTGATCTGCTTGTTGTTGGCGAACATGTACGGGTCTTTCTGGTGCAGCTGTGCCACATGCTCGGCGATCGGGTTGAGGAACTTCGCGTCGTAGTTCCCGTTCCGCATGATGCCGCCGAGCAACTGATACCCGTACGCGCCACCGGAGTTGTCGTACTTGGAGAGCGGGATCTGCTCGGTGCCGAGCTTGCGCAGCTCCGGCCCCCACTCGGCGGAGAACGCCTTGTCGTGCGAGGCGGTGGCCAGGTTCAGACCGAGGTTCCGCTGCAGCTCCTGGACGTCCTTGAGACGTTCCTTGTCGACCTTGGCGTAGTCGTGCGTGTCGGTGGCGAGCTGGCCGAAGAACGCGAGGGACTTCTCCGGGCCCAGCTTCTCGTAGAAGTTCTTCGAGAACTCGGGAGCCTTGCTGTTGTCGTGGAGCAGCTCGTTGAGCGCCTGGAGCTCGGTGTGCGTGATGTCGCGGCCCTTGGCAGCCAGGGCGGCAGCGCGGGCTGCCTCCTCCTGGTCCAGGTTCTGGTACTTCGGGGCACTGAAGTCCTGCCCCTCGGTGACGTTGGCTTCCAGGGCGTTCTTGAAAGCGACATCCGTGTCGTTGCAGTTGTCGACGATCAGGTCGATCTTCTTCTGCCACGCTTCGAGGGACTCCCGCTGCTTGCGCAGGAGTTCGCTGTAGTCGGGGTCGTGCCGCGCCGTGTTGTCCTTCTCCAGCGGATGGCGGGCCGTGACCTTGCCCTTGGCGTCGACGTGGATGCCCGCCGCGGGGCCGTCGACGTCCCGGACGGCCACCAGGTCGTCCTTGGCCTTCTTGAAGGCGGTGTGGGCGTCCTCCAGGATGAGCTTGACGCCCTTGGCCTCGGCCGCCGCGTCCTTGAACTCCTTCGCGGTCTTGCCGATGAACCCCTTGGTGACGCCGGCGTTGGCGCCCTCCCACTCGGCCTTGTCCGCCTTGGCCTTCATCCCGTTGGTGGCGTCCTCGGCCAGCCGGTCCAGCTTGGTGACCATCTCCGACCAGTCGTCCGCGGCCGTCTTCAGCTTGGCGACCGGTGCGTCGACGATGTCCTCGTACTTCAACATGACCTGTTCCCCCGCGGATTACTTCAGATACTCGTTGAGCTTGGACACCGAGATCAGGTCGCCGCCGATTTGGACGTCGTCCTTCGCATGGGCGGATTTCGTGTAATTGAGATGGTTCGAAATCTGCGAGCACGCGTCGAGGAGGGTCTTGAGGTGCGTGTTCCACCGGTCGTGGACCTTCAACAGTCCCGAGCCGCTCTCGAAGTTCCCGTTGGTGAGTGCGATAGCCGCTTCGAAGGTCGAGGGCCTGGCGTGATCGCCGTCCTTAGAGACTCTGGTGCGCAGCTCATACGCCTCGTGCCCGATGGCGCCCAGGTTGTCCTGATTGACCGCAAGGTCTGCAGAGGACGGTCCGCCGGAACCGCCGGGCTCCGGCGGGACGCCATTCAGCCGCATATCGACCCGTTGCGTCGATTCCGCACGAAGCGTCGCCCACTCTGCGTCGAACGTCATGCATTCCCCCGTACTCGCGTATCGGATTCCATCGGAGCCGTTGCCTCCGCCCTCGATGACGCACACGCTAACGGCCCAGTTTCATCGTCTTCACGCCGGGAGGCGGACTCCGGGGACCACACGGACCGCGTGCGAGGATCCGAGGACCGAGCACGGTCGATGAGGAGGACGGGAATGTTCGCGATACCCCTGGGTGACGGGGCAGAGCTGGGGCCACTGGAGCCGTGGCAGGCCGAGGAGTTCCTGGCCCACATGGACCGTGGCCGCGCGTACATCGGCCGGCACGTGGGACTCCCCGATACCGTGCACGACCTCGACTCCGCACGGAACTGGCTCCAGAAGCACGCCGACAGGACCGCCGCCGACACCGGCCGCATCTACGGCATCCGGCTCGACGGACTCCTCGTCGGCGGCATCCTCCTGCCCGCCTTCGACGTCGCGAGGGGCACCTGCGAGGCGGGCTGCTGGCTGGAACCGGACGCCGCCGGGCGTGGTCTGGTCACCCGCGCACTTCGCGTGATCATCGACTGGGCCGTGCGGGAGCGCGGAATGCACCGCGTGGAGTGGCTGGTCACCCCAGAGAACACACCGAGCATCAATGTGGCGAAGCGGCTCGGGATGACCCTCGAAGGCGTACAGCGGCAGAACGACCTCTACCGGGGCGTACGGCAGGACACCGAGATGTGGTCGGTGCTGGAAGCCGAGTGGCGCGCAGCGCACCCCCGCAAGGCATAGAGCGCGGCCATAGGGATGGCGGTCGGCCCCTGCGCTTCCGCTGCAGGGACCGACCGCCATTACCTACCGCACGCGCGGACGATCAGGAGGCGACGGGAACCTGTTGGGCTCCCTCCCCCTTGAGAACGTCCTTCACCATCTCCCGCAGGTGCTCCTCGTCCGTCTTGCTGAGCGAGGTCTGGATCAGCTGACCGCCGAACTTCGCGAGCTCGGGCACGACCTTGTCGCGGGCCGCCGACCGGACGAGCACGAAGACGGCCGCCCCACCGGGCTTGAGGTTGGCGCTGAGCTCCCGCATGAAGTCGTCGTCGACCCCGGTGTCCGTGACGGCCCCACCGGCCGCACCGGCCGCCGCGCCCACGGCTGCGCCGAGGAACGGCACGAAGAACAGCAGGCCGATGACGCTCCCCCACAGCGCACCACCCGCGGCACCGGTGGCGAGGTGGTTGTTGGCCTGGTGCAGCTTGATCCGGCCGTCCTTCTCGCGACGCTCGACGACGACGACATCCTCGAGCTCGACGAGGTGCTCACGGTTCAGGGACAACAGCTTGTCCCGGACCTGGTCGGCGGTGGCGAGGTCGTTGTAGGCGATGGCGAACAGATTGCTCATACGACTGACTCCTCATCGGGGGTGCACGACGGCACCCACTATAGGAATCAATACGAAAAGGGGCATTTCGGAACGGCTGGCGACGGGCTCAGGTGCGCGGACCCTGCGCAGGCGGGCCGCCGTACGGGTACTGCCCTTGCGGCGCTCCCGGGGGCGGACCGTAGGTGGGGTAAGGCGGCTGACCCTGCTGATACGGCGGTACGGCCGAAGGGGCCGCACTACGGCGGCGCGACCGGACGACCGTGACGGCCACCGCGCCACCGATGAGGGCAGCGGCTCCGACACCGAGGCCGATCCAGAGGCCCGTGTTGCCGCCCTCGTCGGAGGCGGCGGTAGCAGCGGCGGCCGAGGTCTCGTCGTCCGCCTCGGAGCCGCCCTTGGCCGGCGACGGCTTGGCGGAGGGCTTGGCGGACTCGGCTGCGGCGAGGTCGGGGAGGGGGTAGACGTCGGCGGGGCCGGGGTCACCGGGATTCGACAAGGCTGCCCCGGGGCGAACCGCGCCGTAGCCGATGTAGTCGTTGCGCTCGGCACCGCTGGTCGGACCTCCGGCCGTGTCCATCAAGACCCGCAGAACCTGGTTGTTGGTCCAGTCCGGGTACTTGGACCAGATCAACGCGGCGGAGGCGGAGGCGATGGCGGTTGCGTCACTGGTACCGGTGGACCTGCACAGGCCTGACTTCTGGTGGCCACATGCATGGACCATGTCCACCCCCGGCGCCGAAAGATCGACCTGGCTTCCGTACTGAGACGCCGGATCTTTCTTGAGGTCCTTACCAATAGAACCTACGCCGACAACACCTGGGGTTCCCGCCGGATATTCGATCGAATTATCTTTATCGCCAGTATTTCCGACAGCAGCAAAGACCAACGATCCCTTTCGAAGGGCGTACTTCACCGCATCACTGAGCCGCTGCGAGCCCTCCTCATTCCCCAAGGAGACATTGATGACCTTGGCACCGTTGTCCGCCGCGTAGCGAATGGCAGTCGTCAGGTCATCGTTGAAGTTCTTGCCGCCCGTTGCCCCGTTGACCTTGCCGGCATCGTCCCTCATACGAATGGGAAGGATCTTCGATCCCGGCGCAAGCCCGAAAGCACCGTCGCCCCCGCCCGACTGTCCCGTACCGGCAATCAGCCCAGCCATTCCCGTTCCGTGACCGTCATAGTCGACGCGTTCATCTCCAGGAGAGCCCTCGGCGAGGTCTTTCCCCTTGAGCACCTGGCCGAGCAAATCAGGGTTCGAAGCATCAACACCTGAGTCGATGACTGCGACGGTGACGTTCTCACCGGTGCTCATCTCCCACATCTCCTCGGCCTGCATGGCATCGAGGTACCACTGGTCGGAACGCACCGAGTCCGCACGCGCGGGTACGGCTCCGATCAGCAGCAGCCCCACAATCACCGAAGCCACGGTTCCCGGGCGAGCGACTACCCGGTTGGTGTTCCTGCTGATCCGCATGCGATTCCTTTACCGATTGCTCAGTCGACGACCGGCGGCACGATGCGCCGACCGTTCTGCTGCGGTCGACCACCCACGATTCCGCCGGTCTCACCGACTTTCCGGCGAAGCTCTCACACGCTGCCGGGGTGCGACTCAGGTAGTGGGCCCCTGGCTGGGAGGGCTGCCATACGTCGAGTCAGGGCCGGGCGCCCTCGTCGGGGGCGCGTAAGCCGGGTACGGGGGTTGGGGGTGCTGGTACAGGTGTGGGGCGGCTGCGCTACGGCGGCGCGACCGGACGACCGTGACGGCCACCGCGCCACCGATGAGAGCTGCCGCTCCGACGCCGAGACCGATCCAGAGCGCCGTGTTGCCGCCCTCGTCGTCGGCGGCGGGGGCAGCGGCTGCCGGAGTCTCGTCGTCCGCCTCGGAGCCGCCCTTGACCGGCGACGGCTCGGCGGAGGGCTTGGCGGACTCGGCTGCGGCAAGGTCGGGGAGCGGGTAGACGTCGGCGGGGCCGGGGTCGCCCGGGGTCTTCAGGGCGATGCGGGGGCGGACGACGCCGTGTCCGACGGCGTCTGTGCGCTCGGCACCGTTGTTCGGGCCGCCTGCCGTGTTCAGCAGGACGCGCAGGACCTGGTTGTTGGTCCAGTCGGGGTGCTGGGACCAGATCAGGGCGGCGGAGGCGGAGGCGATGGCGGAGGCGTCACTGGTGCCGGTGGTCTTGCAAAGACCTGTCTTGCCGCCGCATGCCTGGACCATGTCGACACCCGGTGCGGAGAGATCGACCTGCGGCCCGTACTCCGAGTGCTCGGCTCGCTTGCCATCCTTGCCGAGGGACGCCACACCGACCACGCCCGGAGTTGCGGCCGGATACAGAACCGGATTCCCCTCCGCGGCAGAATTTCCCACACCGGCGAAGATCAGCGAGCCCTTCTGAAGTGCGTACTTCACCGCATCGCTGAGCCGCTGCGAGCCTTTCACATCCGCCAGGGAGATATTGATGACCTCGGCGCCACTGTCCGCCGCATAGCGAATGGCCGTCGTCAGGTCATCATTGAAGTTCTTGTTTCCAGTTGCCCCGTTGACCTTGCCGGCATCGTCCCTCATACGAATGGGAAGGATCTTCGCTCCCGGCGCAAGTCCGAAAGCACCGTCGCCACCGCCCGACTGGCCTGTACCGGCGATCAGCCCGGCCATTCCCGTTCCGTGACCGTTGTAGTCAACGTGTTCGTCGCCAGGAGAATCCAGCGCCAGGTCTTTCCCCTTGAGCACTTGGCCTAGCAGATCCGGGTTGGAGTCATCGACTCCGGAGTCGATGACTGCGACGGTGACGTTCTGCCCGGTACTCGTGTCCCACATCTGCTCGGCCTGCATGCTGTCGAGGTGCCACTGGTCGGAACGCACCGTGTCCGCACGCGCGGGTACGGCTCCGATCAGCAGCAGCCCCACAACGGCCGAGACCACGGTTCCCGGGCGAGCAACTCCCCGGTTGGCGTTCCTGCTGATCCGCATGCGATTCCTTAGCCAGTTACTCAGTCGACGACCGGCGGCACGATGCGCCGACCGTTCTGCTGCCAGGTCTCCTCGTCCTCCGTGAGGTAGTCCGGCCTCTCGCCCCTCGCGTTACGACGCGAGTCTCCCGGGCGCTGGGGAGTGAAGGCTCCCCCACGCCCCACCGCACCCTGTGCCGAGCTTCCGCCCCTGACCAGGCCGCTTCCCCCCGGCGTGAACGGACGGCCGCTGCTGGTCCCCTGCTGCTGCGGACGACCGCCCACGATTCCGCCGGTCTCACCCGCCAGACGACGGCCGCCGACCATGCCGTTCTGGCCACCGGTGGGGCCGCCCATGCCCGGGCCGTGCCCCATGGGCGGACGTACGCCATGGGTCCCCTCGCCACCGATCACGGTGCCACGGGGAAGTCCGACCATCGGCTTGCCCGAGGACTGTGGGACCTGGCGACCCCCGACGATTCCGGTCTGACCCGGCGGTCGGCCGATGGGCCCGGAGCCGGAGGTCGTGGGAGGCATGGGCAGGCGCGAAGTGCCTGTCGGCTTACCTCCGCCGCTCACCGTGGGCGGCAGGCCCGGGCCTCGCGCCACGATGGGCGGGGGCCCTCCGATCACAGGCGGCAAGCCGCCATCGGGCTTTCCTCCGCCCGGCAGGCTCGGCGGAGTCGCCGAAGTAACGGTCGGGGCGTCCGGCAGCGTGGCCACGCTGTCGATCTCCATGTCCACGGGGCGCAGCACTGCACCACCTGGGGAAGACGGCGACTGTGCCATTCCGGGGATCGCCGTCGCGCCGCCTACCGATTCGGGTTCTCTCGTGTACGCCGTCGCGCCGCCCGCGACACCGCCGGTGGTTCCACCCGTCGCTCCGCCTGTACGGGCGTAGTCTCCGCCGCCGTGGATCCCCTTTTCCGGGTCCGGCACGAACGCCTTCGGCGGCGGCGGGAACTTCGGCACCTCCATGCCCGTGATGCGGTCGTTCGAGAGCTCGTACGCCTCCGCGAGCTTCTTCATCGCCTGGGCCGCTTCCTGGCGGTTCGCTTCCTTCTCGGCGAGCAGCGTCTCCGCCGACGTCCGTGCCACCGCAGAAGCATCCGGGTCGTTCCGCGCCGCAAGCGCCGCGTCCAGGTTCGCCTGTGCGCCGGCGTGAGTGCGGGGAATCGTCACCTGGGCCAGGGCGATCGCGTCGGACGCCTCGGCCAGCCGCTTCGACGCACCCTCGCTGTACTCCGCCAGGCGCAACGTCGCGTTGGCCAGATCCGCGGTCCAGGTGCGGAACGCGTTCGCGCCCTCGCCCTTCCACTCCACCATCTGCGGACGGATCTTCAAGTCCTCGGCGATCTTCTTAATCTCCGTGGACGCACTCAACAAGCGGTCCGCCGCGCCCTGCACAGACCCGCTGTTGGCCTGGTCGAGCCACCTGAGCATCCGCTCGTGCGGCATGTCCTCGAACGATGTCCTCTTAGGCATCCCGTTCCCCCGTCCCTACCTCTGCCCGTACCCGTACCGCACCAGCGACCGTCGCCATCAGTAGTTCACCGCGCTCTCTTCCGGCGTCGGCTTCGGGTCGGGCTTCGGAGCCGTGCCGGCTCCGGCCGGCGGCTCCGGCACGTACTCGCCGCCGTAGTGCTCCTTCGTGCTGCCGCTGATCGCGCGCATGCGCTCGCGGATGTCCTCGTCGAGGTTCTCGTAACCCTTGTGGGACGCGAGGACCGCGATGCCCATGCCCTCCATCGAGTCCGAGAGCATCTTCGAGAGGGTTTCCAGCTCCGTGATGACCGCCTTGTACGACTCGTGCAGCCCGTACGCCTCGGCCCATTCCGGGGCGCCGAACTCGGTGGGCGCGACGCGGTCCTCGCCGACCTTCCTCGCGTCGGCCGGTGAGGCCTTGAGGTCCGCGATGAGCTCGTCTATGCGGTCGCGGAACTTCGTGAACGACTGGAGCTCCGTGACCAGGTCGCCCACGGTGTCCTGTACCGCATCGATGATGCCGCCGAACGGCCATCCAAGAGCCGGTCCCGCCCCTGACCCTCCGTCGCTCACCACAGTGCCTCCCCCGTTTACTACTCACTAAGCTTTGGAGATCACTGTAGTCAGCATCACTGACAGCTCGCACCCCTGGGTTGCACGTGCAACGCGAATCACACCGTCATGTGCCGGTCACGCCTTGGGTGTTGCGACCGCTGCCTGCGGGCGGATCGGGAGGCGGTTGACCGGGCGGCCGGTCGCCGAGCGGACCGCCGAGGCCACGGCCGCGGGGGACGTCACCACCGGGACCGCCGAGGCTGCCTTGGCTCCGAAGGGGGCCACCACGTCGCGTTCCTCGACGAGTTTCACGATGCGAATGTCCGGTGCGTCCAGGGACGTCGGGAGTGCGTACCCCGTGAGGTCGGGGTGGCGGATCAGGCCACGGGCGGTGCGGAGGTTCTCCGTGAGCGCCGCGCCGATGCCCTGGGTGACGCCCGCCTCTATGCGGATGGCCAGCTGGGCGGGGTTCAGGACCCGGCCCACGTCCTGGGCCACCGCCATCTCGACCACGCGGATCGAGCCCAGTTCGATGTCGACGTCCACCACCGCTCGGATCGCGCAGAACGCGAGGCCGACGAACGCGTCGCCCTGGCCCGACTCGTCGAGGGGTTCCGTGGGATGGGGGCGGCACTGGGCGGTGGCCCAGAGTTCCTTGCCGTCCATCGCTTCCGTGACCGTCGTGGACAGCACTCCGTCGTACGAGGTGATCTTGCCGTCGGCGATCTGGAGGAGTTCCGTGGACATGCCGAACTTGTGTGCCAGCGGCTGGAGGAGCTGGGTGCGCACCATCTTGGCCGCCCGCTCCACCGCCCCGCCGGAGACCCAGGTGTGGCGGCCGTGCGTCGCCGGGCCCGCCGGGGGCTGGTCGGTGTCGACCGCGGCCACGTGGACCTCTTCGATGCCCAGGGTCTCCTGCACGATCTGCCGGGCGAGGGTCGAGAAACCCTGGCCGGTTTCGACCGCCGCGCAGATGACCGTGGCGATGCCGTCGTGGACCCGGACCGTGGCCGTCGAGACCTCGTCCGTGCCCTCGGCGCCGAGCATGTGGACCATGCCCAGCGCGTACCCGACCCCGCGCCGTACGGCACCGGGCTCGCCCGCGCCCTCCGGGCCGCCGGGGAGCAGCCAGTCGTCCTCGTTGGTGTCCTTGGGCAGGGCGGGGAGGGGGAAGTCGCGTACCGCTCGCAGGAGTTCCGCCACCGGCGCCGGGCAGGTGACCGTCTGGCTGGTCGGGAGGATGTCGCCGGTGGACAGCACGTTACGGAGGCGGAGCTCGGCCGGGTCGATGCCCAGCTTGGCCGCCAGTTTGTCCATCTGGCCCTCGTAGGCCGCGCAGACCTGCATCGCGCCCTCGCCGCGTACATGGCCGGAAGGCGGGTTGTTCGTACGCACCGCCCAGCCCTCGATGAAGGCGTGCGGGACCACGTACGGACCGCAGGCGAAGGCGACCGCGGCGGCGAGTGATTCGGAGGAGGCGTCGGCGTACGCGCCGGCGTCGAGGAGGATCTGCGCCTCGACCTTGACCAGGCGGCCCTCGGCGTCCGCGTGGTGGCGGTAGCGCAGGAGGGTCGGGTGCCGGTGGGCGTGGCCCAGGAAGGACTCCTCGCGGGTGGCTGCCAGTTTGACCGGGCAGCCGGTGCGCAGGGCGAGCAGGCCGAGCGGGATCTGGAAGCCCGGGTCCTCCCGGTCGCCGGTCGCGCCGGGGACACCCGTCACGACGACCTTCACCCGGTCCGCCTCCAGGCCGAAGCAGGCGGCGGCCAGGTCGCGGTCGGTGTGCGGGTCGGTGGAGGCCGTGTAGATCTCCACCCCGCCGTCGGGGCGCGGCACGGCGAGACCGGCCTCGGCGCCGATCGGGGCGGGGTCCTGGCGGCCGATGCGGTACAGGCCCTCGACGACGACCTCGCCCTCGGCGTCCGGGTCGCCGTAACGCAGCGGGATGTGGCGGATGAGGTTGCCGTCGGGGTGCAGGGGCTCGGCGGCGAACGCCTTCTCCGGGTCGGTGACCGGTTCGAGTACCTCGTACTCGACGGCGATGGCCGCGGCGGCGAGACGCGCCGTGTCCGGGTGGTCCGCGGCTACGGCGGCGATGGGCTCGCCGTGATGGCGTACCAGTTCGGAGGCGAAGACCGGGCGGTCCACGACATGGCGGCCGTAGGCGCCGTCCCCGGGGATGTCCTCGTGCGTGACGACCGCGCGTACTCCCGGCATCTCGGCCGCCGCCGAGGTGTCGATGGACAGGATGCGGGCGTGCGGGTGCGGGGAGCGGAGCACGGCCGCCCACAGCAGGCCCTCGGCCCAGAGGTCGGCCGCGTAGGGGAAGGTTCCCTCGGTCTTCGCTCGGGCGTCGGCGGGCGGGAGCGACGCGCCCAGGCCGAACAGGGGTACCTCCTGGTCCGGGCCGGAGCCGGGACCCGCGGGGTCAGGGAACGTCGTGCGGGTGGCGCCGGCCGCGTTGGTCGCGGTGGCTGCGTCGCTGCTCACGCCGCCTCCTTGTGATTCGCCCCGCTGCGGCAGCAGCTGTGGTCGGCCGGTGGGGTCGCGCTCGGGACTCCTGCGGTCCTGCGTGCGTCGCTCACAGGACGCCTCCCTCATGCGGGTGAGGCTGGACACTACCGGCGCCCGGGGCCGCCTGGTGCGGGATGCGGGCTTCGTCGGCCGGCTCGGAAGCGGCCGCTTCCGCGTTGGCCTCACGGCCCGCGATGACCTCGCCCACCGCGTCGAGCACGCCGCGGTAGCCGGAGCAGCGGCAGAGGTTGCCGCACAGGGCCTGGCGCGTCTCCAGCTCGGAGGGGGCGTGGTTGCCCTCAAGGAGGTCGTGGATGGTCATGGCCATTCCGGGGATGCAGAAGCCGCACTGGACGGCCCCGCACGTGGCCAGGGCGCGCTGGACGTCGGACGGCTCGCCGTCGACCGCGAGGCCCTCGACCGTACGGACTTCGCTGCCCGCCGCCGTGGCCGCGGGGACCAGGCAGGAGGCGACGAGACGCCCGTCGACCTGGACGTTGCAGGCCCCGCACTCGCCCTGCGAGCAGCCGTCCTTGGCACCGGCGAGGCCGAGGCGCTCGCGCAGCACGTAGAGGAGGGACTCACCGATCCAGGCGTCGCTCACGGGGCGGTCGGCGCCGTTCACATGCAGCACGTAGGAGGCGGAGGGGTGCTCGCTCGGGGCGCCCGTGAGGGGGCCTGGTGCGGGTTCGGGGGCAGCTTCCGGGGTGGGTTCGGAGGCGGTTTCGGGAGCGGTTTCGGGGGCCTCGTCGGGGGTGGAGTCGGGCGCGAGGTCCGCGATGTCCGTGGCGTTCGGGGCATCCGGGGCGTCTGCGGCAGGGGCCGACGGAGCATCGGCCTCGTGGGCCTCCGGAAGCTCAGCAGCCTCCTCGGGTGCCTCGTCGACAGCCTGCGGCACCATCTCCGGTTCCGGCACGGGAACCGGCACCGGCTCCTGCGTCGCCCACGGTGCCGGTGCGCCGCCCGGCAGCGTGGCGGGTCTTGCCGAGTCCGCGTACCACTGCGACGCCAGGGCGGAGGCGGCGAACTCGCCGGACTCCTCCGGGAGGTCACCGTCGGCCACCGGGATCGTCCACTGGCCGGTGTGACCGGTGGCCCCGGGGCCGCCGGTCGGCTCGGCGGCTGCGGTGGTCACCTCGGTGAAGTTCCACTGGGCCGTCGTGGAGGACGTGGCCGGGTACTCCACGTGTTCCTGCTGCTGGTTCGGGTCCGGCCAGTGCACCGAGGAGGGCGCGACGGGCTCACCGCCCGTCGCCACGTCCGGGGCCGGGGAGTTCTGCTGACTCTGCGTCTGCACGACCCAGCTGCCCGTCGCCGCCGGGTCCAGACCGGCGGCCGGTGTCAGCGGCAGGATCATCGGCGGTACGTACCCGTGGCCGGGGGCGGCCAGCGGGTCGTTGGCCAGGTCCTCCGGGGGCAGGTGCACGAAGGCCGTCGCCTCGGCGTCGTACTCGCCGCTCTGCGGGGTCGGCTGCCAGCCGCCGTACTGCTGTCCGTACGGGTCGTGCTGCCCCTGCTGGTCGGTGGGGTCCTCGTTGCTCACGACAGTGCCCTCCCGAGCGCGCGTCGGGCCAGCGCGGCGACGGTGCGGCGCAGATGATGTACGGCCGGAGGCAGCGGTGGTGCCTCTCCCCCGTCGGCCGGCGGGGTCTGGTCCGGGATGCAGGCCGCGGCGACGTACTCGCCGAAGGCGGCCAGCGCGTCGGGGGCCAGGCCGCGCTCGCCGTCCCAGTCGATCAGCGAGGCGATCCAGCGCTCGGCCTCCAGGGGCCGCAGCGGCATCGGTGCGACGGCGCCGACCGCGCAGCGCACCCCGCGCCGGGCCGGGTCGAGGACGATCGCGACGGATGCGGTGGCGCGGCCGGGTCCGGTGCGGCCGGTGGCCTTGAGGAAGACCTGCGGGGCGTGCAGCAGCGGTACGCGAACGAAGCCGATCAGCTCGGCGGGCGTCAGCATCTCGCGGCCGGCCAGCAGGTGCGAGACCGGGATCTCGCGGCGGCTTCCGCCGGGACCCGCGACGACCAGCTCGGCCTCCAGGGCCGCCAGCACCGGGAGCGCGTCGCCGGTCGGGGCCGCGGTGGCGATGTTGCCGCCGAGCGTCCCGGCGTTACGGATCTGGGGCGGGCCCGCGGCGCGCGCGGAGGCGGCGAGTGCGGGGATGAGGGCGGCGAAGTCGGGCCGTCCCATGCGTGCGTGGGTGAGTCCGGCGCCGAGCAGCGCGTGACCGTCCTGGTAGTGCCAGCCGCGCAGCTCGCTGATCCGCCCGAGGCCGACGAGCCCCGAGGGGCGCAGGAGCCCCTTGTTGACGGCCGACATCAGGTCCGTGCCACCCGCCACAGGAACGGCGGCGGGCATGGCGCCGAGTGCCGCCACGGCCTCGTCGAGCGAGGCCGGCAACGTCACCGTCTGCATCGTCTGCGGTGCGTGAGTGGTCAACCCAGCTGCCCCTTTCCGGTCTCCCGGCTGTCCCGCCTGTTCCGCCGTACGGTACGTGCTCACAGCCCGGACGTGGCAACTCTGGCACATGTTCCGACCGGCCCGACGGGAGGGTCCACGAAGGGGGTTTCCGCCCCTGACCAGGCGGATGATCCGGTTTCGCACCTCTTCGGCCCAGAGTGTGAATTGCCACTCTTCAGCGCGTCTCGTATGACTTACACCCTTCGTGCGGGACAGGTCTCCGGCCACCACGACGGCCACCGAGACGGCGTCGCGACGGCCACCGAGACCGTCCCTGGTCCCGGTGGCCCGCCCCGACTTCGGTGGTTCCTACACGTTCGGGGGCGCGCCCTCGATCGGCCGTCCCAGGACACCGGGGCGCCGCTGCCAGGGCAACGGGCCGCCCGGCGGGCGGTAGTCGACGCCGAGGGCGTCAAGTCGCGCGTAATGCGTGGTCATCCGGCGTTCGAAGGCGGCGAAGTCCCGTTCGGCGGGCGCCGGGAGCCGCGACCAGGCGACCTCGGCGAAGGCTGCGAGCCGGGGGAAGACCTGGTAGTCGACGCGGGCCCGGTTCTGCATGACCTCGGTCCACACGTTGGCCTGGGCGCCGAGGATGTGACGGGCCGCCGCGTCCGAGAGGCCCGGCGGTACGGGTTCGAAGCGGTAGACGTCCTCCAGCGTGCGTACGTATCCGATGGGCATCGGCTCGTCGGGGCCGCCGTGCTGACGGTGGTCCAGATACACCTGCTGCTCGGGGCACATCACGACGTCGTGGCCTGCCTCGGCGGCGGCGATACCGCCCGCGTAGCCGCGCCACGAGGACACGGCCGCGCCGTCCGCGAGACCGCCCTCCAGGATCTCGTCCCAGCCGATGAGGCGGCGTCCGCGCGCGGTGAGCCAGGTGTCGAAGTGGCGGATGAACCAGGACTGGAGCTCGTCCTCGCCGGCCAGACCGAGTTCGGCGATCCGGGCCTGGGCCGTCGCCGACTCCTTCCACTGATCCTTGGGGCACTCGTCGCCGCCGACGTGGATGAACGGCGAGGTGTCGGCGGGGAAGAGGTCGAGGAGCTCCTCGAAGACGCCCTCGAAGAAGCGCAGGGTGGTGTCGGTGGGGGCGAGGACGTTCGGGTTGATGCCCCAGTTGTCCCAGACGGAGAGGGTGGTCGTGTCGACGACGTCGGTGTTGCCGAGTTCGGGGTACGCGCTGATCGCGGCCTGCGAGTGGCCCGGGATGTCGATCTCCGGGACGACCCGGATATGCCGCGCCGCTGCGTACGCCACGATTTCGCGGATGTCGTCCTGGGTGTAGTAGCCGCCGTGCGGCGTCTCGTCCCACAGCTCGGAGGCCCGGTGGCCGTACTTGGTGCGGTCCCGCCAGGCGCCGACCTCGGTGAGCCGGGGGTACCGCTTGATCTCGACGCGCCAGCCCTGGTCGTCGGTGAGGTGGAAGTGGAAGACGTTCAGCTTGTGGGCGGCGAGGAGGTCCAGGTAGCGCAGGACGTCGTCCTTGGGCAGGAAGTGCCGCGAGACGTCGAGCATGAGGCCGCGCCAGGGGAAGCGGGGGCTGTCCTCGACAGCGCAGCCGGGGACCAGCCACTCCCGGTCCGGGTCGACCGGCGCGCGCCGGTAGGCATCCGGGCCAAGGAGTTGGCGCAGAGTCTGCGCGCCCCAGAAGACTCCCGCCGCACTACCGCCGCGGATCTCGATGCCCTTGTTCCGAACCACACTCAGCCTGTAGGCCTCGGGCTCCATCGCGTCGTCCATGAGCAGCGCGACTGAATTCTTGGCCCTTTCATTTACCGGCGCCAGCGGCAGGCCGAGGGCGGCACCGACGCAACGCAGCCAGCGCTCCGTAGTCTCCGTGCCCGATGCCGCGTACAGCGTGGTGCCCCGGTCCAGCAGGAATCCATCGGGGGACGTGCCTTCGACGGCGACGGGCGCCGGGATCAGGTCCATGGGTTCAGCGTCTCAGATGAGTTTGCGTATCCCCGCGTGGGGCTGGATGTTCGGGCCAGTGCGCGCAGCAGTTCCGACATGCGCCGATACGAGGCGGTGTGCATGATGAGTCGGCACATGGACACGGCCCAAGGGGTATGACATGACCGAGCGCGGTCCGATTGACCTCGTCCACCTTGCCGATGAAGAGAACAGCGTGATCGTTCGGGTGGCGGGGCCAGCAACCGAAGTACGCCCGTGGGACGGCTGCCTTGACGTCGACATCGTGGTGGCCAGCGAGTTCGCGGAGGGCCGCCTCTCAGAGGTTTGCCTGCTGCCCGAGGATCTGGACGACTGGGAAGAGGCGGTTGACCTGCTCACCTTGGGGCAGCCGGTTCTCTGGATGGATGACGGTCGAAACCCGGAGATCCGGATCACGCCGGAGGGGCCGTACATCTCCCGCAGCGAAGCCCTCAACGCGATTGAGGTGGTGGTGAGGACACAACCGTGTCCCTCACCTCGGTTTGTGTATTGGTGCGCCTGCCCGACGGCTGGGTCGATGCCCAGCGTGTGCGACTCGCGCAGGTCCGCGCCGCGTGGCCTTTCGGGCAGGAGTGAGGGCAGTCAAGCTTCTCAGTTGCGGCTGGTGGCCTTGTGAGCGATGAGGCACCAGCTCAGCCTCAAAGTTCGCACGCACGTTCGCCAATGGGTACGGGAGTGTGAATTATGCTCCCAGGCAGGGCAGTTGCCTGCGCTGATGCGTACGGTCTGCAGTGTGAAAGCAGACATGGGGCGCCGGTACCGGTTGTATCCCACCATCGTTCAGGAGCAGGTCCTGACCAGGTGGGGGCATACCGCGCGCGCCCTATGGAATGTCGCCCTCGCGCAGCGCGTCCATGTATACGAGCAGCGCGGCCACACTGTCCGTGCCGTGGAGCAATGCCGGTATCTCACCGAGGCCCGCGCCGATAGCGAGCTGGCCTGGCTGGCCGAGCTCCCCGCGCAGGCCGGCCAGCAGGTGCTGCGACATCTGGACTCGGCGTTCGATAACTTCTTCAACTCCGGACACCTGGCGCAGTTCCCGGCATTCAAGAAACGTGGGGCCCGGCTGTCTGTCCCGCTTCCAGGGCAGGCAGTCGCGGCACGCAAGCTGAACCGGCATTGGGCCGAGGTCCGCTTGCCGAAACTGGGCTGGGTCCGCTTCCGATTCTCCCGCGCTGTGGGCGGTGCGATCCGCAATGCCACGGTCTCCCAGGACGGGACCGGCTGGCACATCGCCTTCGGCGTCGCCACCGGGACCAAGGCGGCCGACCCGAACGGACAACCGGGCTGCGGCGTCGACTTCGGGATCGCTGCCTCCGCCTACGTGTCCACTGAGACTGCGCCGCGTATCAAGCCGCCAGGCCTGACCAAGCACGAGCAGGCCCGGCTGCGTTGCTTGGAACAACGCAAAGCCCGTCAGGTTGCCTACGCCCAGAAGCACAACCAAGGCAAGTACAGCAACCGGCTACGTCACACCATCTCGCAGATCGCGAAGTTGAAGACCCGGGAAGCCAATCGGCGCCGGGACTTCACGCACCAACTCACCACCGATCTCGCCAAGAACCACGGCTTCGTCGGTATCGAGGACCTGCGCGTGATCAACATGACCACCAGCGCCAAAGGCACCGCAGAGCAACCCGGCCGCAGCGTAAGGCAGAAGGCCGGACTCAACCGATCCATCCTCGACAACTGCCCCGGCGAACGCAGGCGGCAGCTGGAATACAAGTGCCGCCTGTACGGCTCCGAGGTACGCCCGGTGCCGCCGTTTCACACCTCGCAGACCTGCGCGGCCTGCGGCCGGGTGGATCCGGAGTCCCGCAAGGGCTGCGGCCGACTGTTCGCGTGCGTGCACTGCGGGCATGAGGACGACGCCGACCACACCGCCTCGGTCGAGATCGAGGCCCGAGCCCGCCGGACGGGTGGCTCGGTCAACAACAGCACGCACAGGCGCCCCTTGGTGCCGAGTCCCGCCCTCCGGCGGAGGCGGAAGCGTGAAACCCAGTCGGCCACTTCCGGGTAGCCAAAGGGAATCTCCCGGCTTCAAAGCCGGGAGAGGATCGTCAATTCTTGTCCTTGCCGCCCTTGCCCTTGTCCTTGTCGCCGCCGGCGCCCATGGACTCGTAGATCTCCTTGCACATGGGGCAGACCGGATACTTCTTGGGGTCGCGCCCCGGCACCCAGACCTTGCCGCACAGTGCCACCACGGGAGTGCCCTCCAGGGCACTCGCCATGATCTTGTCCTTCTGGACGTAATGGGCGTAGCGCTCGTGGTCGCCGTCGCCGTGCGACACCTGTGGTGTCGGCTCCACGAGGGTCCCCGTACCTGCCCCGGGCTCGGGCTCAAGAGTGCTCATAACCGCCAAGGGTACTGAAGCCCGGGACGTACCGGAGCCGCCAGGTGCGCCCGGCCGCGCCGCCGGTCCCGCGCCGGACCGCGCGTCAGTTGAGCGAGGGGTCGTCGGGGTACGTCGCGATCATCGCGAGCTCGCTGCGCTGACGCCGCAGGACCGCCCGCCAGAGGTGCTCCGGGCGGGGCGACGACACGTCGCCGGGCTCCGACTCGACGACGTACCAGGCGCCGTCGCCGAGCTCCGTCTCCAACTGCCCCGGGCCCCAGCCCGCGTACCCGGCGAAGATCCGCAGCGATCCGAGCGCCGCGGCCAGCAGCTCCGGCGGGGTCTCCAGATCCACCAGCCCGATCGCCCCGTGCACCCGGCGCCAGCCGAGGGGGCCGTCGTCGCCGGGGATCACCGCCACGCCGAGCGCCGAGTCGAGCGAGACGGGGCCGCCCTGGAAGACCACGTCCGGTTCGCCGGTGAGTCCGGCCCAGGGCGCGAGGATGTCACCGACGCCGACCGGGGTCGGGCGGTTCAGGACCACGCCGAGTGAGCCCTCCTCGTCGTGGTCGAGGAGCAGCACCACCGCACGGTCGAAATTCGGGTCCGCGAGGGCGGGTGTGGCCACGAGCAGTCGCCCTGTGAGCGAGGACACCTCGGTCATGGCAGAAATGATCCCGCATCTTCGGCCTCCGTGGACACCAAGTGGACCGGCCGGTTGCGGAGGGTGTACGAGTGCAGCTCAGGGCGCACGGATGCACGGGGAGCGCATTTTTCGGCCGTCCTGCGGACGGTAACCCTCCGCAAGAGGTGCTGCGCAGAGCGTGTTGTGGCGGATTCATGACGTTCGTACACGCCCGTTTGCCTTACGGAAGGGGGGTAGGAGGCCATTACCCTTTTCGATGGCCCCCCGCCCGACCACTCCGGAACGCGAGATTCATGACCGGCACAGACGATGTCCTGCTTGTCCACGGCGGAACCCCGCTCGAGGGCGAGATCCGCGTCCGCGGCGCCAAGAACCTGGTGCCCAAGGCGATGGTCGCCGCGCTGCTCGGAAGCGGGCCCAGCCGGCTCCGCAATGTGCCCGACATCCGTGATGTACGGGTGGTCCGGGGACTTCTGCAGCTGCACGGCGTGACCGTACGCCCCGGTGAGGAGCCGGGCGAACTGATTCTCGACCCCTCCCACGTCGAGAGCGCGAACGTCGCCGACATCGACGCCCACGCGGGCTCGTCGCGCATCCCGATCCTCTTCTGCGGCCCGCTGCTGCACCGGCTGGGCCACGCCTTCATTCCGGGGCTGGGCGGCTGCGACATCGGCGGCCGGCCGATCGACTTCCACTTCGAGGTGCTGCGCCAGTTCGGCGCGACGATCGAGAAGCGGGCGGACGGCCAGTACCTGGAGGCCCCGCAGCGGCTGCGCGGCTGCAAGATCCGGCTGCCGTACCCGTCGGTGGGCTCCACCGAGCAGGTGCTGCTGACGGCCGTGCTCGCAGAGGGTGTCACCGAGCTGTCCAACGCGGCCGTCGAGCCGGAGATCGAGGACCTCATCTGCGTACTGCAGAAGATGGGCGCGATCATCTCGATGGACACCGACCGGACCATCCGGATCACGGGTGTCGACCGCCTCGACGGTTACACGCACCGGGCGATCCCGGACCGCCTGGAGGCCGCCTCCTGGGCGTCCGCGGCGCTGGCGACCGAGGGCAACATCTACGTGCGCGGCGCTCAGCAGCGCTCGATGATGACGTTCCTGAACACCTTCCGCCGGGTCGGCGGGGCCTTCGAGATCGACGACGAGGGCATCCGCTTCTGGCACCCGGGCGGCGCGCTGAACGCCATCGCCCTGGAGACGGACGTGCACCCCGGCTTCCAGACCGACTGGCAGCAGCCCCTCGTGGTGGCGCTGACGCAGGCCAGCGGCCTGTCCATCGTCCACGAGACGGTGTACGAGTCCCGGCTCGGCTTCACATCGGCGCTGAACCAGATGGGCGCTCACATCCAGCTCTACCGCGAGTGCCTGGGCGGCTCCGACTGCCGCTTCGGCCAGCGCAACTTCCTGCACTCGGCGGTCGTGTCCGGGCCCACGAAGCTCCAGGGCGCCGATCTGGTCATTCCCGACCTGCGCGGCGGCTTCTCGTACCTGATCGCCGCCCTCGCGGCGCAGGGCACCTCCCGGGTGCACGGCATCGATCTCATCAACCGCGGCTACGAGAACTTCATGGAGAAGCTCGAGAAGCTCGGCGCGAAGGTCGAGCTGCCCGGCGGGGCGCTCGTCTAGGACGGCGCACAGCGGCACACGGCGGACGGCGGTGGCCCCCTGGGTGGGGGTCACCGCCGTCTGCCGTGTACGGGGCCCTGTGGGCCCTCAGAACGGCGAAGAGCGGCCACCCCGCACAGGGTGGCCGCTCTCCGTTCGCGCTTAAGGCCTTACTTGCCCTTGGCGGCTTCCTTGAGCTTCGAGCCCGCGGAGACCTTCACGCTGTAACCGGCGGGGATGTTGATCGGGTCGCCGGTCTGCGGGTTCCGAGCGGTGCGAGCGGCACGGTGGGTGCGCTCGAAGGTCAGGAAGCCGGGGATGGTGACCTTCTCGTCGCCCTTGGCGACGATCTCTCCGACGGTCTCGGCGAGCGCGGCCAGCACGGCGTCGGCGTCCTTGCGAGTCACCTCGGCGCGGTCGGCCAGGGCGGCCACCAGCTCACTGCGGTTCATGTTTGTACTCCCGTGTTCTTCTTGCCTGTGAGGCGTGAGATCGAAGCCGATGCTGCCAGGGCCCTCTGACAGTCCCCGGACCCGGGTCTGATGTCAGACCCTCTCGCCCGAATACGCATCCTGCCCCCACCAGCGGCGGGAAAGCCAATCCGGAACCCTCCGGAGTCACACGAAAAGCGCCACGGCTTGCCCGTAGTGACGTTCCGTCGACTTCCTGAAGCGGTCCGCAGCGGATGCCGGGCCCAGCGGGGCCCGCTGCCCGCCACCCTAAAGGGGCGTTTGGGACGCCGCGACCCGCGACGCGCCGTACGGCAGCCGGAGGTGAGGCGGCGCACCCTCCCCGGAAGCCGTGGCGGGGCGCCTGGGACGGCGCCCCGGACGGCGTACCTCAGATCAGGTCGGCGGTGCCCTCGGTGGCGGCTCCCGCGGCCTTCGCGGCGGCCCTGACGGCGCCTGCGACGGCTCCCGCGACCTTGTCGTTGAAGACCGACGGGATGATGTAGTTCGCGTTCACCTCGTCCTCGGCGACGACGTCGGCGAGGGCGCCCGCGGCTGCGAGCATCATCTCCGTGTTGACGGTGCGGGACTGGGCGTCCAGCAGGCCGCGGAAGACACCCGGGAAGACCAGCACGTTGTTGATCTGGTTGGGGAAGTCCGAGCGTCCCGTGGCGACAACTGCTGCCGTCTGCCGGGCGATTGCCGGGTCGACCTCGGGGTCCGGGTTCGCGAGCGCGAACACGATCGCACCGTCCGCCATGGCGGCGACATCGTCGCCGTTCAGGACGTTGGGGGCGGAGACCCCGATGAAGACGTCCGCGCCGACGACGGCCTCCTTGAGGGTGCCGGTGACGCCCTCCGGGTTGGTGTTGTCGGCGATCCAGCGCAGCGGCGAGTCGGGGTCGGCGGAGACCAGGTCCTCGCGGGCCGCGTGCACCACACCGTGGATGTCGGCGGAGACCACGTGCTTGACGCCCGCGGCGATGAGCAGCTTCAGGATGGCCGTGCCGGCCGCTCCGGCGCCGGACATGACGACGCGTACGTCCCCGATTCCCTTGCCCACCACGCGCAGGGCGTTGGTCAGGGCGGCCAGGACGACGATGGCTGTGCCGTGCTGGTCGTCGTGGAAGACGGGGATGTCGAGGGCCTCGCGCAGCCGTGCCTCGATCTCGAAGCAGCGGGGTGCGGAGATGTCCTCCAGGTTGATTCCGGCGAAGCCCGGGGCGATCGCCTTGACGATCGCTACGATTTCGTCGGTGTCCTGGGTGTCCAGGCAGATCGGCCAGGCGTCGATGCCGGCGAAGCGCTTGAACAGGGCCGCCTTGCCCTCCATCACGGGGAGCGCGGCCATCGGGCCGATGTTGCCGAGGCCGAGCACCGCGGAGCCGTCCGTCACAACTGCGACGGAGTTGCGCTTGATGGTGAGGCGGCGTGCGTCCTCGGGATTCTCGGCGATCGCCATGCACACACGGGCGACACCCGGGGTGTAGATCATCGAGAGGTCGTCACGGTTGCGGATGGGGTGCTTGGACGCCATCTCGATCTTGCCACCGAGGTGCATGAGGAACGTACGGTCGGAGACCTTGCCCAGCACCACACCGACGATGTTGCGCAGACCTTCGACGATCTCGTCCGCGTGCGAGGTGGAGGAGGCCGCGATGGTGACGTCGATCCGCAGCTTCTCGTGGCCGGAAGCGGTCACGTCGAGGCCGGTGACCGAACCGCCGTGCGACTCCACGGCCGTGGTGAGCTGGGAGACCGCTGTGCCGCTCGCGGGCACCTCCAGCCTCACCGTCATCGAGTACGAGACGCTGGGCGCCGTTGCCATGGCCGAGTCCTTCGCTTTCCTTAGCTTCATTGCCGCATGTCCGGGGCTCTCACCGCGGGCACGCTTCCCGATCGTCGCACCTACCAGCCGGTAGCCGGTAATGACTGCCACAGTTCGGAAAGTAGTTTCCACCATACGAGAAGTAGGGCCTTCGGCGGAACCCTCAACCCGACCCCGAACCCTGCTCCAACGAGAACAGGCCCACGCCACCATCAGGTGACGCGGGCCTGTCTTCTTCACTTAGGTGGCACCGACCCGCCATGCTCGCCTCGCGGCAAGTGGTCGCTCGAAGCGACGAAGGTTGGGCCCGGGGGCTTGGATCGAGCCGGTGCCAACACCAGGCTAACAAAGACCCCCGGAAAGTGATTCCCGCATGGCGGGTTGACCGGAAACTGGGTCCCTCAGCCGAAACATCAGTCCCTCAGCAGATCCGGGACGCCGTTCTCGTCGGGCATGTCACGCTCCCCCGACACCACCGTGAGCTGCTGCGTGGCCCGGGTCAGCGCCACGTACAGCACCCGCAGCCCGGCCGGTGACTCGTCCGCGATCTCCGCGGGCGAGACGACGACCGTGGCGTCGTACTCCAGGCCCTTCGCCTCCAGGCTGCCGAGCGCCACCACCCGCTCCCCGAGCTCCGCGAGCCACTCGCGTGCCTGGGCCCGGCGGTTCATGGCGACGACCACACCGACCGTGCCGTCCACCTCGGAGAGCAGCCTGCGTGCCTCCTCGCGGACCGTGGCCGCCAGATCCCGGTCGCGTACCGGCTCGAAGCGCGGCTCCACCCCGGTCGAGCGGACCGCCGCCGGGGACTCCATCCCCGGCATCGCGAGCGCCAGCACCTTCGACGCGAGTTCGGCGATCTCCGCCGGGTTGCGGTAGTTGACGGTGAGGGTGAAACGGCGGCGTGGGCGGCTGCCGAGCGCCTCGTCCCGGGCCTCCGCCGCCTCGTCCGGATCGGACCAGGAGGACTGCGCGGGGTCGCCGACGATCGTCCAGGTTGCGTGCCGGCCCCGGCGGCCGACCATCCGCCACTGCATGGGCGTCAGGTCCTGGGCCTCGTCGACGATGACGTGGGCGTACTCGGTACGCTCCGCCGCCAGCCGCTCGGCCCGCTCCCACTGGGTCTCCTCGCGCTGCGGCATCAGCTCCTCGAGACCGGTGAGGTGGTCCAGCGGGTCGAACTCGCGCTTCCGCTTCGGCCGGTGCGGGGTGCCGATCAGGGTCTGCAGCTCGTCCAGGATCGCCACGTCGTGGACGGACAGCGGGCCCTGGCCCTCGCTGTCGAGACGCTTGAGCGAACGCGCCAGGCGCCGCACCTCCCCCTGGTTGAGGATGCGCCGCGACCACCGGCCGAGCCGCCTCTCGTCGGCCATCGATGCGAGCACCCGGCGGGGGGTGAGCTCGGGCCACCAGTCGTTCAGGAAGGTGAGGAACGGCGTCTCGGTGGAGACGTCCTCGTCGAAGGAGGAACGCAGCTCGGCGACGAGCTCCGGGTCCGTGTACCGGCCCCGGCCCGACGACTTGCTCCAGAGGGCGTCCAGCAGCAGCTTCCGGGCGCGCGGGCGCAGCAGGTTGACGGGTGCCGTGCCGCTGAGCACGTTGTTCCGGATGCGCTGGAGTTCGTCGGCGTTCAGCTCGACGCGGGCGCCGAAGGCGACCACCCGGAGCCGGGTGGGCGTGCCCGCGGGCCGCGTCTGCTCCTGCTCCTCGTCCCCGAACGACAGCTGGCCGTCCTGGGACCGCTCCCCCTGCGCCCTGGGCTGCTCCAGCGCCCCGCGTGCCGCCTTGCGGAGCACATGGAGCATCCGGGACGAGCCCTTGATGCGGGAGACGGCCGGTTCGTCGTACGTGGTGGCGCCCTGGACGCCCGCCGCCTCGTCGGACAGCGAGCCGACCGCGCGGATCGCGACCTGGCCCTCCTCGCCGAGCGAGGGCAGTACGCCCTCGGTGTAGGCGACGAGGAGCGGGGTCGGCGAGACGACGAGGATGCCGCCCGCGTAACGCCGCCGGTCCTGGTAGAGCAGATACGCGGCCCGGTGCAGGGCCACGGCTGTCTTGCCGGTGCCGGGGCCGCCGGAGACCTCCGTGACGGAGGCTGCGGGGGCCCGGATCACCAGGTCCTGCTCGGCCTGGATGGAGGAGACGATGTCCCGCATGGTGTGGCTGCGGGCCTGCCCGAGCGCCGCCATCAGCGCGCCGTCGCCGATGACCGGCAGGGTGTCGCCGCCCAGGTGCGCGGTGAGTTCCGGGCGCATCAGGTCGTCCTCGACCCCGAGGACCTTGCGGCCCTTGGAGCGGATGACCCGCCGGCGTACCACCCGGCCCGGTTCCTTCGGCGTCGACCGGTAGAACGGCGCGGCTGCCGGTGCCCGCCAGTCGATCACCAGCGGCGCGTAGTCGGAGTCGAGGACTCCGATACGGCCGATGTGCAGCGTCTCCGCGATGTCCGCGGTGCTGTCCGGGCGTACGGCGTCGTCGGCGGGCTCGACGGAGGTGAACGCGCCGTCCGGGCCGCGCTCACCGTCCTTGCCGAGCAGCAGATCGATCCGCCCGAAGAGGAAGTCCTCGAACTCGTTGTTCAGTCGGTTGAGGTGCACCCCGGCCCTGAAGACCTGGGCGTCGCGCTCGGCGAGCGCGCCGGGTGTACCGACCTGGCCCCGTTTGTTGGCGTCGTGCATGAGAAATTCCGCCTCGTGGATCTTCTCTTCGAGGCGGTGGTAAACCCGGTCCAGATGTTCTTGCTCGACACCGATTTCCCGGTCCCGCAACGAATCGACAGCGGCATCCTGCGCGGCCACCGAGGCCCCCTTCTGACGTGCATTGAGCAGCCGTCAACCGTACGCGAAGGGGGGCCCGCTCCGCACCTGTCACCAGCATTGCGATTGCGCGTCGGAATTCGCGCTCACACGCTCACGCGCCGATCTCCACCAGCCGCTCGCCGTCGAAGGTGCGCACCTCGAAGTGGTCGATGTCGTTGCGGTCCATCGCCGCGCCGCCGTGCACGTACAGCGGGTCCTTCGCGGACTTGTGCGGGGAGTTCTCGATCCCGTACCCCCATTTCGGTACGGACCAGGAGGTGACGACCTCCTCCTCACCGGTCTTGGAGACGGCGATCAGGCTGCATTTCTCGGGGCCCTTGACATTTTCGAGCTCCAGGACCGTGTGGGTCCCCCATGCCTTGGCCTCCATGCCGACGGTGGCGTCGACGCCGGTGGCGGGATCGCTGGCCGACACCTTCTCCTCCATGTGGTTGAAGAAGGCGTCCTCGGCCGGGCTGGTGGGATGGGGATCCCCCGTCGCCACCGACCGCCCGCCGTCGTCGCCGCCGGTGGCGGTGACGGCGATCACCGGGCCTCCGATGATCACGACGGCGGCCGCGGCCACCAGATACCTGCCGCGGCGGCGGCGCAGTTCCCGCTTCCGCGCGACCTCGTCGACCAGCCGGCCGAGCATCGCCGGGGCGGGCGGCTCGGGGACGTGCGGGACGGGGCGGGCGCCCGGGTGGGCCGCGGGGGTCTCGGCGAGCATCGCGAGCATGGGTTCGAGACCGGCGAACTCGTCGAGATGGGCGGCGCACAGCGCGCAGTGCGCGAGATGCGCCTCGAAGGCGCTCGCCTCCGCCTCGTCCAGGATGCCCAGGACGTAGGCGCCGGCGGCGTCGTGCCCCGGTCCCTCGACCGGGTGCCCGAAGGAGCCGGACGGCGGGCCCGCGGGCGGCCCCGAGGGGCCGCGGGGACCAGTGGGCCGGGGCCCGAATGGCTGCCACTCGTGGTCGCTCATGCCGTGATCCCCCTCTCTTCGAGTACGAGCTTCATCGAACGCAGTGCGTAGAAAACCCGGGACCGGACCGTCCCGCTGGGGATGCCGAGCACTTCGGCGGCCTCATTGACGGTACGGCCCCTGAAATAGGTCTCGACCAATGCTTCCCGATGCGCCGGGGTCAAATCGTCCAGCGCGTCCGAGAGCGTCATCAGCCACAACGCCTTGTCTATCTCGTCCTCCGCGGGAATGACCTCCAGCGGCGACGGATCGACCTCGTGCGGCCGGGCCTGCCGGCTGCGGTGCGCGTCGATGACGATGCGCCGGGCGACCGTCACCAGCCAGGGGCGTACGGAACCGGTGGCCCGGTTGAGCTGACCGGCGTTCTTCCAGGCACGGATGAGCGTCTCCTGCACCACGTCCTCGGCGCGCTGCCTGTCCCCCGCCACGAGGCGGAGCACATAGGCGAGCAGCGGCCCGGCGTGTTCGCGGTAGAGCGCCCGCATCAGCTCCTCGTCGGGGACGTCGGAGCCGGGGCGGGGCGGTTCACTGCGATGTCGAGCCCTGTGCGGACGGTCATCGGCCACGGCCGCATCCTTGCGCACCCGAACCTCCAGGTCGAGACCCTGTCGAGTCTCTTCAGCCATCGGTACGGAGCCGGGCGCCGGATCATTCAGTCCGGCTCAAGATTCTTTTCGGCGTCGGTGCCTGGCGACCCGTTCACGGTTTCCGCAGACCTCGCTGGAGCACCAGCGGCGCCGGTGCCCCCGTGAGGTGTCGAGGTAGAGGCGTCGGCAGGTGTCGCCCTCGCAGCGGCGCAGACCGGACCGGGCGACCGGATCCGTCAGCAGTTCCACGCAGTCCCGTGCCACGGCGGCGAGCAGCTCTCCGCACGCGGGCGGGGCGTTCAGGACCCGGGTGAGGGTGCCGCCATCGGCGCGGACCGCGCGCAGTCCGGGCGGCGGCCCCGCGGCGACCGCGTTGACACGGTCCAGGGCGGCGTCGTCCCGGCCGCCGCCGAGCTCGGCGCCGAGCAGCCGGTCGATGTCCGCGCGCAGCTCCCGGAAGCGGGTCACCCAGGTGTCGTCGACCGGGGCGAGCACGGTCCCGTACGGCACGAGGGCGGCGGCCACCAGCCACTCGGCGAGCGGTCCGGTCCCGGCGAGCTGTTCGCACGCTCCGGAGGTCCCGGTCCCGGTCGCCACCAGGTCGAGGCAGATCCGGCCGGAGCCGAACCGCCAGTCGTACGCGCCCGTGCCCGCCGCCATGCGCCTGTCACCGCCTCGGGGTCACCGATGGGGAGTCACTCCCAGAGTGCCCGTCACGGGGCCGGTCCGGAACCCCTCCTACCGGGCGGGTGCCTTCCGGGCGTCGCGAGGGCGCTGCGTACCGTGTCCGTATGGACGAAGGCCACCCCGAAGTCACGCTCGCCGCAGGCTCGTTGCTCCTGCGCCCCTGGCGGCCGGACGACGCTCCCGCGCTCCTCGAAGCCCACGCCGACCCCGCGATGCGGCACTGGCTGACGACGCGGCTGACGAGCGCCGAAGAGGCGGCCGGGTGGCTGGCGGAGCAGCGGGAGGGCTGGGCGGCCGGCAGCCAGTTCGGTTTCGCGGTGACCGATTCGGAGCGCGGCGGCGCGCTGGTCGGCAACGTGGTGCTGAAGCGGGCCGGGACGGTGTCGGACACGGCCGAAGTGGGCTACTGGACCACGGCGTCGGCGCGCGGGCGCGGGGTGGCTTCAGGGGCCCTCAGGGCGCTCTGCGACTGGGCGGCGTCCGCCTTGGACGGGCTCGCGAGGCTGGAGCTGGTGCACCAGGTGGACAACGAGGCATCCTGCCGGGTCGCGGAGAAGTGCGGTTTCGCGCCGGACGGCATCCTTCCGGCGTTTCCGCCCCAGTACCCGTTGGACGGCCACCGCCACGTCAGGCCGGCGGGCCGTCGTGAAGGATCCGCTGGAACAGCCGGTGGTCGCGCCACTCACCGTTGATGTGGAGATAGCGCGGGGCCGTCCCGAACTGCTCGAAGCCGCACTTGGCGAGGACCCGCTGCGAGGCGAGGTTGTTCACGAGGGTGCCCGCCTCGACCCGGTGCAGCCCGAGACCGTCTCGCGCGAGCTCGCAGATCCGGTCGACGGCGGCGGTCGCGAGACCGCGGCCCGCCTGGTCGACGTCGACCCAGTAGCCGATCGCGGCAGTGCAGAACGGCCCGCGCACGATGTTGGCGAGCGTGAAGGTTCCGACCGCGCGGTCCTCCCCGTCGGCGAGCACCCAGGGCATCGCGCGGCCGCCGTCCCGGTCGGCCAGCAGCCCGGTGAGGCGCTGTATCTGCCCCCGCTCCGTGAAGAACTCCTCGGGCCGCACGGGCTCCCAGGGCCGCATGTACGCACGGCTGCGGGTCAGTGACTCGGCGAGGGAACCGGCGTCGCCGAGGGCGACGGGGCGCAGGGTGAAGCCGTCGGCGACGGGGTGGCTGTCATCGATCATCCGAGCACGCTATCCCGGGGCCCGGGGCACCGCGATGCGCAGCCTTCGCCTACTCCACGTACTTCGTGTCCGCCACCGGATCCAGCGCAAGCCGGTACCCGCGTTTGACGACGGTCTGGATCAGCCGCGGTACGCCGAGCGCGCTGCGCAGCCGGGCCATCGCCGTCTCCACGGCGTGTTCGTCGCTGCCGCTGCCGGGCAGCGCGCGCAGCAGGTCGGCCCGTGCCACCACCCAGCCGGGCCTGCGGGCGAGGGCGTTCAGCAGGGCCATGCCCGCGGGCGGCACCGGGCGCAGGGCGCCGTCGACGAGCACGGCGTGGCCGCGGATCTCGATCCGGTGACCGGCGACCGGCAGCGGGCGGGCGGTGCCGGGGAGCCGGGCGCAGAGCAGCTGGACGAGGGGGCCGAGCCGGAAGCGTTCCGGCTGGAGGGTGTCGATGCCCATGGCCTGGAGCGGGAGCGCGGTCACCGGGCCGACGCAGACCGTCATGACGTCGTCCCGGAGTGCGGAGAGGACCTCGGGGAGCAGCCCGCGGACCTCGGCCCGGTTCAGGTACGAGGCGGCGGCGGGGGCGCTCGTGAAGGTGAGGGCGTCCAGGCCCCGGGCGACGGTGACGTCGATCATCCGGTCGAGCGGGGCGATGTCCTCGGGGGGCATCCACCGGTAGACGGGTACGCCGACGACCTCGGCGCCCGCCGCGCGCAGCGACTCGACGAAGCCAGGGAGCGGTTCGCCGTGCAGCTGGAGCGCGACCCGGCGGCCCTCGACGCCCTCGCCGAGCAGCCGGTCAAGGACCTCGGCCATCGACTCGGAGCCGGGTGACCATGCCTCGGTGAGCCCGGCGGCCCGGATGGCGCCCTTGACCTTGGGGCCGCGCGCCAGCAGTTCGACGCCGCGCAGCAGGTCCAGGAGCGCGTCCCCGAAGCCCCACCCTTCGGCGGCCTCCACCCAGCCGCGGAAGCCGATCGCCGTGGTGGCGATCACGACATCGGGTGCGTCCTCGATGAGTTCCTTGGTGGCGGCCAGGAGTTCGCTGTCGTCCGCGAGGGGCACGATGCGCAGGGCGGGCGCGTGCAGGACCACGGCACCCCTGCGCTGGAGGAGTGTGCCGAGTTCCTCGGCGCGACGGGCGGCGGTCACCCCGACCGTGAAGCCCGCGAGGGGCCCTGACTGTGCGTCGTCGTGCATGGCGTGATACCCGGCTCTCGTGTCCCGCTACTGCTCGATGGTGCGGAGAGCCGAGACTGCCAATACTGCGTGACAGCCTCGGTTCACTTACATTTCACACCCGTTACGTCCCCGCGTGCGCGGCATGGGGCAGCTCACACCTCGGCGTAGCTGAGCTGCGGCTTCGTGGCGACGGCGGCGGTCCGGCGAAGGTATACCGCCCAGGTGACGGTGAAACACACCCCGTAGAAGGCGAGGAAGGACCAGAAGGCGGCCGTTCCGGTGCCCGAGGTAGCGAAGGACTGGCGGAACGCGAGGTTGATCGCAAGGCCGCCGAGTGCCCCGACCGCCCCGATGAGCCCCATGGCCGCACCGGACAGCCTTCGTCCGTACGCCGCGGCCTCCTCGCCGCGCAGGCCCTTGCTGATCGCCTTGGCGTGGAAGATGCCCGGGATCATCTTGAACGTCGACCCGTTGCCGAGTCCCGTCAGCACGAACAGGGCGATGAATCCGATGAGGAAGACGGGGAGCGACTCGGTCCCGGAGGCGTAGACGACAACTCCGGTCGCCGCGGCCATCCCCGCGAAGTTCCACAGGGTGATGCGGGCGCCGCCGTACTTGTCGGCGAGCCAGCCGCCGGCCGGCCGGATCAGGGAGCCGAGCAGGGGCCCGATGAAGGTGAGCGAGGCGGCCTGGAGCGGGGTCCGTCCGAACTGGGTCTGCAGGACGAGGCCGAAGGCGAAGCTGTAACCGATGAACGAGCCGAAGGTGCCGATGTAGAGGACCGCCATGATCCAGGTGTGCGGATCGCGCACCGCTTCCTTCGCGGCCCCGGTGTCGTTCTGCACGGGCCGCAGGTTGTCCATGCGGAACACGGCGAAGAGCGCGGCGACGACGATCAGCGGGATGTACGCCCCGAGCACGATCCGCGGGTACGCGGCCCCCGCCGTACCGATCACCAGCAGTCCGACGAGCTGGACGACGGGCACACCGATGTTTCCGCCGCCCGCGTTGAGCCCGAGCGCCCAGCCCTTCTTGCGCAGCGGGAAGAAGGCGTTGATGTTCGTCATGGACGAGGCGAAGTTGCCGCCGCCGATCCCGGCGAGCGCGGCGACGAGCACGAACGTGCCGTACGAGGTCCCGGGTTCCATCACCAGGAACGCGGCGACGGTCGGCAGGAGCAGCGTGACCGCGCTGAACACGGTCCAGTTGCGTCCGCCGAACCGTGCGACGGCGAAGGTGTACGGGACCCGGACGAGCGCTCCGACCAGGGTGGCCGTGGAGATCAGGAAGAACTTCCCGGCCGGGTCGACCCCGTACTCCGGCCCCATGAACAGGACCATCACCGACCACAGGGTCCAGATGGAGAATCCGATGTGCTCCGAGAGCACCGAGAACCAGAGATTCCGGCGGGCCACACGCTCGCCCGTCTCGCGCCAGAAGGTCTCGTCCTCCGGCTCCCACTGTTCGATCCAACGGCCGGCCATCACGCGCCTCCACAGGTGTCGGGTGCTTGTGCCCCGACGGTATGGAGCCCGCGTTTCGGCGTGGTGCTGCGAGGTGACCGGTAGGCAACCTTGCTCTCACCGGGCCGGGCGCGGCCCGGTGAGGGACAGGATGATCAGCGGGCGCGTGCGCGGGCCCGCGGTTCCTTCTGCGGTTCCTTGCCCGCGCCGTTGGGCCACAGGCGCGGCCTGCGCCTGGCCGCCACGTCCTCGACCCAGCCCACCGCGATGATCGCGAGCCCCAGGAGGGGCCAGACCGCGATCAGGGTGAGCACGGTGTACGAGCTCTCCAGGTACGAGTCGAGGTGGTCGCCGACCCAGGGGACGTTCCACAGCTCGTCGACGAGCTGGGCGCTCGCCATCAGCAGCAGGTTGTGCCAGAGGTAGATCGTCACGGCCCGGTTGTTGGCCAGGGTGACCAGGCTGTCCCACCCCGCGAGCCTGCCGGGGAGCTGCTTCCAGGACGGGGCGTACACGAGGAGGATCACGCAGAAGCCGAAGGACCAGGTGGACTGGGCGAGCGGGATCTCGTCGAGGTTCCAGCCCTCGTCCGTGAGGTGGCCGGATGCCCACCACAGGCCGAAGCCCATGACGATCGCGGCCGATGACACCACGAGATAGCGCGGGACCTGTTTCAGCAGCCCGTCGTGATGGGCGAATCCGAGAATCCAGCAGGAGCCGAAGACGGCGAAGTCGAGGATCGCCTCGCCCGTGGCTCCGGGGATCGTCACCAGACCCGTACCGAGCAGGGCGGTGAGCCCGATCGGGGCGAGGAGCGTCGCCCACGGCAGCTTGCGGAACGCCTTCAGCAGGAGCGGCGAGGCGATGACGAACCAGAGGTAGGCCCTGATGTACCAGAGCGGCCCTATGCCCTGGTCGGCCCAGGACACTTCGAAGAACCCGCCGGGTGATCCGCTCTCCTCGGGGAACGGCGGGGAGCCGATCGGGACGAGGTAGCAGCCGAGCCGGACGAACCACCACAGCCCCTCCTCCCGTACGGGCTTCCAGCTGAGCGCGAACATGATCGGCAGGACGACGATCGAGAACGCCCACATGGGCGGCAGCAGCCGGCGGAGCCTGTCGCGGATGACGGACCACGCGGGCCGGGCCAGCGAGCGCGCCATCAGCGAACCGGCCAGGGCGAACATGACGCCCATGGACGGGAAGATCACGGTCAGCCAGGCCCAGCCGAAGAGGTGGAAGAAGACGACCCGGACGAGGGCGACGGCGCGCAGCAGGTCGAGATAGCGGTCGCGTCCGGGCTTCTTCGCCGGCTCGTCCCTGTCCGGCGCGGGGGCCGGGGGGTCGTGCCGGGGCTGCGGGACCTGCTGGAACGGCAGGGGCTGCGGGGCCGAGGGGATCGGCAGGGGCTGCGGGGCCTGCCACGGGCCGGCGGCCGGTCCTGCGTAAGGGGGCTGGTTCGGGTAGGTCATGCCACGGGCCTCCGGTCCCGTCCGGCGTCGACCGTGCGCCCGCTCTGCTGGATGCCGGGCGTGCCCACCACTCCCGTACGGCGCAGCTTCTGCCAGCGCAGCCGGCCGCCGGTGAGCGCGGTGATCCACGACTGGAGCAGCACCACGTACATGAGCTGGCGGTACAGGATCTGCTGGAGCGGCAGGGAGATCAGGTGGACCATGCGCTCCCGGTCGAGCCTGAAGGCGTACGCGGCACAGACCGCCTGCACCACCAGGACCCCGAACCAGGCGGCGACCGTCTTCCCCGTCGGGCCGAAGACCAGTCCGTACAGCAGGAAGACATCGATGAGGGGGGCGAGCAGCGGGGCGACGACCATGAAGAGCGAGACGAACGGCAGTCCGACCCGTCCGAAGCGGCCCGACGGTCCCCGTTCGATGACGGCCCTGCGGTGCTTCCAGATCGCCTGCATGGTGCCGTACGACCACCGGTAGCGCTGCGACCACAGCTGCTGCACGGACTCCGGTGCCTCGGTCCAGGCCCTCGCGTTCTCCGCGTACACGACGCGCCAGCCGTCCCTGTGCAGGGCCATGGTGACGTCGGTGTCCTCGGCGAGGGTGTCCTCGCTCATGCCGCCGACGCGGTCCAGCGCGTCGCGGCGGAAGGCTCCGACCGCCCCGGGGATGGTGGGCATGCAGCCCAGCACGTCGTACATCCTGCGGTCCAGGTTGAAGCCCATCACGTACTCGATGTGCTGCCAGGCGCCGATGAGCGAGTCGCGGTTGCCGACCTTGGCGTTGCCCGCGACCGCCCCGACCCGGGGGTCGGCGAACGGCTGGACGAGCTCGCGGACCGTGGAGGGTTCGAAGACCGTGTCGCCGTCCATCATCACGACGATGTCGTAACGGGCGTGCGCGATGCCGTTGTTGAGGGCGGCGGGCTTGCCCGCGTTGCGCTGGCGCACGACCCGGACGTTCGGCAGGCGCAGCGCCCGGACGATGTCCGCCGTCCCGTCGGTCGAACCGTCGTCGATGACGATGATCTCGACCGGATAGTCACTGGCCACCAGGGAACGCACGGTGGCGGCGATGCACTCGCGTTCGTTGTAGGCGGGAACGAGCACAGAGACCGGCCGGGCGAGCGGCGGGCCCCAGCTGAAGTCCTTTCTGCGCACCCGTCTCGCGTGCAGGAAGGAGAGCAGCAGCATCAGGCCGAAGCGGGCGAGCACCAGTCCGCCGATGACGGCGAGTCCGACCACGAGCACATCGGTGATCCGCTCCGAGACGCTGACGGCGGAGACGAACGCCTTGCCCTTGAGCAGCGCGAATCCGGTGGCCGGGGTGTGTGCGCTGGGGGCGCCGAGTGCCGCGGTCAGGTTGGTGAACTCGTAGCCCCGCTGTTCCATCCTCGGCAGGAACTTGCCGAGGGCGGCCACGGTCTGGGACCGGTCGCCGCCGGAGTCGTGCATCAGGATGATGGCGCCCTGCCCGCCCCTGGGCGTGGCGCGCTCGATGATCGCGCGGACGCCGGGGCGCTTCCAGTCCTCGCTGTCGGTGTTGTTCACGACGGTGAGGTAGCCGCGGCTGCCGATGTACTGGGTGACGGGCCAGGACTTGTTGTCCATCGCGTCGGAGAATGAGGAGTACGGCGGCCGGAACAGGGACGTACGGATGCCGGCGGCCCCCGCCAGCGCCAGCTGGTTCTGGGAGAGCTCCCAGTCGATGCGCTTGGGCGACTGGTAGGAGAGGTCGGGGTGGTTGAAGGTGTGCAGCCCGATCTCGTGGCCCTCGTCGACCATGCGCTGGACGAGCTCCGGGTAGCGCGATGCCATGGTGCCGGTGACGAAGAAGACTCCGTGCGCGTCGTACTTCTTCAGGGCGTCCAGGACCCGCGGGGTCCAGACCGGGTCGGGGCCGTCGTCGAAGGTGAGGACGATCTTGCGGTCGGGTATGCGGAGGGTCTTGGCGGGCTCGGTGGCGGACCGGGCGTCGATGACCGGACCGCCCTCCAGAACGTTCTTCGGCACCTGGGTGGTGGGCGCCGGGGGCTGGATCCGGTGGTCCGCGAGGATCTCGCTGTGTACGTAGCCGCGCAGCATGAGCATGGCCAGCAGAGCGACAAGAAGGAGTGAGGGCAGCAGGTAGCGCATGGGGAGTCGGCGCTTGGGGCGCTTCTTCCGGTGGTGCCTGACCCGCGGGGCGGGGGGTGTCATCTACTGAGCGCCTTCTTGTTCATCCACCGGCGGAACTGTCGTCTCGACGGGCGGGTCCGGGCTTTCCGAGGGCTCGACGGGCGACGAAGAGCTGGGGGCGGGCGATTCGGAGGCCGGGGAATCCGGACCGGAGGACCGCGAGGGTTGCTCGTCGCCCTGGGACGGCGCGGCGGGCAGCGACACCCGGGTCGCCGGGCCGGGACCGGCCGGGACGGGGTCGGAGCCGTTGGCCGACTGCGGTGCGCTGCTGGGGGCGTCCGGCTCCGCCGAGGGGGTGGCGCCCGGAGCGGTGGGTTCGGTGGCCGTCTCCTGGCCGGTGGGTTCGGTCGCGGCGGGCTGCACCTCCACCTCGGCCGACTTCTCGTGCTGCCCGGAAATGGGCAGCCAGGGCGCGGTTGAGTTGCCGCCGAGGACGGCGACGACCAGCGTCACCGCGTAGCCGGCGCAGATCGCGGCGAGCACCCAGCCCACGCGTCGGAGCGACTTGCTGCGGCGACCGCTCTCGTCGACGAAGACGGGGCCGTCGGAGCCTTCCGGGGTGCCCGGTTCCATGGCCAGTTCGGAGAGCTGCCGTCCTATGCCGTCGAGTTGGAGCGTGACCTCGTTCGGCTCATGCGTATGTCCGGTCCGGGTACCTTCACGCCAATTTTCCACAGGTGTACGCCCATCCCCCACTCAATGAACCGGGAGCAAGAGGAATGACCGGTTTCACGTGATTGGAAGGGGCCCCAGCCCTGCCCACGCGCATCGGTCCCAGCGCACCCGGGCCATGAATGTAGCGCACGACGCGGACCGTCAGGCTCCGGTACCCGGGTGTTGTTCAGGAACAGTGACACATCAGTGACGCGTCGATTTCCGGCAGCCAAGATCCAGATGGCCGCACCATCCACCCTTCCTCCGCCGCCAGTTGGGCAGCCGCCGCACGAAGTGCGGACAAACCTGGGTGAATCAGACCCGTGCGCCAGACCATCACGAGCGGCGACAGCGGTACGGGGCGGACCAGCGGCCGGACCACGGTGCCGGGTATCGGCGGAAAGCCAACGACGGCGAGCACAGGGTTGCCCGACTTGGCCATCACCCGCTGGAATTCGGCCACTCCGACGGCGAGCGGGACGGGCGGAGCGAGCACGATCGACCACTCGTCGAACAGCAGCCGGGCGAGGTCCGTCCACTCCTGGGTGCGCTCATTGCCCGCGCCCGCGTAGACGGTCTCACCGGCCAGCTCCTCCAGCGCGACGACCTCGTGTCCGGCGAGCGGATGATCACGGGGCAGCAGGACGGCCATCGGCTCGTACCGCACGGGCTGCGCGGAGAGCCGGGCCCGCACCGCCGGGTCGAGCCCGGCGGCCCGCCCGAAGGAGACGTCGAGCCGCCCGGCGAGCACCTCACCGGCCGCCCAGGTCAGACCGCTCTCGAAACGGGCCATCAGCTCGCACTCCGGGGCGAGTTCCCGCGCGCGGGCCAGCACCCGGGCGGCGGTCATACCGTCGGTGTTGAGGTCGACGAGCAGCGGCCTGGCGGCCGGGTCGCCGAAGGCGGCGGCCAGAGAGTCGTGGGCGTCCAGCACCCGCCGGGCGTACGGGAGGAGCCGCTCGCCGTCCGCGGTCAGGGAGACCTGGCGGGTGGTCCGTACGAAGAGCTCCGCACCGAGCTCGCGCTCCAGCCGGCGGATGTCCCGGCTCAGCGCCTGCTGCGCGATGTAGAGCCGGGCGGCTGCGCGGGTGAAGTGCAGTTCGCCGGCCACCGCGAGGAAGGCACGCAGGAGCCGGGGATCGATGTCGGAGGCTGTCACGCACAGAATTTACAACACATGTGCGTTAATCGGTACGGAGTAGGTGTTGGACCGCGCGGACCCGGCGCCGCGACGCTTGGCGCATGCCGTACGACACCGCCACCGGCGCCCCGACCAGCCCCCGCCCCGCCCCGCCCGCAGCGCCGAAGCCCCGCGTCAAGAAGCCCCGCGTCAACCCGTACCGCCTGCTGCTCGCCACCCCCGGCGTGCGCGCGTTCACCGCGGGCAATCTGCTGGCCAGGCTGCCCATGGGAATGTTCAGCGTCAGCGCGGTCATCATGATCGCCGGGGCGCACGGCTCGTACGCCCTGGCGGGCGCGGTCACCGCGACCGGCCTCGCCGCGACGGCCGTCGTCGCCCCCTGGACCGCACGGCTCGTCGACCGGTACGGCCAGGCCAGGGTCGCCGTACCAGCCACCGCGATCGCCACGCTCGGCTCGCTCGCGATGGTGCTCTGTGTCCGTTACGACGCCCCGGTCTGGACCCTCTTCGCCGCCTACGCCGCTACGGCCACCACACCCAACACCGGCGGCATGTCCCGCGCCCGCTGGGCGCACATCCACCGGGGCGATCCGGCCGCCCTGCACACCGCGAACAGCTTCGAGCAGGCCGCCGACGAGCTCTGCTTCATGCTCGGCCCGGTCCTGGCCGCGACCCTGTGCGGGGCACTGTTCCCCGAGGCCGGCACGCTCACCGGCGCGGTCCTGATGATGACCGGCGTCCTGATCTTCGCCGCCCAGAAGGCGACCGAGCCCCCGGTGGCGCCCCGTACTCACCGCGCTTCCCCGTTCCGTACCGCCCAGATGCCCGCCCTGCTCGCCGCCTTCCTCGCCACGGGCGCGGTGTTCGGCGCGATGGAGGTCGTGTCCATCGCGCATGCCGGAGGCGCGATCCTCGCCCTCCAGGCGGCCGGATCCTGTGCCGCGGGTCTGCTGTACGGATCACTGCGGCCCGTCGCGGACGTCCGGCGCAGGCTGCTCCTGTGCCTGACGGGGATGACGGCACTGATGTCCCTGCCCCTGCTCGCCGCCGCCTCGACCGACTCGCGGCTCGTCCTCGCGGGCTGCCTCCTGGTGGCGGGCGCCGCGACCGCGCCGACCATGGTCACCGGGATGACCCTGGTGCAGCGCCTCACCCCCGAGGGACAGCTGAACGAGGGCATGACACTCGCGGTCACCGCGCTGCTCGGTGGCATAGCCGCCGGATCGGCGGTGGGCGGCTGGACGGTGGAGCACGCCGGGACGGTGACCGGCTATGCGGTACCCATGGGCGCGGCGGGCCTGGCGCTGATCGTCGCGGCGGCCGGCATCCGGCGGGCATGACCCCTGGGCCGACGGAAAACACGAGGACCCCGTTGCCTGGTGGCAACGGGGTCCTCGTGTACATGGGAATTGTGGAGATGGCGGGAATCGAACCCGCGTCCAACGGTGCGGAACCAGGGCTTCTCCGAGTGCAGTTCGCTGCGCTTTTCTCAGCCCCGGAGATCTCGCGAACAAGTCTCCGACGGGCTCAGTCACTGTTTGATTTCCCACCGAACCCCGTGACCGGGCTCAGTGGTTTAGTCCCCTAGATTATGCCAGGGTCCGGGTCGGGAACACCCCCGGGCTGACACCCATTAAGGGTCCCTCACTCACTGCTTATTAGGCAGCGAGGGCGAAGGACTGGGAATCGCGCTTGGAATTGGCGATTATTGGTTGCGACATATGGTTAACGAGATCATTGCCGCTTCCTCGACTCGCTTCCCCTGCTTCGACATCCGCTGTCGAAACCGATCATCCCCATGTTGATTTTTCAAAACGCGCACCTTCGCTGAGGTGCACGGCCCATCGTACGTGACCAACGCACGACGGTGCCAGCCTATTCCTGCTCAGGCGCTCCGCTGGCGTCGGCGGGCCGCCGAGATCGCACGGTTCGTCTCCCTCGTGTCCTGCTTCTCGCGCAGTGTCTGGCGCTTGTCGAACTCCTTCTTGCCCTTCGCGAGCGCGATCTCGACCTTGACGCGGCCGTCCTTGAAGTACAGCGCGAGCGGCACGATGGTGTGGCCCGACTCCTGCGACTTCGACGCCAGCTTGTCGATCTCGGCCCGGTGCATCAGCAGCTTGCGCTTGCGCTTGGCCGTGTGGTTGGTCCAGGTCCCCTGCACGTACTCCGGGACGTGGATGTTGTGCAGCCACGCCTCGTTGCCGTCGATCTGGATGAAGCCGTCGACCAGCGAGGCCCGGCCCATCCGCAGCGACTTGACCTCGGTGCCCATCAGCACGAGGCCGCACTCGTAGGTGTCGATGATGGTGTAGTCGTGCCGCGCCTTCTTGTTCTGCGCGATCATCTTGCGCCCTGTGTCTTTTTCCTTGGCCATAGTGCGGTCATTTTCGCACTACGACCCACCCCCGAGGCCACTCAATACTGTCTCGGCCCGCTGCTGGGCCGCCGCGCCCGCCACGAGGTCGGGCGTGATGCCCTGTCCGTCGACGCTGCGGCCCGTCGGTGTGCGGTAGTGCCCGACGGTCAGTTCGGCCACCGAACCGCCCGCGAGCCTGCTGGGCATCTGTACGGACCCCTTGCCGAAGGTGCGGGTGCCCACGGTGACGGCGCGGCCCCGGTCCTGGAGCGCGCCTGTCAGCAGTTCGGCCGCGCTCATCGTGCCGCCGTCGACGAGGACGACCAGCGGGCGGTCGGTGTCGCCGCCCGGCTCGGCGTTCAGGGCGCGCTGGTCGCCGTGCACGTCGTAGGTGGCGACCAGGCCGCCGTCCAGGAAGGCGGAGGCGGCTGTCACGGCCTCGGTGACCAGGCCGCCCGCGTTGGCGCGGAGGTCCAGGAGGATTCCGGCGTCCCCGGGAGACGCGCGGACGGCGTCCCGGATCTCGGCGCCCGTCCCCTTGGTGAAGGCGGTGACCTTGATCAGGACGGCGGACGAGGGGGCGCTGCCCAGCCGCCGCACTGTGACGGCCTCGGTGGAGAGCCTGGCCCGGCGCAGGGTCTCGGTCCACTGGTGGCCGCCGCGCCGGAGCCCCAGGAGTACGGCGGTGCCCTCCGCGGCGTCCGTACGGTCCCCGCGCAGCAGGGCGACGGCCTCGGCTACGGGACGCCCGTCGACCCGGTGGCCGTCGACCGTACGCAACTGGTCGCCCTTGCGGATGCCCGCCCGGTCCGCGGGCCCGCCGGGCTCGACACGGGACACGGTGACGCTTCCGCCGGCCGAGCGCCGTGCGGAGAGGCCGACACCGGTGTACGAGCCGTCGAGGGCCTGCTCGAAGTCCTCGTACTCCTGCTCGTCGTAGACCGCGCCCCAGCGGTCCCCGCTGCGGCTGACGGCCTCCTGGGCAGCGTCCGTCACGGACTTCCCGTCGGCCTCGGCCGCGGCGGCTGCGTCCTCGACCGCCTCGCGCTCCCGGGGGTCGACGGCGGAGGCCACGGAGCGCGTCTGTATATCGGAGTTCTCAGGGTCGGTCTCACGCGGCAGCGAGCCGGTGGCCGCGGCGGTCGCGAGGACGCACCCGAAGATCAATGTCAGGGCCGCCCCGCGGTAGAGACCGCGGGGCCCGAAGCGGTGCGATGGGCCCGACATGGCGTCGAGTCTAGGGGAGCGGCCCGGCGCCACACGGCCTGTTGGCCGCGCGGCGCCGGGGCGCATCTCACACCTTGAGGTACTTGCGGAGCGCGAAGAGTGCTGCGAAGGCCGGCATCAGCAGACCGATCGCGAGAACCAGCGGCAGCTTGGTGAGAACCGCGTCCCAGCCGATGAACTCGATCAGGTTCAGCTTGTCCTGGAGGGCGAGTCCGCCGTCGATCAGGAAGTACCGGCCCCCTATCAGCATGGCGCAGGCGAGCAGGCCACCGATCAGTCCGGCGAAGGCCGCCTCCATGATGAACGGCATCTGGATGTAGAAGCCGGAGGCGCCGACGAGCCGCATGATGCCCGTCTCCCGTCTGCGGCTGAACGCCGAGACACGGACGGTATTGACGATCAGCATCAGCGCGATGATCAGCATCAGCCCCATGACGAAGAGCGCCACCGTGTTCATGCCGTTCATCAGCTCGAAGAGGTTGTCCAGAATGGATCTCTGGTCCTGGACGGACTGAACGCCGTCACGGCCCGCGAAGGCCGTGGCGACGACCTTGTACTTCTGCGGGTCGTCGAGCTTGACGCGGAACGACTCCTGCATCTGGTCCGGCGTGATGTTGCCGGCCATCGGGGAGTCGCCGAACTGCTCCTGGTAGTGCTTGTACGCCTGGTCGACCGTCTCGAAGCTGACCTTCTCGACAGCTTCCATCTTCTCGAGATCGGCCTTGATCTCGTCCTTCTGCTCCTTGGTGACCGCACCCTTGGCGCACTTGGGTACGTCCTTGGCGTCACTCTTGTTGCAGAGGAAGATCGAGACGTTGACCTTGTCGTACCAGTAGGTCTTCATCGAGCTGACCTGGTCGCGAATCAGCAGCGCGCCGCCGAACAGGGCGAGCGAGAGGGCGACAGAGACCACCACGGCGAAGGTCATCGTGAGGTTGCGACGAAGACCGACGCCGATCTCCGACAGGACGAACTGGGCGCGCATGGCGTCCTTTCAGTACTCGATGCTCAGTGCTGGTAGCCGTAGACGCCGCGCGCCTGGTCACGTACGAGACGGCCCTGCTCGAGCTCGATGACGCGTTTGCGCATCTGGTCGACGATGTTCTGGTCGTGGGTCGCCATGATCACGGTGGTGCCGGTCCGGTTGATCCGGTCCAGCAGCTTCATGATGCCCACGGAGGTCTGCGGGTCGAGGTTGCCGGTCGGCTCGTCCGCGATCAGCAGCATGGGACGGTTGACGAAGGCCCGCGCGATCGCCACGCGCTGCTGCTCACCACCGGAGAGCTCGCCGGGCATCCGGTCCTCCTTGCCGCCGAGACCGACGAGGTCGAGAACCTGGGGCACCGCCTTGCGGATCTCTCCGCGCGGCTTGCCGATGACCTCCTGTGCGAAGGCCACGTTCTCGGCGACGGTCTTGTTGGGGAGGAGCCGGAAGTCCTGGAACACCGTGCCCAACTGGCGGCGCATCTGCGGCACTTTCCAGTTGGACAACCGCGCGAGGTCCTTGCCGAGCACATGAACCATGCCCTGGCTCGCGCGCTCTTCACGCAGGATCAGCCGCATGAAGGTGGACTTGCCGGAGCCTGAGGAGCCCACCAGGAAGACGAACTCGCCCTTCTCGATGTCGAGTGACACATCCCGGAGCGCAGGACGGCTCTGCTTCGGGTAGGTCTTGGAGACGTTGTCGAATCGGATCACGGATGCACCACGGTCGGCCGGGAGTAGGTGAGCGTGACCATACGCGAACCGGGCTTACGCGTGCAGGCGGGCTCCGGAGATGGGTGATTTGTGACGCCCGGAACGGGCAAATCAGGCGCCCGGAAGCCCGCCCGGGACCGGTCCGGCAGGGCGTATCCGGGTGGGCCGCGCCGAAATCCGTGCGAGCTGGCACAGTGGTAGGGGGAACGGTCGTGTTTCCCGGAGCGTTGTGCGGAGAGAACGTGTATGCGGCTCCGCCGCGCGGGAGGAGGAAAGCGCATGACCTATGACCGACTGGTGTGCGCGAACTGCGCGGCGCCCGTGAACGAGGGACGCTGCCGCGTCTGCCGTGCCGTGCGCCAGCAGATGGAGCAGGAGCGGGAGCAGGGCCCGTTCGCAGGTCTGAACCCCGCGATGCTGATCGCGCTGATGGTGCTGCTGGTCGCGGCGCTGGCGCTGCTCGCACAGCAGGCCGCGTAGGCCGCTCCGGCGCCCTCCCCAGGGGCCATGTGACATGCAGAGGGACCCGGTCCGCTTGCGCGGGCCGGGTCCCTCTGTACGTAACGTACAGACTTACCGCTGATCGCTGTTAGGCGACCGTGCGGCCGTTCACCAGGCGCGGAAGGATCCGGAAGCCGATGCCGCCGGCGATCATCGTCGCGGCGCCGACCAGCAGGAACGTGGTCTCGGCCGCACCGGTCTCGGCGAGCTCGTCCTTGCCCTTGCCCTGCTCGACCGGCTGGTTGCCGACGCTGTCGGTGTCGGTGTTGTCGACACACTCGGCGCCGTCGAGGTCGACGGTGCAGGTACCCGCGCCGCCACCGTCGGTGCCGGAACCGGAGGTCCCGGTGCCGCCGGCCTGCTGGCCCTGGGAGCCGCCGCCGTTGCCGTTGCCGTTGTTGCCACCGTTCTCGGAGCCACCGTCGTCGGTGCCACCCTGGTCGCCGCCACCGACAGCAGCGTCCCCGCCACCGACGGCCGCGTCGCCGCCACCGACAGCAGCGTCGCCACCGCCAACGGCCGCGTCACCGCCACCAACCGCAGCGTCACCGCCACCAACGGCCGCGTCGCCACCACCGACGGCCGCGTCACCGCCACCAACCGCAGCGTCGCCACCGCCAACGGCCGCGTCGCCACCACCGACAGCAGCGTCGCCACCACCGACGGCCGCGTCACCGCCACCAACCGCAGCGTCGCCACCGCCAACGGCCGCGTCGCCACCACCGACAGCAGCGTCACCGCCACCAACCGCAGCGTCACCGCCGCCTGCCACGTCTGCGCCACCGGCCGCGTCGCCGCCGCCGGCAGCCGCGTCACTGCCGCCCGCAGCCGTGTCGTCGCCGCCGTCGAGGCCGAGGCCGGCGTCGAGCTCGACACCGCTCTCGTCGGCCTCGGCCTTCACGCTGAGACCGGCGACATCAACGCCGATACCGACGGCCTGTGCCGCACCGGCAGCGGTGAGCGAGGCGCCCGCGGCGATAACCGCACCTGCGGCTATCCGCGCTACGCGGACTCGCGTCTTCTTGGTCATCTGCTGCTACCCCCAGTAGCCGTTCTGAATATGGAGCAGCCATATGCGGGTCCACGGCCCTGCGGGGCAGCGCTCTCGGCAGGGCCACTTCGTGCCGTGGTCATCCCGCCCGCCCCCGTTCACACCTGTCCCAGACATACGCATGCTGCTTGAGCACCCTGTCCAGAGTTAAGGATTACGTCAAGGCCGTTTCGTGTAATGCGCACCGGTATGGGGGTTCTTGACAGTCATTCGGAACCACGACTGTGACGCATTCACCACGCAACCCCCTCAACTCCCCTGGGGCCGGAACATGGAGGAGCCCGGGCGGCTCATGGCCGTCCCGGGCTCAACTGCTCTGCGCGTGGGGCTACTTCTCGCTCTGCTTGCGCCAGCGGATGCCGGCTTCGATGAAGCCGTCGATCTCGCCGTTGAAGACCGCTTCGGGGTTGCCCATCTCGAACTCCGTACGAAGGTCCTTGACCATCTGGTACGGGTGCAGGACGTACGAACGCATCTGGTTGCCCCAGGAGTTGCCGCCGTCGCCCTTGAGCGCGTTCATCTTCGCCTGCTCCTCCTGGCGGCGGCGCTCGAGGAGCTTCGCCTGGAGGACGTTCATCGCGGACGCCTTGTTCTGGATCTGCGAGCGCTCGTTCTGGCAGGAGACCACGATGCCGGTCGCCAGGTGGGTCAGACGCACCGCGGAGTCCGTGGTGTTGACGCCCTGACCGCCGGGGCCCGAGGAGCGGTAGACGTCCACGCGCAGCTCGGACTCGTCGATCTCGATGTGGTCGGTCTGCTCGACCACCGGCAGCACCTCGACGCCCGCGAAGGACGTCTGGCGGCGGCCCTGGTTGTCGAAGGGCGAGATCCGGACGAGCCGGTGGGTGCCCTGCTCGACGGAGAGCGTGCCGTAGGCGTACGGCACCTCGACGGCGAAGGTGGTCGACTTGATGCCGGCCTCTTCGGCGTACGCCGTCTCGTAGACCTCGGTCTTGTAGCCGTGCCGCTCGGCCCAGCGGATGTACATGCGCTGGAGCTTCTCGGCGAAGTCGGCGGCGTCGACGCCGCCCGCCTCGGCACGGATGGTGACGAGGGCCTCACGCGAGTCGTACTCGCCGGAGAGAAGGGTGCGGACCTCCATCTCGTCCAGCGCCTTGCGCACCGACTCCAGCTCGGTCTCGGCCTCGACGAGTGCGTCCGCGTCGCCCTCGTCCTCGGCGAGCTCGAACATGATGCCGAGATCGTCGATGCGGCCGCGCAGGGCCTCGGTCTTGCGGACCTCGGCCTGGAGGTGCGAAAGCTTGCTCGTGATCTTCTGTGCCGCCTCCGGGTCGTCCCAGAGGGACGGCGCCGCAGCCTGCTCCTCGAGCGCGGCGATGTCCGCCCTCAACGCATCCAGGTCCAGGACGGCCTCGATCGACCCCATGGTGGAGGAGAGGGACTTCAGCTCTTCGGAAATATCGACGACTGCCACGGGTCCAGCGTAACGGCTGGACGAGTGAAGCTGTCCCTCCCCCGGATCCTGGTCTCCGATCGCCCTCGCTCCGGGCAGGGCCGGAGCAACCCTAGGGCGATGCGGGCGCCGAGTTCTTGGTGTCCTGCGGGGTGGCCCCCGCGCCGTCGCCGCCGGTGGCCAGCCAGCCGCCCACGCCCACCGCGGCGGCGAGGACGAGCGCTGCCGCGCCCAGGGTGAGGCGGCGCTTACGGACCGCTGCGGACTTGTTGCGGGCTGAGCCGGGGCGGGGGCGGCCGGGGGCGCGGGGGGCGCGCGCGGTGCCGAGCGGGCCTCCGGCCAGTTCGTCGGGGGCCGGGACGCGCATGCTCGTGTGGGTGTCGCGGTTGGAGTCCGGGGAGGAGCCGGGGACCAGCGGGACGGCGCCGCGCCTGCGGGGCTCCTCGGCGGCCGGGGTGTACTGCTGCTCGTCGTACGTCTGCGGCTCGGGTTCGGTGTCCGGCTCGTCCACGTCCAGGGGCGGGATGCCGGCCAGGAGCGGGAGCAGCTCGCGCAGCCGGACTCCGAGCTCGGAGGCGCGCAGCCGGGAGGCCGGTGCCTTGGCCAGGCACTGGACCAGGAGCTGCCACAGCTCCTCGGGGATGCCCGGGAGGGGGACGACCGTCTCCGTGACGTGGCGGCGCAGGACGGCGCCGGGGTGGCCGCCGCCGAAGGGCGTGAATCCCGCGAGGAGCTCGTACAGCACCGTCGCGAGGGCGTATATGTCGACGGCGGCGCGCGGCGGGAGGCCCTCGACGATCTCGGGGGCCAGATAGTCCGGCGTACCGATGATCTTGGTGGCCTTGGTGCGGCGCGGGGTGTCGATCAGTTTGGCTACGCCGAAGTCGGTGAGCAGGGCCGGGTGCGAGCCGCCGGGGCCGAGCGGGCCCTCCATGTCGAGCAGGATGTTCTCCGGCTTGACGTCGCGGTGGACCACTCCGGCGGCGTGCGCGGCGGCCAGGCCGTCGGCGACGTCCGCGATGATCGCGACCGCCGCCTCGGGGGCGAGCCTGCGCTCCCGGTCGAGACGCGTGCGCAGGTCGGTGCCGCGTACGAGATCCATGACGAGCGCCAGGTCGGTGCCGTCCACCACGAGGTCGCGGACGGCGACGACGTGCGGATGGTCGAGCCCGAGCAGGGCGGTGCGCTCCTGCACGAAGCGGCCCACGAGCTCCTGGTCGGACGCGAGGTCCTCGCGCAGCAGCTTGATGGCGACCGGGCCTTCCGGCCCCTCGCCGAGCCACACCGTGCCGGCGCTGCCGCGCCCCAGGATCTGGTGGGCGGTGTACCGGCTGCCGATATTCCGTGCCAAGACTGCTCCCTCAGCGGCTGGCGGTGGACCCCCGGTCGACAAAGTTACGCGGCGTTCGGGGTGTTGCGTGCCCTGGATGGCGCCAACCTCGACTTCTGCGGGCGAAATTGGCCCGCAGAAGTCGACATAGCTACAGAATCGCCGGTCTCCGGCGTCAGTTGCCGGCGTTCTCGACGCTGTCGGCGGCGTTGCCCAGCTCCGAGACCCAGTCCGTCACGGTGGTGACGGCGTCGCCGATCGCCTCCCAGTAGCCCTTGCCCTGGGCCACCCAGTCCTGGAGCGGCGTCAGTTCCCAGATCAGCCAGCTCGCGACGATCAGGAGCACCACGGTGAACAGGCAGCCCTTCAGGCAGCCGAGTCCCGGGATGCGCATCGGATTCGAACTGCGCTGCCTCGGCTGCCGGGGAGCCGGCGGCTGGGGCGGAGGCTGCTGCGGCGGCGCGTACTGCTGGCGCTGCTGCCGCTGGGGCTGCTGCGGCTGCTGGTAGCGCTGGGGCTGCTGCGGCGGGTACTGCTGGTGCTGCGGGGGCTGCTGGCGCTGCGGCTGATGCTGAGGCGGCTGTGGCGGCTGCTGCTGGCGCTGGGGCCTGCGGCGCAGCGGGTCCTGGCTCGGGTCGAGGTACTGGACCTGCGTCTGTTCGTTGCGGTCGCGCGCCGCCTGGAGCTGCGACTGCCACGGGTGCGGGCCGTCGGGCTCCTGGGCGCCGTCGCGGGGCGGTACGGGGCTCTGCTGCATGACGCTGGTCGCGGCCGAGGGGTCGTAGGCGTTCGGGTCGTACGAGCCCGCGTTGCTCGGCAGCACCTGCGTGGGGTCGGCCGCGCCCGGGGTCTCCGGCACCGCGGCGGGTGCCGGGTCGGGAGCGAGCAGGGCGCCCACACCTTCGGCCGCCGCGATCTGGGCGGAGTTGGCGTGCACGCCGATGCCCGCGGCGACGGTACGCAGCGCACGGGCCAGGTTCTCGGCGCTGGGCCGCTGGTCGGGGTCCTTGCGCAGGCAGCGCTCTATGACCGTCCACAGCGGTGCGGGCACCGTGGTGGGGCGGCGCGGTTCCTCGCTGAGGTGCCGGTGCAGGACTTCGAGTGCGGTGCCGCCGGCGAACGGCGGGCGGCCGGTGACCAGCTCGTACAGCAGGATGCCCGCGCCGTAGATGTCCACGGCGGAGGTCTGCGGGCGGCCCTCGGCGGACTCCGGTGCCACATAGGCCGGTGTGCCGACGAACTCGTGGGTCCGGGTCAGGCCCGGGGAGTCCGCGAGCCGCGCGATGCCGAAGTCGGTGAGCATCGGGTGCATCTGGCCGTTGCGCTCGTCGAGCAGCACGTTGGCGGGCTTGAGGTCGCGGTGGACGACGCCGTCGGCGTGGCTGGCGGCGAGCGCGTCCGCGATCTGGGCGGTGAGGAGGGAGGCGGCGACCGGGGTGAGCGGGCCGTTCTCGCGGAGATAGCGGTGCAGGTCGGGACCGTCGATCAGGTCCATGACGAGGGCGAGAAGATCTCCCTCGACGACCAGGTCCCGGGTGCGCACGATGTTCTCGTGGGTGAGCCGCAGAAGCACGGAACGCTCGCGCAGGAACCGCATCACGACATCCGCGTCGTTGGCGAGCTCCTCCTTGAGGACCTTGATCGCGACGGTCTCGCCGGGCTGGCCCGCGACGGCCGCCTCGGCGCCCGCGGTCTCCCGCTGGCGGGCTCGCCAGACGGTGCCGGTGGCGCCGCGTCCGAGCGGCTCCTCCAGGAGGTACTTGCTGCCTACAGGCCGCACGTCATGCGCTCCCTGCTGATCGTGGTGCTCGCGGTCCGCCGGGCCTGCCCGGATGTTCCGGCCCACTCTAATGCCGTCGTACGGGCCGCCGGCCGGTCGCGTTCACACCGTGTTCCCGCTGTGTCCTGTGTGTCCTGGAGTGTGTGGGGAGAAGACGCAGCGCACACATGGATGGTTGCCGAACGGGCGTACAGAAGGGCTTCACGGAGTGCGGCGGGCATCCCGCGGGAGGCTTCGGGACCGACCCAAGCAGGCACTTTTACGCCCACAGCCGACCATTCAAGATCACTTAGTGCTGGCCCCCGGGCGTGTTGTCAGTGGCAGGTGCGAGGATGCCTCCAGCACGGAACTGTGGGGTCGGGAGCCTCGCGGTACGTGACGACCTGTACCGGACGACGCGTCCGTGCCGGGTGGGGGGAATCACAGGTCATCTCCCCCTGCCGGGCGCCCCGCGCAGAAGGGACCGCTGACGGCGATGCAGATCCGGCTGACCGTCCTCGCGCCGCGCAGCGGCCAGACCCCGACCCCGGCGCGCGCCTGCGATGTGCTCGTCACCGCCCCCGCGGGCACCGCACTCGCCGCCGTCGCCTCCGGCCTGGCATCGGCCGTGTCCGGACCCGACAGCTCCATGGGCGGCGGTGCGGTGGTGCTGTTCGCCGGACGCGAGCGGCTCGACGCGCAGCGCATCGCCCTGGGTGAGCCACCGCTGGTGGACGGCGCGGTGCTCTCGCTCCAGGTGCCCGGTGAGGACGAGGCGGCGGACGACGCCGTCCCCGCGCACCTGCACGTGATCGCCGGACCCGACGCGGGCGGGGTGCATCTGCTGCACGGCGGGCAGATCAGGATCGGCCGCTCCGCCGACGCGGACGTCCCCCTCGACGACCCGGACGTGTCCCGGCTGCACTGCGCGGTGACGGTCTCCGAGGACGGCCGGGTCTCGGTGACGGACCTGGGCTCGACGAACGGCACATCGCTGGACGGTACGGAGGTCCACGACCGGCCGGTCCGGCTGAACCCGGGCGCGCTGCTGCGCCTCGGCGAATCGACGCTCCGGCTCACTTCGGGCACCCGTGCCCCCGTGCTGCCGACGGCCCCGGACGGCGAGGGCCACCTGCGGGTGAACCGGGCGTCCGTCGCCCACACCCCGGAGCCTTCGCAGCGTGAGGCGGAGTACGGGGAGAGTTACGGGGACGGCTCGGCGCACGCGTACGGCGAGGCCCCTTCGCGGGGCGGCCAGGGGCCGGCCGCACACGACGACCACCGGTACGGGCAGGCCGGGGCGCACTCCCCCGCCACCCATGGGCACGGCACCCGTGTCACGGCGGAGGAGGCTCCCCGGCGCGGCGGCATAGGCGCCTGGGCGCGACGGCTCGCCGGCGGCAGGGGCGACGGGGCGCACGACACAGCAGGGCAGGCGGACGATTCCTTCGCCCCCGCCCCGTCGCCCTCTCCCTTCTCCTCGCCGCCCGCGCGTTCCGCCGCCCCGGAGGGGACGTGGCCCGACCCGGCGGCGGTGCTCCTGACGGCTCTCGGACCCGGCCCGCGCCTGTGGGAGCGCGACACCGCGCACCCCGAGGCCCTGGTCGTACGGCTGGGGACGACCGACCGCGCCGACCTGCCTGCCGTTCCGGTGACCGTGGGCCTGCGGGAGGCCGGTTCGCTCGGTCTCGCGGGGCCCAGGGCCCGGCTGGCCGGACTGGCCCGGTCGACGGTCGCGCAGCTCGCCGCGCTGCACTCCCCTTTCGATCTGGAGATCGTGCTGATCAGCACGGACCGCGCACGCAGCGCGGACGAGCGCCGCCGCGAGTGGGCGTGGCTCGGGTGGCTGCCGCACCTGCGGCCGATGCACGGGCAGGACTGCAGGCTGCTCCTGGCGTACGACCGGGAGCAGGCCACGGCGCGTACGGCGGAGCTGGTGCGCCGGCTGGACGAGGGGCCGCTCGGAGCGGGCTGGGCGAGCGTCGACCGGTCCACGGTCGCCGAGGCCGCCCGGCGGCACACAGGTCCGTACACCGTGGTGATCGTCGACGGCGACCCCGGTTCCGCGGCGCTGCGCGAGACCACGGCCAGGCTGGCCGGTGCGGGGGCGGCTGCCGGTATCCATGTGATCTGCCTGGCCGAGACACCGGCCTCGTCGCCCACGTCTCCGGTCGCCGCGACGTACGACGCGGCCTGCCGGGCCTCGATCGCGTTCCGGGAGTGCGGGGCCGTCGCCATGCTGAGCGGCGACGTGGCGACCGCGCTGCGCCTGCTGCGTACGGCGGGCGGACAGACCGCGGGCCACGGCACCGTGGCGGCCGTGGACGCGGTGTCGCAGGCCTGGGCCGAGCGGTTCGGGCGGGCGCTCGCCCCGCTGCGCGAGGAGGGCTCGGTGGCCCTGCCGGGCCGCCCGATCGCCGCGGCTCTGCCGCCGTCGGCACGCTTGCTGGACGAGCTGGGGCTGGCGAGGGCCACCCCTGCGTCGCTGATGGCGCGCTGGGCCTCCACGGCGGAGGAACAGCCGGGTGCGACACCCCGCCCCGCCGCCGCGCCCGGCCCGTCGGCCGCGGACCTGGACACCCCGGGCTCGGGGCGGACGGTCAGCACAGCCGCCCGCGTGGGCCCTCAGCGCACACCCCCGGAGGGGGGCACCCGCGACTCGGGCCGCACGCCGTACCCGGGAACCACGACCCACGGCTCGGGCCGCACGCCGTACCCGGGCACGGACACGCACGGCTCGGGCCGCACCCCGTACCCCCGCACCGACAACACAGGCTCTGGCCGCACTCCGTACCCCGGCGCCGACACCCGCGACTCCGGCCGTACCCCATACCCCCGCACCGACACCCGTGACTCCGGCCGGACCACGTACCCCGACACCCGTGACTCCGGCCGGACCCCGTACCCCGGAACGGACGCCTGGGGCTCGGGACCAACCCCGTACCCCGGCGCCGAGTCATCCGGCTCCGGCCGCACCCCCGGCGGCGCTTCGGCGGGGTATGCCGGGCGGCCCGTGATCGTGCTCGGGGCCGGGCCCCGGGGGGCCCTCAGTATCGATCTGGCCGACGAAGGGCCGCACCTGCTCGTCGAGGGCCCCGCGGGCAGCGGGCGTACCGAGTTGCTGCGTGCCGTCGCCGCCTCGCTGTCCGCCGCGGCCCGGCCCGACCGGCTCGGCATCCTGCTCATCGACGGCGCGGGCAACGAGCGCGGCGAGGGACTTCGTCCCTGCACCGAACTCCCGCACGTCTTCACGCACTTGGTGGCATCCGATCCCGTGAGGATGCGGGAGTTCGCCCAGGCACTCGGCGGTGAGCTGAAGCGCCGGGCCGAGCTGCTCGGCCCGCTGGACTTCGCCGAGTGGCACGCGCGGCACGAGGTGTCGCAGCGGATGGTGGGCCAGCGTCCGCCGAGCGCGGCCGAGCAGCGCGGCGACATCGACTCTCCGGCCACCGGCACCCTGCGGCTGAGACCCGCCTCGCGGACCGCGGACCCGGGCCCTTCGCCGCTGCCCCGGCTCGTCGTCCTGGCGGACGACTTCGACGCCCTGGTCGCCCCAGCCCTCGGCAGCCCCGGCCGCCCGGCCGCCGGGTCCGTCGTCCGGGCCCTGGAGGCCGTGGCCAGGGACGGCGGCCGGCTCGGCGTCCACCTGGTCGCGACCTCCGCGCGCCCGGACCGCACCGAGGACACCGAACTGGCACGCGGGGCCCGGTTGCGGATCATCCTCGACGCACCGGCCGTACCACCGTCCCCGGACGAACCCGCCCCGGGTCGCGGGCGGTTGGGGCATCCCGACGGCCGGGTCACCCCGTTCCAGGGCGGCCGGGTCACCGGCCGTATCCCCCGTACGGCGACCCTGCGCCCCACCGTCGTCCCGCTGGAGTGGGAGCGGATGGGCGATCCGCCCACCCGGCGCCCCGTCCGCGAGCTGGGCAACGGACCGACGGACCTGGCGCTGCTGGCCAGCGCCCTGGAGCGCGCGGCCCGTTCGGTGAACGCGGAGCGACTGCCCCCGCTCCTCCCCTTCCCTTCCTGACGTCACGAGGCCATCACGATCGGCTGGTTGGGGCTGATCGCGGTATTGCGGCGCCCGTGCCCCGGGCGTAGGACTGTGCGCACGGACGACGTGAACGCACTGAACGCACGACATGTGTACGGAGTGGCAGCGCACGCAGGCCCATCGGCGGCGCCATCGCTCCGCGCACATGCGCGCAGGAGAGACGGGGCAGGGATGCGCACAACCCTTCGAATGCGTAGGGCCGCACTGGTATGCACCGCCGTCGGGGCACTGGCCCTCACCGGCTGCGGTGGGGACAGCGACGGCAAGGACAAGCCGGGCAAGGGTTCCGCCAAGGACACCACCAGCCCGTCGAGCGTCGTATTACCGAAACTGGACGGCGAGAAGATCTCGGTCGCAGCCGTGTGGACCGGGCCCGAGCAGGCCAACTTCACCAAGGTTCTGGACGAGTTCGAGAAGCGCACGGGTTCGACGGTCACCTTCGTCCCGGCGCAGGACCCGATCGTCAACTTCCTCGGTACGAAGGTGGCGGGAGGCCAGCCGCCGGACGTCGCGATGATCCCGCAGGTCGGCGCGATCCAGCAGGCCGTGGCGAAGAAGTGGGCCAAGCCGGTGGGGCCCGAGGCGAGGGCCCAGCTGGGCCAGAACTACGCACAGGTCTGGCAGGACCTCGGAGCGGTCGACGGCACCCAGTACGGGGTGTACTTCAAGGCCGCGAACAAGTCCCTGATCTGGTACAACGCGAAGGCGTTCGAGAACGCGGGCGCGAGCGAGCCGAAGACCTGGAAGGACTTCCTGGCCACCGCCGAGACGGTCTCCGCCTCCGGTGTCACCCCGGTCTCGGTCGGCGGCGCGGACGGCTGGACCCTCACCGACTGGTTCGAGAACGTGTACCTCTCCCAGGCGGGCCCGGAGAAGTACGACCAGCTGGCGCAGCACGAGATCAAGTGGACGGACCCGTCCGTGAAGGACGCGCTCACCACGCTCGCCCAGCTCTTCGGCAAGCCCAGCCTGATCGCGGGGGGCGCCGACGGCGCGCTCCAGACGGAGTTCCCGGCGTCCGTCACCCAGACGTTCACCGGCGGCGACCAGCCCAAGGGCGCCATGGTCTTCGAGGGCGACTTCGTCTCCATCAACATCGCCCAGACCGAGGCCAAGATCGGGACGGACGCCAAGGTGTTCCCGTTCCCGGCGGTCGGCGCCGAATCCCCCGTGGTGACGGGCGGCGACGCGGCGGTGGCCCTGAAGGACAGCAAGGGCGCGCAGGCGCTGCTGACCTGGCTGGCCTCCACCGACGCGGCGAAGATCTGGGCAGAGGCGGGCGGGTTCATCTCGCCGAACAAGGGCCTGGACGCCGCCGCGTATCCGAACGAGGTGCAGCGCACGATGGCCGAGGCACTGATCGCGGCCGGTGACGACGTCAGGTTCGACATGTCCGACCAGGCACCGCAGTCCTTCGGCGGTACCCCCGGGAAGGGCGAGTGGAAGATTCTCCAGGACTTCCTGAAGAACCCGAAGGACATCGCGGGGACTCAAGCCAAGCTGGAGTCCGACGCGGCCAAGGCGTTCAAGAGCTGACGGGATGAGCGAAGCGGCCAAGGGGGACACCGCCTCGGTGTCCCCCGCAGACCAGCGTCCACATCAGCGCCCGCGCAGGAGCGTGACCGGTACCCGGAAGATCATCGCGGCGGTGTTCCTGCTGCCCGCACTGGTGCTCCTCGGCGCGCTCGTGGTCTATCCCATCGTCTACTCCGTCTACCGGTCCTTCTTCGACCAGGCGGGTACGGGCTTCGCCGGGATCGACAACTACAAGGCCCTGTTCTCCGACACCACCATCCGTACGGCGGTCAAGAACAACGCGGTCTGGGTGGTGTTCGCACCGACCATTTCCACCGCCCTCGGGCTGATCTTCGCGGTGCTCACCGAACGCATCCGCTGGGGTACGGCGTTCAAACTGATCGTCTTCATGCCGATGGCGATCTCGATGCTCGCCGCCGGCATCATCTTCCGGCTGGTGTACGACCAGGCACCGGAGCGCGGTGTCGCCAACGCCGTATGGGTGGGTGTGCACGACACGTTCGCCGAGTCGGCGGGCTTCCCCAAGGCGCATCCGCTGCCCGTGCATCCGCTGAAGGCGGGCGGCGGCGGTTCGTTCGTCACTAAGCAGCCGGTGAAGGCCGGTGAGCCGGTCCTGATTCCGCTCGTCGGCGTGGCACCGGCCAAGATGCCGGGCGACGCCGCTCCGGCGAAGGCGGCCACCGCCGGGGACGGGAAGATCACCGGCACCGCCTGGCTCGACTTCACCAAGGGCGGCGGCGGCAAACCCAATGTCGTCGACCCCAAGGAGCTCGGCCTCAAGGGCATCAAGGTCGAGGCGGTCAAGGACGGCAAGGTGATCGCGTCGGCGACGGCGGGCGCGGACGGTACGTTCACGCTGCCCGCCTCTGCCGACGGCGCCCAGGTCCGGCTGCCCGCAGCCAACTTCGCGGAGCCGTACAACGGCGTCGACTGGCTCGGACCGTCCCTGGTGACGCCCGGGATCATCGGCAGTTACGTGTGGATGTGGGCGGGCTTCGCGATGGTACTGATCGCGGCGGGCCTGGCCGGTCTGCCGCGTGAACTCCTGGAAGCGGCCCGGGTGGACGGCGCCAGTGAATGGCAGGTGTTCCGCCGGATCACGGTCCCGCTGCTCGCACCGGTCCTCGCGGTGGTGCTGGTCACCCTGATGATCAACGTCCTGAAGATCTTCGACCTGGTGTTCATCATCGCGCCGGGGTCCTCGCAGGACGACGCGAACGTGCTGGCGCTCCAGCTGTACCGGTCCTCGTTCGGCACGGACGCCGACCTGGGGATCGGCAGCGCCATCGCCGTACTCCTGCTGCTGCTGGTGATCCCGGTGATGCTGTTCAACATCCGCCGGATACGGAAGGAGGGGCGCCGGTGACCACAGCGCCAACGGTGAAGGCCAAGCAGTCACTCGGCGCGCGGATCGCCGCCCGGGCCGGCGGCGGGGTGATGCGGGTCTTCCTGATCCTGGTCGGCCTGTTCTGGCTGATGCCGACGATCGGACTGCTCCTCTCCTCGCTGCGGGGCGCCGACGACATCGCGGCGACCGGCTGGTGGAAGGTCCTCACCGCCCCCTCCGAGCTCACCTTCGACAACTACCAGCGCCTGCTGGACAATTCGGTCATCACCGATTCCCTGCTCAGTACGGTGATGATCACCGTCCCGACCACGTTCCTGGTCGTGGTGATCGGTTCGCTCGCCGGATACGCCTTCGCCTGGATGGAGTTCCCCGGCCGCGACTGGTGGTTCCTGATCGTCGTCGGGCTGCTGGTCGTGCCCGTACAGGTCGCCCTGATCCCGGTGTCCGAACTCTTCGGCGTCATCGGGATCTTCGAGACGACCTTCGGCGTGATCATGTTCCACACGGCCTTCGGGCTGCCGTTCGCGATCTTCCTGCTGCGGAACTTCTTCGCGGAGATCCCGCGCGAACTGCTGGAAGCCGCACGGCTCGACGGGGCGGGCGAGATCAGGCTCTTCACCCGTGTGGTGATGCCGCTGGGCGGACCGGCGATCGCCTCGCTCGGGATCTTCCAGTTCCTCTGGGTGTGGAACGACATGCTCGTGGCGCTGATCTTCGCCGACTCCGAGTCCCCGCCGATCACCGTGGCGCTCCAGCAGCAGGTGCGCCAGTTCGGCAACAACATCGACGTGCTGGCGCCCGGCGCCTTCGTCTCGATGGTGATTCCGCTGGCCGTCTTCTTCGCGTTCCAGCGGCAGTTCGTGTCCGGTGTGATGGCGGGCGCAGTGAAGTAGCCATCCTGCCCGACACGTCAACCCGGAGCGGCCCTGTTACCCATAACCGGGCCGCTCCACCGCGTACGTCCCCCGAATGCCACGTCTGGCGTAACCATGTCACTCCATCGGCCGTTTGCGGGCCACCTGCCGCCCGCGACCGACCCATGGATGTGTTGTGCCCCGGTTCAGTGTCATCGTGCCCGCGTACCGGGTCCAGGCGTATCTGCACGAGTGCCTGGACTCGGTGTCGGGCCAGTCCTTCAAGGACTTCGAAATCATCGTGGTCGACGACGGCTCACCGGACGCCTGCGGCGCCATCGCCGACGAGTACGCCGGCCGCGACCACCGGGTCGATGTCGTCCATCTGCCGCAGAACACCGGTCTCGGCCCGGCGCGCAACGCCGGTATCGCCAGGGCGACCGGGGACTACCTGATCTTCCTGGACGGGGACGACACGCTCCTGCCGGACGCGCTCCGGACCATCGCCGACCGGATCGCGGAGACCGGTGGTCCCGACGTCCTCGTCTACGACTACACCCGCGTGTACTGGAACGGCGACACCGTCCGCAACCAGCTCGCCATACACCTCGCCGAGACCGGGCCGGGCTCCTTCCGGCTCGCCGACCGCCCCGAACTCCTCAAGGTCCTGATGGTCGTCTGGAACAAGGCGTACCGCCGCGAGTTCGTGGAGGCCGAGGGCTTCACCTTCCCGCCCGGCTACTACGAGGACACACCCTGGACCTATCCGGTGCTGATGGCCGCCGGATCGGTCGCGGTCCTCGACGCCGTGTGCGTCGGCTACCGCCAGCGGCGCCGGGGCAACATCCTCTCCACCACCAGCCGCCGGCACTTCGACGTCTTCGACCAGTACGACCGGGTCTTCGCGTTCATCGACGCACGCCCCGAACTCGCCGTGTGGCGGCCGGTGATGTTCCGGCGGATGCTCGACCACTTCTCGACCCTGTTCACCTCGCACGGACGGCTGCCGCAGGGCACGCGCGCCGAGTTCTTCCGCCGCGCCCGCGCCCACTGCGCCCGCTACCGCACACCGGGCGCCCGCGTCCCGCGCCGCGCGCGCATGCGCCACGGTCTGTTCCGGCTGGGCGCCCACCGCACGTACCGTCTGCTGTGGGCCGCGCAGCGGCTGCGCGGCGCCCTGGGGCTGCGCGCGGCCTCGCTGCGCCACGTGGTGCGCGGGACCCTCCTCCAGCTGCACTACCGCGTCCAGCTGCGGCTGCCTGTCCGTTCCCGCGAGGCCGTGTTCGCCGCCTACTGGAACCGGGGCTACGCCTGCAACCCGGCGGCGATCGAGGCGAAGGCCCGCGAGCTGGTGCCCGGACTGCGGACCTCGTGGATCTGCCGTCCCGAAGACGCGCACACCGTGCCCACGAGCACCCGCACGCTGCACCCGGGGACGTACCGCTACTGGACCGCACTGGCCCGCTCCAAGTACCTCGTGAACAACGTCAACTTCGACCGGCGGCTGGTGAAGAGGCGTAGTCAGGTGCTGTTGCAGACCCACCACGGGACGCCGCTGAAGACGATGGGGACGGACCTGCGGGACCGTCCGGCCGCTGCCGGGACCACGGACTTCGATCAGCTGCTGCGCAACATCGACAAGTGGGACTACTCCCTCTCCGCCAATCCGCACTCCACGCTCGTGTGGGAGCGGACCTACCCCTCCGGCTACACGACGCTGGAGTACGGCTATCCGCGCAACGACGTCTTCCAGCGCACGAACGCGCAGGAGGTGGCCAGACTGCGCGAGACGCTCTCCATCCCCGAGGACTGCACCGCGATCCTGTACGCGCCGACGCACCGCGACTACCGGCGCTCCCAGCGGCACTCCCTGGACCTGGAACAACTCCTCCAGGTGCTCGGACCGCGTTATGTGGTCCTGGCCCGCTCCCACTACCTGCACAGCGCCCCGAAGGCCCCGGCCCGCCGGACCCCGCACCCCCGGATCATCGACGTCAGCGACCATCCGTCGCTGGAGACACTGTGTCTCGCATCGGACGCGCTGATCACGGACTACTCGTCACTGATGTTCGACTACGCCAACCTGGACCGCCCGCTCGTCATCCACCTGGACGACAGCCAGGCGTACGAGGCGGCCCGGGGGACGTACTTCGACCTCCAGGCGTTCCCGCCCGGAGTCGTCGCGCGCAGCCAGGACGAACTGCTCGACATCTTCACCACGGACCACTGGCGCGGCTCCCGCTCCGCACAGCTGCGGGCGGCGTTCCGGAGCCGGTTCTGTCCGTACGACGACGGGTACGCCGCCGAGCGGGTGGTGCGCCGGGTCTTCCTGGGCGAGACGGCCGGGCTGCCCGCGCCCGTACCGCTCAAGGAACGCCGGCCCATCGGGGCGCTGCCCCGGCAGACCGCCGTGCGGGAGTCCATGGGCGGGTGAGATCAAGCCCGTCCGCGCGCCGGGAGGAGCTCACCGCTCCAGGAAGTCGAAGAGCTCCTCCCAGCGCCGTACGGTCTCCGCCTCGGAGAACCGCTGCACATTGGCCCGTGCCCGCTCCCCCATCGCGTCCCGCATCCGCGGGTTGCCGGTCAGCCGCAGCAGCCGGTCGGCGAGGGCGCCGATGTCCCCGGGCGCCGCGAGGAGGCCGTCCTCGCCGTCGCGCACGATCTCCCGTACGCCGGGCGCGCAGTCGAAGGCGGCGCACGGCACACCGCTCGCCATCGCCTCCATGAGCGCCAGCGGGAAGCCTTCGCCGCGTGAGGACTGCACGAAGACCGAGGCGTCGGCGAGGGCCCCCGGCACGTCGTCCGTGCGGCCCTTCCACTCGACCGAACCGTCCAGGCCCAGTTCGCTGCACCGGGCCCTCAGTTCCGCTTCGTCCTCGCCCGCCCCGTACACCGCGAGCCGCCATTCAGGGCGCTGCGGGGCCACCAGTGCCCAGGTGTCCAGGAGCATGTCGATGCCCTTCTGGTCGCTGAGCCTGCCGATGCTCGCCACGCTCGTCGCGGTGCGCGGGGAGGGCACTTCGGGCAGCCCGGCCAGGGCGTTCGGCATGAATCCGACGTTGTTCATGCCGTCGCCCGCCCAGATGTCGGCGTCCTCCGCGGTGAGGACGAGCCAGTGGTCCAGGGCGCTGTAGTGGTTCTTGATCCAGCGGTAGCGGTGGCTCGCGCGGGAGTAGTCGTACGACTCGTGGCTCATCCCGATGACCCGGTGGCCGGAGGTGTCGGCCTCGCCGACCCATTCCATGGCCCACACCTGGGTGACGACGACGACGGCCCCGGGCGGCGCCGAGCGGAAGATCTCCGAGAGCCGCCGGACCGCGTGCCGCTTCTCCTCGGCTCTGGCCGCCTCCCTGCGGCGTGCCGGGAGCCGGAAGCGGTCCCGCAGACTCCTGGGCGCCCAAGGGGTCGGCGGGTGGGCCGGGTAGAGGGCGGTGACGGGGATGCCGGGGGCTTCGGGCAGCGCCATCTTCAGCTCCGACGCGTGGATGCCGATCACCTGCACCCGGTGTCCGCGCTGCTGGAAGAGCCGGGCGGTCCGGTGCGTCCAGCCGGTGACTCCGCCGAGTTCGTCCGTGCTGTTGGAGACGAGGAACACGTCACGGCTGCGGCTCATCGGCCTGCCTCCTCGGTGTTGCGGGACAGATGGCGGGCGAAGAGGGTCCGGACGACGGTACGGGCCGCGTCGCCCTTGTCGTAGCCGCCGAACTCCTCGGCGAACGCGGCGCGCGCCTCCTGGAACTCGACGTCGGTGGCCTTGAGCCTGCCCATCACGGCGAACAGTTCGTCCTCCGTCTCCGCCACCGGACCCGGTGCCTTCTCCCGCAGGTCGAAGTAGCTGCCGCGGGCCTCGGCATAGGCGTCGAGGTCGGGCGCGAACAGGACGACGGGGCGGTCGAGGAGTGCGTAGTCGAACATGATCGACGAGTAGTCGGTGATCAGCACATCGGCGAGCGTGAGGAGTTCGGTGACGTCGTGGTGCGAGGAGACGTCCAGCACCGTCCCGGGCGGGCACACGGGCAGCCTCGCGGCCTCCAGGTAGTGGGCCCGCACGAGCAGGGTGTACTCGTCGCCGAAGCGCTGCGCGAAGCGCGCCACGTCCAGCAGGAGGCGGCGGCGCTTGCGCTTCCCGGTGCCGCCGCGGAACGTCGGCGCGTACAGCACGACCTTCTTGTGGTCGGGGATGCCGAGCTCCTCGGCGAGCGCCGGGCGCGGCAGCCGCCCTTCGGCCTCGTCCCTGGCGCGCGCGGCGGCCAGGGCGTCGTTGCGGGGGTAGCCGGTCGCCAGCAGCCGCTCGGCGGGGAGCCGGTAGGCGCGGGCGAGGGTGTTCACGTCGTGCCCGGAGCGGACGAGGAAGTGGTCGAAGCGGTGCACGGCCTCCTGGAGGCGTTGGCGCTGCGGGGCGTTCTGCATCCGGACGCGCGTCTCGTCGAAGCCCATCCGCTTGTACGCCGAGCCGTGCCAGGTCTGGAGATAGGTGGTGCCGGGGCGCTTGCGCAGGTTCTGCGGGAAGCCCTGGTTGTCGACCCAGTACTCGGCCCTGGCCAGCGCCCACAGATACCGCCACGACCAGCGCCGTACGAGCCGGGCGTCGGCCGGGAAGCCCTTGGGGGAGCTCTCGTACGACCAGACGCAGCGCAGCGCGAGGCCCTGTCGGCGGACCTCTTCGTGGATGGCGCGGGGGCTGTCGCCGTAGCACTTGCCCATGTGGCTCTCGAAGACGACGGAGCCCTTGCGTACGGGCAGCCGGCAGAGCCAGGTGTTGTAGACGGGGGCCTTGAAGGCGCGCGAGTGCAACCGGTCGCGCCGCTTGCGCAGGGCCCGCAGCAGGAGCTGGGCCTTGCGTGCGGGGCGGAAGTGGGTGGCGTAGTGGACCAGGCGGCGCAGGACGCGGGCGGGGCGGCTGCGGGCCACGAGGCGCAGGGCCAGGTGGTCCTTGAGCGTGACGTAGGGCTCCCAGGTGTCTCCGGCGAGCCGTCCGAGGCGTGGCCTGGCGGTGAAGCGGTCCGCCCGGCCGAGCAGGTCGTGGGCGGCGAACAGGTCGCTGACGTTGCGGGCGTCACCGGACTCGACGAACAGGCGGGCGTCCCACAGGGTGTCCCGTGCGCCGAGCGGGCGCAGGACGCGGGTGAGGTCGGCGTGGGCCCGCCAGCGGATGCCGGTGGCCTCGCGGCGCAGTTCACCGACCGGGAAGCGGAAGGCGCGCGAGCCGTCCCGCACCCGGAACTCCAGCTGTGCGGTGAGCGGAAGTTCGGGGTCGGGTCCGGCGTGGGAGGGCAGGACCAGGTGCCCTTCCAGGAGCAGCTGTCCGTTGTCGGTGGTGCACCGGGTGAGCCTGTTCATCAGCCGCAGCTCACCGAACGTGCGGTACTGATGGCCGAGTTCGGTGACGTCGAGGCCGACGGGCGCCGCCTGACCGCTGTCCCCGGCGGGCCAGTGGACGCGTCCGTCGTCGCCGGTGGTGAGGGGGGCGGCCACCGTCCCGGGGCGGCTCAGGGCGTACGCCGCCGCGAGTACGCCGTCCGCGTCGCCCTGGGCGAGCAGGTGGACGGCGACGCGTTCGAGGGGCGGCAGCGTCTCCCGGACCGGGCCCGGGACGCTGCCGGCCAGGCCGAGGGCGGTGGCCGCGGCGATCCGGTCGCGTTCGGCGGCGGGCAGCCGGGGGAAACTCCGGGCGAGGGGCACCAGCCGGTCGACGGCGAAGGCGCGTTCCCGCTGCTCGCGCAGTTCGTGCAGACCCTGTGCGACCAGCGTGTTGCATACGCCGCGGTGGGCCCGGAACGATCCGGCGACGTCCGGCCCGTCCGCCGCCCGCCCGGTCACGATCAGTCTGCGTACGAGGGCGATGCGGCCGACCGCGGCGGCGGCCAGGGGCCCGAACAGGATCTCGCTGCGGGTGAGGTCGTCCTCGTACCGCAGGCCGTGCCGCTCCAGGGCCTCGCGGCGCACACAAAATCCGGTCACCAGGGCGTCCCTGACGGTCAGTTCGGGTGCGTCGGTGAAGCGGGCGAGCGTCCGGGAGCGGGCGAACAGCTGGTGCTGCCAGGGAGGCTCCTGCTCCTTCACGCCGTCCCCGGTGAGCCGGCTCCAGCGGCCGGCGACGAGGTCGGCTCCGGTGCGTTCGGCGGCCTCCAAGAGGTTGCGGCAGGCGTGGAGGTGGAGCCGTTCGCCCTCGCCGAGCACGAGGACATGACGACCCCCGGCGGCATCAAGTCCCATGTTCCGCATGGCCGCCGTGGTGCTCGCGTCCCCTTCCGCGACGAGGAGGCGGACCCGGCCGGGGCTCGCCGCGGCGAGTGCGTCGGCCGCCGCCCGGGTGTCCGCGTCGCAGCCGGCGGCGAGGACGACGAGGGCCTCGGTGGCCCGCAGGCTCTGACCGGTCACGGAGTCGACGGACGCCCGCAGCGCGGCGGCCCCTCCCCCGCCGGTGACCACACAGCTGAAGTCCGGTGCGTTCACGACCGTCGGGTCCGGTGCGCTCATACCTGCTCCCCCTTGAGCATCAGATCGGCGACCCGCGCCGCAGCGCCGCCGTCGTCGAGGTCGCAGAAAGACTCACGGAACCTGGCGTAGGCGTCGCGATGGGATTCGCTGACGGACGCGAGGTCCCGCAGGGCCTCCACCACACCCGCCGATGTGGGGATCAGCGGCCCCGGTGCCCGAGCGGCGAAGTCGAAGCAGAAGCCGCGCAGGGTGTCGCGGTAGTGCTCCAGGTCGTATGTGTGGAACACCATCGGGCGGCCGGTCCCGGCGAAGTCGAACATCAGGGACGAGTAGTCGGTGACCAGGACGTCACTGATCAGGATCAGCTCGGCGACGTCCGGGTAGCGCGACACGTCGCGGACGAACTCGCCGCGCGGGATGCTCCCGCCCACCAGGTAGTGGCGGCGCACCAGCAGGACGCTGTCCTCGCCGAGTTCCTTCTCGGCGTGTTCCAGGTCGAGTTGGAGGTCGAGTCCGTAGCGACCGCCCTTCTTGGGCCGGTCCTCGCGCCAGGTGGGCGCGTAGAGGATCACGCGCTTGCCGTCGGGGATGCCGAGCCGTTCCCGTACGGCGTCGGCGACCTTCTCCCGGTCGGGGGCGTACAGGAGGTCGTTGCGCGGGTAGCCGCACTCGACGACCGCGCCGGTGTGCCCGAAGGCGCGCCGCATGACCGGAGTGGAGAAGGTGTTCGGCGAGACAAGGACGCTCCACTGGGCGGCGCGGTGCGGCATCGACGCCATGTAGGCGGCGTCCGCCGTCGGGGTGCCCGCCAGGTCGCGGCCGATGCGCTTGAGCGGGGTGCCGTGCCAGGTCTGTACGACGAACTGGCCGTCCGCCCGCTCGAACCACTCGGGCAGCTGCGTGTTGGAGACGATCCAGCGGCTGCGGGCCAGCGCCTCGTGCCACTCGGCGCTGTGCAGCGCGACCGCGCGCGCTCCGGCCGGTACGCGGACCTGCTCGTCGCGGACCACCCAGAGGTGTTCGAGCGTGGTGTCGCGGCGGGCCAGCTCCTCGTGGACCGCGCGGGGCGAATCGGAGAACTGGCGTCCGTCGAAGCTGCTGTACAGGACGGCCCTGCGCAGCTCCCCCTCCCCGCGCAGGGTGGCGTACCGCTCGCGCAGCCGGCGCTGTCCGTACGCTCCCCGGTCCGCGACGGGCAGGGCGCTGCCGGACTCCAGGGCCAGCCGGTCGTGGAAGCGCCGCTCCAGGGTGAAGAGCCGGCCGCCCGCCGGTTCGCGCCGGAGGGGCAGCCCTGCGTGGAGCGGCGTCCCGGCCCGCACCGGCAGATAGGCGTCCGGGTCGGTCTCGCCCCGTTCGCGCAGGAAGAGGTACCAACGGCCCTCGGCGAGCGGGAGAGTGCCGCCGAGCCCCTCGACGGCAGCCGGGTCGAATCCGGCGCGGAACACGCCCGCCACGGTCTCGGCCGCGAAGGCGCTCTCCTCCTGGTGCCCGCTGTGGCGCAGGACGAGTTCGATGCCTCTGTCGTACGTCCCGGGCAGGCTGCCTTCGATGTCGAGTTCCCCGGTCTCCGTCCAGGAGAGCCGCTCGACGACCGGCTGCACGGCGCGGTCGGTGAGGACCAGGTCGCCGGAGGGGTTGGCGGATGCGTACAGTTCGCGGCCACCCGCGAGCGGGTAGCGCGCCGACGCGGTCTCCGGCCGGGCGGCCACCGTCACCCGGCGCTTCCCGCCGACCAGTTGGACCCCCCACACCCCGTCGGAGCCGCGGAAGGCCGTCAGCGGCAGCTCGGCGACGACCGTGCCGTCCGCCGCCCCGTCCGGGCCGCTGAGTCCCAGAGGGAATTCGCGGGTCTCCTTGGTACGCCATTCCTGGACGCGCAGGGCGGTCGGCTCGCTTCCGTCGAGGACCCGTACCTCGATCCGTACGCCGTCCCCGGTGGCGGTGTGCGAGACGAGGACGGCGTCGATCCGGTCGGTGCGCAGCTCCAGCTTGTTGCCCGACAGGGCGGGGACGATCCGGGTGCGCTCGTCGGTGTACACGACGGCGGGGGCCGCCGGGTTGCCGAGCAGCCGCATCGGACCGCGGCGCGGCCTGCCTGCGCCGAGGACGACGGATTCCAGCTTCCAGGTCCTCCGGCCGCCCGTTCCCGCCCCCCTGGCAGCGAGCTTGCGGGGGTCGACGACTGCCTCGAAGCCGGACCGCTCGTAGCGGTGCAGGGTGCGGCCGGAGCGGGCGGCGGCCTCTTCCGTACGGAAGGTGCGCACGCGTAGCGGCAGGACGCGGCGCCCGGATCTCAGCCAGCCGGTGCCGGCCGGGCGTCCCGGTGCGTTGCGGACGTAGGCGTACCCCTTGAGGTGCAGCAGCCCTTCGCGCCAGACGGCCTGTGTGAGGTGGGCGTGTACGGGCAGATCGGCGGCGCTCAGGGCGGTGGTGCGGCTCGGGAGCGGGCCGTCGACGACCGGGTACTGCGCGCGGGGCCGGAGCAGGCCGCGCACGTGGAAGGTGTCGCGGTCGGGCTTCTCGTACGCGAGCAGGGCGAGGAGTTCCGGCATCCGGCGTTCCCTGATGAGCTGCCACTTGACCCGCAGATGCAGGGGAAGCGCGTCGACGACGGCCGGGTCGACGGTGGCCGCGAAGGTGTTGGCGTGTTCGAGGAACGCCTCGTGGAACGCGGCGTCGCCCTCCGGGAGTGCGGCGATGAACAGCCAGAGGTCACCGGAGAGCGCGTGCTCGTCGTACCGGCGCTTGGCCTCGGCCATGCCCCGCGCGGCGAGGAACCCGCTGACGGTGGAGACGGCGGTGACGCGGTCGCGGATGCCCCGGGGCACCGCACGCCGCGTCGTGATCGAGCCGGCGCGGTCCCGCCAGTGGTACACGGGCTCCTCGACGACGTCGACGGACCGCGCCAGGAAGTGGGCGGGCAGCACGACGGCGATGTCCTCGTACAGGACCCCCGTCGGGAACGCGAAGGCGTGGTGGTCCCAGAAGGACCTGCGGAAGACCTTGTTGCAGGCGATGCGGTCGCCGAGGAGCACCCAGTCCCGGGTGACATGGGTGGCGGACCGCCGTTTCTCCATCGGTTTGCGGAACATCGGCGACTGCTCCAGCGCGCCGTTGGCGCGCAGCCGGAGCACATTACCGGTGGCGAAGTCGGAGCCCGAGCGGCCGAGTTCGGCGAGCATCAGCTCGTACGCGCCCGGCGGCACGATGTCGTCACTGTCGACGAACGTCAGGAACTCCCCGTCCCGGTGGGCCTCCAGGACTCCGGCGTTGCGGGCCGCACCGAGACCGGCGTTCTCCTGGGTGATCAGCCGGAAGCGCGGGTCCCGCGCGGCGAACTCCCGGGCGACCTGCCCGCTTCCGTCCGTCGAACCGTCGTCGACCATGACGACTTCGAGGTCGGGCATGGTCTGTTCGGCGAGCGAGTCCAGGCATGCACCGAGGTACTCCTCGACGTTGTAGAGCGGGACGACGACGGTGAGACGGGGTGCCATGCGCTGTGCACGATCCTTCCGGACGGACAACCTGGGGGTCTGGGGCCGGTGTCCGGCGGATCAGGGCCGGACGCGCCCCAGGGGGTAACAACCCGGGCCCCGCCCCGGTCACCCGATGGCAGCCATTCGAGTGACGGCCGGCGGTCGGGCGTCGGTGAAAAGACCGAGCCCCGTACCGGTGCGGCACGGGGCTCGTGGGGTCCTGACGGAGCTCAGGGCTTGACTGCGATACGGCCCTCGTCCATGCGCAGCAGCAGCAACTGCTCGCCGGTCTTCTCCAGGAACTCGTCGACCGCCTGCCGCGAGCCCTGCCAGTAGCCGTAGTCGTCGATCAGCAGCACACCGCCGCTCACCAGGCGCGAGTAGAGGTGCTCCAGCTCGTGCTTGGTGGAGGCGTACCAGTCGGTGTCCAGGCGGAGGATGGAGATCTGCTCCGGCGCACGGTCCGGGACGGTGTCCTCGACCCTGCCCCGCACGTAGTGGACGCGCTCCTTCGGGTAGGGCACGTGTCCGAACCCGGCCTGGACATCCTCCAGGGATGCGACCGCCCAGATCGGCCGGTCCTTGCCCTGCGCGTCGAGCAGTTCCTGCGCCGACCTGCCGTCGAGCCGCAGATCCTCCTCGGTGGGCGGGGTCATGCCCTCGTACGTGTCGAAGAGGTACAGGTCCCGCTCGGTCTCGCCGAGCGAGAGCAGCGTCTTCGCGCATGCCTGCATGGAACCGCCGCGCCACACACCGCACTCGACGATGTCGCCGGGGATGTTGTGACGGGCGATGTGACGGGTCGCGAGGATGAAGGCGTTGAGCCGCTCCGGCGAGGTCATCGAGTACGGCTTGACCGCACGGATGATGTCCTTCGCCTCGTCGTCGTAGTCCGCCGGGAACTGCGGCCCGGCCTTGGCCTTCGGCTTGGGCTTCGGCTCGGGTGCGGGCGCCGCAGGCGCGGTGACGGGGGCACCGGAGCGGGGAGCGGGCACGGGAACGCGCCTGAGCTGGTATCCGGTGAGCTGCTGAAGGACGCCGTTGACGGCGTTGCGCCAAGCCATGCCCCGGGACAGTACGCGCGCATTGCGGCTCATGTCATCTTTCGTCAACCTGTCATTGATTTGCCCCTGTTGGACCATGGAATCAAGCTGCCGTCCCGGCCGAGGCGGGGACGTCCACCGGGGCCTCGGGCCGCCCGCACCGCTCCCGGCCGTCCAGCGGTCGCGGCACCGGCACCGCGTCCACCCCGCCGACACGGTTGGCCCACCACACGGTCAGCTCCCGTACGGCGAACATCGTCAGCCGGGGATAGCGCTGCGGCCTGCGGAAGACCCCGACGGAGTCGCCCCAGTAGGCGCCCTTCTCGATGCCCCGGTAGTCGTGCCAGATGCCCTTCCTGGGCGGGAAGTCGGTGTACGCCTCGCAGAGTTCGAGCCGCGCGTGGGCGGCCAGGGCGCGGAAGCCGTCCGGGTAGTAGCGCCAGCAGTCCTGGGCGTCGTGTGCGTGGCCGCGCGAGGGCGCGGTGATGAAGGCGTACCCGCCGGGCTTCAGCACCCGGGCGATCTCCAGCATCGAAGCCCAGAAGAACGGAATGTGCTCGAACGCCTGCCCGGAGAGCACGACATCGGCGCTGCGGGACTTGGCGGGGATACGGTACGGCCGCTTCATCACGGCGTCGACGTTGGGCCCGTCCTGCACGTCGACCCCGAAGTAGTCGATGTCGTGGCCCGCCAGCAGGCCCCTGTGCGTACGTGTCTGCTTGCCGGAGATCCGCGACCCGAGGTCGACGACACGGTGCCTGCGGTTCTTGGGCAGATACTCCTCGATGCAGAGTTCCATCTGCTCATAGGCGGACTGGTGCATGAGGTTCTCCCAACATTGCCGTGTGCATGAGCTGTTGAACACAACGACGGCGGGATGCGGAGGGGTCGCACCGGGCGGGGAGAGTCCGCCATTCGGGTGGTGTCTCCTAGGGGCCGTCGAGGAACAGCCGTCGCACCACACGCTCCGCCGCGTGCCCGTCGTCGTACGGACAGAACCGGTCCCGGAACGCCTTGCGCAGCAGCGTCGTCCGCTCGGAGTCCCACGCACCGCCGCGCAGCAGGTCCAGCAACTCGTCCTGGGTGGTGGCGACCGCCCCCGGGGTCTCGCCCGGGCGGCCGGAGAGCAGGTCGAAGTAGGTGCCGCGCGAGGCCCGGTAGGCGTCCCAGTCGGGGGCGTAGCTGATGATCGGGCGGTCCAGGCAGGCGTAGTCGAACATCAGCGAGGAGTAGTCCGTGATCAACGCGTCCGCCGCCAGGCAGAGTTCCTCGACGGCCGGGTGCCCGGTGACATCGACGACCCGGCCGTGCCCCGCGTCGGCGAGGCCCGCCGTGCGCCCGTAGAAGTAGTGGGCGCGCACCAGGACCACATGGCCGGGGCCGAGTTCGCGGGCCAGCAGTTCCGGGTCGAGGTGGGGAACGAAGCCCTTGCGGTAATCACGGTGGGTCGGCGCGTACAGCAGCGCCTTCTGCCCGGGCGCGATGCCGAGTCCGGCGCGGATCGCCGCCGTCCGCTCGGCGGTGGCGGTGAAGAAGACGTCGTTGCGCGGATAGCCGAGGTTCAGATGCTCGTACGAGGACGGGTAGACGCGGTCCCAGATCTCGGTGCTGTGGGGGTTGGCGGAGAGGCTGTAGTCCCACTGGTCGGTGTGGGCGACGATCTTCTCGAAGCTGATCCCGTTGGCGAGGGCGGGGTAGGCGCGTTGGTCGAGGCCCATGGTCTTCAGCGGGGTCCCGTGGTGGGTCTGGAGGTAGATCTGCCCGGGACGCTTGGTGAAGCCGCCGGGGAAGCTGGAGTTGTTGACGAGGTACGTGGCGGTGGCCATGGTCCGCCAGTAGGCGCGGGAGCCCTCGATGACGTACGGGACTCCGGGCGGCACCCGGTCGCGATGGCGCGAGGAGACCACCCAGACACCTCGGACGTGCGGGGCGAGTTCGCGGGCCTTGGCGTGGATGGCGGCCGGGTTGCAGGCGATCCCCCGGTTCCAGTAGGCCCCGTACACGGCGAGGCCGGGATCCAGTGGCCGCAGCAGGTCGGCGCGGTAGGCGGCGCGCATGACGCGGGTGCGCAGGGCCTTGCGGCGCCGGAGGAGGGTGGCGCGGGTGCGTACGCGGGCGGTGCGGGCGGCGGCCCGCGCGCGATGGACGGCGTACGGGCCCGGAAGCCCGGCGGCGCGGAAGAGCGCGGCGCGGTCGCGGTCGGGGACGGCGCCGGGCATCTCAAGGAGCGCGCGGAGATGCGCGCTGCGTGCGGCCTCGCCCCGCGGATCACGGCCGGTGTCGGCGAGGAGCTGTTCGTACGCACCGAGGAGCCCGGGGAGGTCATGGCCGCGCTGCCGGCCCTCCCGCCCCAGGAGCCGGTGCCGGACGCAGAGTTCGTCGAGGGTGACGAGGGAACCGGCATCGGATGCCAGCAGGTGCGCGCGCCGGACGGGGACGACGTCCGCGTACGGGCCGTCGGTGAAGCCGAGCCCGTGCGTGGTCCAGAAATCGCGCCGGAAGAGCTGGTTGCGCGCGGCGGGGACGGCGTCGGGGGCGCCCGGCCGGACGTCGCCCCACCGGTCGACGCGGTCGTGGCCCAGGCACAGCACGTCCGGACGGGCACCCGACAGCACACCCGCGACCCCGTCCAGCACGCCGGGAAGCAGCAGGTCGTCGCCATCGAGGAAGAGGAGGTAGTCACCGCGCGCCTCCCCGGCCCCGGCGTTCCGCGCTCCGCCCGCCGCGAGGTGCCCGTCGGCGGCGAGGACCCTCACCCGCGCGTCGCGCTCCACATACTCCGCCGCGACGGCGGCGAAGGCGTCAGAGGACCCTCCGCACAGGATCAGCTCCAACTCCCCTACCGGCTGGTCGAGTACGGAGTCCACGGCAGCGCGCAGATATCCCTGCCCGCGGTGGACGGCCATGACAACACTGAGGAGCATGGCAGCCGAGCGTAATCGGGCCGGTACGCGATCCGGCCTTTCCCTTCACCCATTCGGGTCAGTGCCGGTGACTCGAGGGCGCCCACCCCGGTTGAGCATGACCTTGACATCGTCCTCCTCATGAACGAGGAGGATTCCTCACTTCGCAGTGAGGGTTTCCTGCTTCGCAGCAGGTTGCCCCGTCCGGGAGGACTCCCGTTGAGGTCTTACACCCGCTCCACAGGCTGTAACCGCCAGTCCGGCGGCCAGAATGTTGCGTGCCGCGTTCACGTCGCGGTCGTGCGTTGCGCCGCAGCCGCACGTCCACTCGCGGACGTTCAGCGGCAGCTTGTCCCGGACGGTGCCACATGTGGAGCACAGCTTGGTGGAGGGAAACCAGCGGTCGATGACGACCAGGTTCCTCCCGTACCACGTGCACTTGTACTCCAGCATGGAGCGCATGTCGGTCCAGGCCGCGTCCGAGATGGCGCGGGCCAGACTCTTGTTCTTGACCATGTGGCGCACGGTCAGATCCTCGATCACGATCGTTTGGTTCTCACGAACGAGCCGAGTGGTGAGCTGGTGCAGGAAGTCCCGGCGCCGGTCGGCGATCCGCGCGTGCACCTTGGCAACCTTGAGACGGGCCTTGTCCCTGTTGCGGGAGCCCTCCTCCTTCTTGGCCAGGACACGCTGGGCTCTGGCCAGGCGCGCGCGGTCGCGGCGTTCATGCCGGGGATTGGTGATCTTCTCGCCGGTGGACAGGGTCACAAGAGTGGTGATCCCCGCGTCAATGCCCACAGCGGTGTCCAGAACCGGCATGGGCCCGACGGACGCGTCCTCGCACAGCATGGACACGAACCATCGGCCTGCACTGTCCTGGGACACGGTCACCATGGACGGCTCCGCACCCTGAGGGAGAGGCCGGGACCACACGATCGCGAGAGGACTCCTCATCTTCGCGAGCGTCAAAGCACCATCTCTGTACGTGAACGCCGACTTGGTGTACTCCGCACTGCGGCGGGTCGCCTTCTTCGACTTGAACCGGGGGTACTTCGCCCGGCCCTCGAAGAAGTTCGAGAACGCCCCTTGCAGATGCCGCAGCGTCTGCTGCAAAGGCACCGACGACACGTCAGCGAGAAAGGCCAGCTCCTCGGTCTTCTTCCACTGCGTGAGCATTGCCGACGTAGCAATGTAGTTCACCCGTTCCTGACGCTGGAACCACGCCACCGTTCGGGCTTCCAACGCCAGGTTGTAGACCTTGCGCACACACCCGAAAGTCCGCGACAGCTCCGCCGCCTGCTCGCTCGTGGGGTGGAAGCGGTACTTGAACGCCCGCTTCACCAACTCGGTCCTCACAACTCACAAATTATCAGTCCTACTTGTGAAGACCGAGCGGCCAGAACGGAGACACACCAAGACTCCGCCGCTTCGCGGCTCCGGGCCAGGAATGCGATTCCTCCCCGCACTGAATCACGGGGTATCCACGCAAGGAGTTTGGGATGAAGCCTCTCCTCAGCGTCGTCGTCCCCGTCCACAACGTCGAGGAATGGCTCTCGGAGTGCCTGCTGTCGCTGGCCGGGCAGTCCCTCGAAGCGATCGAGGTGGTGCTCGTCGACGACGGCTCCACGGACAACAGCCGCCGGATCGCCGAGGAGTTCGCCGCGCGGGACGACCGCTTCCGGTGTGTCCACCAGCCCAACGCGGGGCTGAGCGCGGCCCGGAACACGGGGGTGCGCCACACCACTCCCGGTGTCCCGTACCTGGCGTTCGCCGACAGCGACGACGTCGTCGTCCATGACGCGTACGCACGGATGCTGGCGTCGTTGGAGTCCACGGGTTCCGATCTGGTGACCGGCAATGTCTGGCGGCTGACCGAGCGGGGAAGGCAGCAGGCGTGGCAGTACCGCTGGCTGACGGCCGGCCGCTCCCGTACCCACATCACCCGCGATGCCCGTCTGCTCGCCGACCGGGTCGCCTGGAACAAGGTGTTCCGGCGCTCCTTCTGGGACCGCCACGCCTTCGCCTTCCCCGAGGGGAAGCTCTACGAGGACACCCCGGTGATGATCCCGGCGCACTATCTCGCCGGCTCGGTCGACGTACTGCACGAGCACGTCTACCACTGGCGGGTGCGGGAGGGATCGATCACCCGGCGGCGTACGGACGTGACGGGCGTACGGGACAGGATCGCCGCTTGTGAGCAGGTCAGCGCGTTCCTGGCAGGCCGGGACGCGGTGCAGCAGCGGCGCTACGACGTGTCGTGCCTGCGCGACGACTTCCTGTACTTCCTGGAGGGGATGACGCTCGGGAGCGCCGCCTACCGCACGGCGTTCGTGGCCGACGCGGCTGCCTTCCTCGACCGTGCGGGCAGCTCGGCCCTCGACGGGCTGCCGGTGGAGCTGCGCGTCAAGTGGCGGCTGGTGCGTGAGCGCAGGCTCGACGACCTGCTGGCCGTCCTCGCCTTCGAACGGACCAACGGGGCAGGCACCTTCGCCGTCGAGGGTCTGCCCGGTCGGCGCAGGGCCGTCCACCCGGGCGTCTCGCACGCCGACTCACGGCTCGGCCGGTCCGATCTTCCGGCGGTGGCGCGGCTGCTGGAGTCCTCGTGGAGCGCGGACGGGCGGCTCGCGCTGCGTGGATACGCGTACATCCGCAACCTCCCTGCGGACACGGCCCGCCACGCGCTGAAGTGGGGCGTGCTGCGGTCGGCGCGCGGCAGGCAGGTGCGGGCGGTTCCCGTACGGTCCGTCCAAGCGCCCGAGGCGACTGTGAACTCCTCCCAGGAACTGCACAGTTATGACCGCGCGGGCTTCGAGATGGTGATTGACCCGCGCAGGCTGCGGCCCGGCAGCTGGCTAGTGGGCGTGGTCGTGTCGGGCCACGGCGTGGTGCGGCGCGCCGCCGTCCGGGCCGTGGACGCGGCCTCCGCCCAGCCGCTCGTCCACGACCTGGGCGGCGGGCGCAGGGCGGTGCTCGGCTACCGGGACGGGCGGCTCGAACTGACCGTGTCGCAACTGCCCGCACTCGCGCAGGCCCACGACGGCGGCACGGGGACGCTGGAGCTGACCGGGCAGCTGTACGGCGATGCCCGGCCCGAGGCGCTGCTGCTCACCCTCGACGGCACCGAGGAGGGCCGGACCTGTCCGGTGGAGTGCGGGGACGACGGGCGTTTCGCCGTACGGATTCCCCTCGCGGAGCTCGCGGCCGTACCCCCCGCGCCGCACCGGGCCCCCCGCGAGGTCGAGCCGGAGGGCGGCGCGCGGTGGCGGGCCCGGCTGCTGCTCCCCGGCGGCGGCCGGGTCCCGCTCGCCGCCGCTCCCGATCTGCCGCCGCCGGTCACCGCCTGCCCGGCGGGCGAGCTGGTGGTGGACGTGAGCGGACAGCCGGTCGTGGACGGGGCGCGGTGGGCGGCCGACGGCGGGCTGTGCGTCGAGGGGACGGGGGCGGGCGCCGAACTCGTCCTGCGCCACGAGACCCTGCGCGAGACGGCGACCGTCACGGTGACGCGGCAGGACGGCCGCTTCACCGCGTCCGTGCCCCCCGAACTCGTCGCCGCCACGCTCCAGGAGGGCCAGTGGGACCTGCGCCTGGACGGATTCCCGGTACGCGCCACGGCGGCGCTCGCCGCCCGGCTCCCGCTCCACCGGCCTGGCAATGAAGGTGAGTTGACCCTCGAACGGCGTCACGGCGACCGGCTGACCCTGCACGCGGGCCCGGCACTCGCGGCCGACGGGCGGGGCGCGTTCCGTCGGCGACGGCTGCGCACCGCGCACTACCCGGAGCAGCGCGGCCTCCCGCTCCGCGACGCCGTCCTCTACACGGGCGGCGACTCCCCGCGCGCCGTCCACGCCGAACTGGTGCGGCGCGGCACCGACGTCGAGCACCTCTGGGTCACCGCGGGACGGGCGGGGCGAGCAGCCCATGTCCCGGACACGGCGGTCCCCGTCGTCGAGCACAGCGCCGCCTGGTACGAGGCGCTGGCGCGGGCCCGCCGCATCGTGACCGACGACCAGTTGCCCGAGTGGTTCGAGCGCCGCCCCGGTCAGACGGTCGTGCAGACGTGGCACGGCAGCCCGCTCGGCCGCTTCGGCACGGACCTCGACGGCAGTCTGTACGCCGACCACCACGCACTCGCCTCCCTGCCGCACCGCTCGGCCCAGTGGTCGGTACTGGTCTCCCCGAGCCGCTTCGCCACCCCACATCTGCGCCGTGCGCTGGCGTACAAGGGAGAGGTGCTGGAGGCGGGCTCGCCCGCCGCCGACCTGCTGTTCTCGCCCGACCGGGAGAAGACGGCCGAGCGGGTCAGACGCCGGACGGGCATCCCGGACGGCCACCGGGTCGTGCTCTACGCGCCGACGTACCGCGACCACCTGGCCCACGACCGGACGGGCCCGTCCGGCCATCTGCCGGGCCCGTACCGCTGGGACCCGGCGCTCGACACGGCCGCCCTGGCGCGGTCGCTCGGCGCCGGTCACACGGTGCTGGTGCGCAGGCATCCCCGGGTGACGGGCAGCGTGGCGGCCGGGCCGGGCGTGCTCGACGTGTCCGGGCACCCGGACACGTCCGAACTGCTGCTGATCGCCGATGTGCTGGTCACGGACTACGCGGGCCTGGTCTTCGACTACGCGCACACCGGCCGCCCGATGCTGTTCCACACCTACGACCTGGAGCACTACCGCGACACGGTGCGCGGCTTCTGCCTGGACTTCGAGACCCGGGCGCCGGGCCCGCTGCTCGTCACCACGGACGAGGTGGCGCAGGCGCTGCGCACCACGGACGTGCTGGCGGCGCGGCACACGGACGCGTACGAGAGCTTCCGCAGGGACTACTGCGACCTGGACGACGGGGGTGCGGCGAGCCGGGTCGCGGACCGGCTGCTGGCGGACGGGGCGTAGCGTGCCCCACCACTCTCAGCCCTGCCGCAGCGCCGCGACCGCCGATGCCGCGAGGTCGTCCAGGTAGCCCTTGGGCAGGCTCCCCCTGACCACGGCAAGACGCCAGTACAGCGGGCCGACGATCAGGTCCAGGGCACGGTCCGGATCACTGCCCGCGGGCAGCTCGCCCCGGGCCACGGCCTCGCGCACGACGACGGCGGCCACGCCCTGCTGCTGGTCGAGCAGGGCGGCCTTGATCGCGTCGGAGATCTCCGGGTTGCGTGCAGCCTCGACCAGGAGGTCGGGGATGACCTGCGAGGCGACCGGGTGCCGCAGGGCGTACGCGGCGAGTTCGAGTACGGCGCGGACGTCCCCGTACAGCGAGCCGGTGGCCGGCGCGGGCATGCCCTGGGAGGCGACCGCCGAGACCAGGTCGAGGACGAGCGAGAGCTTGGACTTCCAGCGGCGGTAGACGGCCGTCTTGCCGACGCCCGCGCGCCGGGCGATGCCCTCGATCGACATCCGGGCGAATCCCACCGTGGCCAGTTCCTCGAAAACGGCGGCGCGGATCGCATCGGTCACGTCCTCGCGCAGCACGGCTGCGCCCGCCGGGGTACGGCGTCGGGTTCCTGGGTCGGTGGCCATGGGCGAAATGATAGTGCGTAACGACGAAACGGTTGCGTTGCGACGTGGAAGCGTCCTACTGTCAGCGTTGCGACGATACGGTTCCGTCCCGTCGCCATCCCGTCACAGCCCCCCATCGAAAGTGATCGTGGTGAGCCAGACAGCAGCGCCTGTGGCGCCCGTGGAATCCGCCGCCCCCACTCCTCCTCTCCACCCGGTCCACGCTCCGGGCGAGCTGGCCGCGCTCGCCGCCAGGCACGGGCTGACCGTCAGCGGGGCCCGGCCCTCGCTCGGCGCGTACATCGGGCAGCTGTGGGGGCGCAGGCACTTCATCACCGCGTTCGCCGGCGCCAAGCTGAGCGCCCAGTACAGCCAGGCGAAGCTCGGCCAGATCTGGCAGATCATGACGCCGCTGCTGAACGCGACGGTCTACTACTTCATCTTCGGTGTCCTGATGAACACCAAGAACGGGGTCGCCGACTACGTGCCGTTCCTGGTCACCGGAGTCTTCATCTGGACCTTCACCAGCAGCACGATCACCGCGGGCACCCGGGCCATCAGCGGCAACACCGGGCTCGTACGGGCCCTGCACTTCCCCAGGGCCTCGCTGCCGATCGCGCTCGCCCTCCAGCAGCTCCAGCAGCTCATGTACTCGCTGGTGGTCCTGCTCCTCATCCTGCTCGCGTTCGGCCAGTTCCCCCAGCCGTCCTGGCTGCTCGCCATCCCCGCCCTGACCCTCCAGGCCCTGTTCAACACGGGTGTCTCGATGGCCGTGGCCCGGCTCGCCGCCCAGACCCCGGACATCGCCCAGCTCATGCCGTTCGTCCTGCGCACGTGGATGTACGCGTCGGGCGTGATGTGGAGCCTGGACACCCACCTGTCGAGCGACCGGATCCCGCACGCCGTCGTGGTGGCCCTGGACTGCAATCCCGCCGCCGTCTACATCGACCTGATGCGGTTCGCACTCATCGACAGCTTCACCGGCAAGCAGCTGCCCGACCATGTGTGGGCCATCGCGACGGGCTGGGCACTCGTCTGCGCGATCGGCGGCTTCGTGTACTTCTGGAAGGCAGAGGAGCGGTACGGACGTGGCTGAGACCCCTGATATGCGAGTACCCACCGTCGTCGTGGACGACGTCCACATCACGTACACCGTGCATGGAGCCCGTACCGGCAGGGGCAGCGCAACCTCGGCGCTGAGCCGGCTCGTGTCGCGCGGGAAGAGCCCGGGAGCGCGGGAGGTGCACGCCGTGAAGGGCGTGAGCTTCGCCGCGTACAAGGGAGAGGCCATCGGCCTGATCGGCTCCAACGGCTCGGGAAAGTCGACGCTCCTCAAGGCCGTCGCGGGCCTGCTGCCGCCGACGCGGGGCCGGGTCCACACCCAGGGCCAGCCCTCGCTGCTCGGGGTGAACGCGGCCCTGATGAGCGATCTGACCGGTGAGCGCAATGTCGTACTGGGCGGACTGGCGATGGGCATGACCCGTCGGCAGATCCGCGAGCGCTACCAGGACATCGTCGACTTCTCCGGAATCAACGAGAAGGGCGACTTCATCACGCTGCCGATGCGGACGTACTCCTCCGGCATGGGGGCCCGGCTGCGGTTCTCCATCGCCGCGGCGAAGAACCACGACGTACTGCTGATCGACGAGGCACTGTCCACCGGGGACGCGAGGTTCCAGCGTCGCAGCAAGGACCGCATCAAGGAGCTGCGCCAGGAGGCGGGCACGGTCTTCCTGGTCAGCCACAGCAACAAGTCGATCACCGAGACCTGCGACCGGGCACTCTGGCTGGAGTCGGGCACGCTGCGCATGGACGGCCCGGCCGAGGAGGTCGTGGCCGCCTACGAGCAGTTCACCAAGGCGGCCCCGAAGAAGCGCTGACCACCGATTCCAGCGCGTCCGGCGCTTGAGGACAGGGGCGGGGCGCCCGCAGGCACCCCGCCCCTGTCCCAGCACTACGCGTGCGTCCGCAGCAGCGTCCGCATCGTCCGCATGGCCACCGACAGGTTGGCCAGATCGAACGCGTCCGAGCTCTGGATCTCATCCAGCGTGGAGCGGGACCGCGCCAGGATCGCCGCGTTCTTCTCCTCCCACGCCTTGAACCGCTCCTCCGGCGTCGACGACCCGTTGCCCACGGACAGCACGTCCGCCGTGAGCGCGGCATGCGCCGCGTACAGGTCCTCGCGGATGGACGCACGGGCCATGGACTGCCAGCGGTCCGCCCGCGGCAGCTCGATGATCCGGTCCATCAGCTGGGTGATCCGCAGCCGGTCGGCGAGGTCGTAGTAGACCGAGGCGACGGACAGCGGGTCCTTGCCGGTGCGTTCCGCGATCGCCACGATGTCCAGCGCCGGGAAGGCGGAGGAGAATCCGGCGACGCGGGCCGCCAGCTCGTCCGGGACGCCCACCGAGGTGAGCTCCTCCAGGATCGACTGGTACCACTCCTGGTCCGCGCCCATGAGCATCTTGGGCATCTCGCTCCAGACCTGCTCGACCCCGTCCCGGAAGAACTCGATCGTCTCGGCGATCTGGACGGGCTGCGGCCGGTTCCCGAGCAGCCAGCGCGAGCCGCGCTCGACGAGGCGGCGCGAGTGCAGCCGGATGCGGGTGAGGACATCCGCGTCGACCTGGTTGTCGAGCGCCTCGACGGCGTCCCACACCTGGGCCAGGCCGAAGATCTCGCGGGCCGCGGCCTGCGCGCGCACGATCTCCTCGATCGATGCCCCGGTCTCCTCCCGCAGCCGGTGCAGGAAGGTCGAACCACCGGTGTTCACCGTGTCGTTGACCAGCACGGTCGTGATGATCTCGCGGCGCAGCGCGTGCCCGTCGACGGCCTCCGGGAAACGCTCACGCAGCTGCTGGGGGAAGTACGCGTGCACCAGCTTCTGCAGATGCGGGTCGTCCGGCAGGCTGGTCGAGATCAGCTCGTCGGCGGCCGTGATCTTGGTGTACGCGAGCAGCACGGCCAGCTCGGGCTGGCTGAGCCCCTTGCCGGAGTTCAGCAGTTCGCGGATCTGCCGGTCGTTGGGCAGGAACTCCAGCGCCCGGTCCAGGGCCCCGTCGCGGCCCAGCCGGCGCATGAAGCGCTGGTGGGCGTGGAGCAGGGACGGCGCCTGCGCGCAGGCGTTGGCGAGCGCGGTGTTCTGCGCGTAGTTGTTGCGCAGCACAAGACCGCCGACCTCGTCGGTCATCTCGGCGAGCAGCTTGTTGCGCTGCTTGACGGTCATGTCTCCGTCGAGGACCAGCGCGTTGAGCAGGATCTTGATGTTCACCTCGTGGTCGGAGGTGTCCACACCGGCGCTGTTGTCGATCGCGTCGGTGTTGATCCGGCCGCCGTTGCGGGCGAACTCGATGCGGCCGAGCTGGGTCGCACCGAGGTTGCCGCCCTCACCGACGACCTTGGCCCGCAGGTCCTCGCCGTTCACCCGGATCGCGTCGTTGGCCTTGTCGCCGACGTCCGCGTTCGACTCGTGGGACGACTTGATGTACGTACCGATGCCGCCGTTCCACACGAGGTCGACGGAGGCCTTGAGGATGTTCCGCATCAGGTCGGCGGGCGTCATCTTGGTGACCCCCGACTCGATGCCGAGCGCCTCACGGATGTGCGCGTTGATCGGGATCGACTTGGCGCTGCGGGGGTGGATGCCACCGCCCGTGGAGAGCAGGTCCTTGTTGTAGTCGGCCCAGGAACTGCGCGGCAGGTCGAAGAGACGGCGCCGCTCGGCGTACGAGGTGGCGGCGTCCGGCTTCGGGTCGATGAAGATGTGCCGGTGGTCGAAGGCCGCGACCAGCCGGATGTGCTCGGAGAGCAGCATGCCGTTGCCGAACACGTCCCCGGACATGTCGCCGACGCCGACGACGGTGAAGTCCTCGGTCTGGGTGTCGTGGCCGAGCTCGCGGAAGTGCCGCTTGACGGACTCCCAGGCGCCGCGTGCGGTGATGCCCATGCCCTTGTGGTCGTAACCGACGGAGCCGCCGGACGCGAAGGCGTCGCCGAGCCAGAAGCCGTAGGCGACGGCGATCTCGTTGGCGATGTCGGAGAAGCTCGCGGTGCCCTTGTCGGCGGCGACGACGAGGTAGGTGTCGTCCTCGTCGTGGCGGACGACGTCCGCGGGCGGCACGACCTCGCCGGCCACCATGTTGTCGGTGATGTCGAGCAGCGCGGAGATGAACGTCTTGTACGAGGCGATGCCCTCGGCCAGCCAGGCGTCACGGTCGACGGCCGGGTCCGGGAGCTGTTTGGCGACGAAGCCGCCCTTGGCTCCGACGGGCACGATGACGGTGTTCTTCACCATCTGTGCCTTGACCAGTCCGAGGATCTCCGTACGGAAGTCCTCCCGCCGGTCCGACCAGCGCAGGCCACCGCGGGCGACCTTGCCGAAGCGCAGGTGGACACCCTCGACTCGCGGCGAGTACACCCAGATCTCGAAGGCCGGGCGGGGCGCAGGGAGGTCCGGGATGGCCTGCGGGTCGAACTTCATCGACACGTAGCTGTGCGGCTTGCCGTCCTCCGCCTTCTGGAAGAAGTTGGTGCGCAGCGTGGCCTTGATGACCGTGAGGAAGGACCGCAGGATGCGGTCCTCGTCGAGCGAGGCGACCTGGTCGAGTGCCCCGTCGAGCTCCTCCAGGAGCCCGTCGGTCAGCTCCGTGCCGGCCCGCTGCCGGTCGGGCGACATCCGGGCCTCGAAGAGCGAGACCAGCAGCCGGGTGGTGTGGACGTTGTTACGGAGGGTGTCCTCCATGTAGTCCTGGCTGAAGGTCGAACCCGCCTGGCGCAGGTACTTCGCGTAGGCGCGCAGCACCATGGCCTGGCGCCAGTTGAGACCGGCGCGCAGCACGAGGGAGTTGAAGCCGTCGTTCTCGGCCTCACCCGTCCAGGTGGCCGAGAAGGCTTCCTGGAAGCGGTTGCGGGCGTCGTCGGCGAGGTAGTCGCCACCGCCGTCGGCCTGCGGCATGCGCAGCCCGAAGTCGTAGACCCAGGCGCTCGTACGGTCCGCGCAGCGCAGCTCGTAGGGACGCTCGTCGACGACCTCGACGCCGAGCCGCTGGAGCACCGGCAGGACGGCCGAGAGGGAGACCTGCTCGCCGGTCCGGTAGATCTTGAAGCGGCGCTCGCGGGCGACGGCGCCGACGGGCTCGTACAGGCTGAGCGCGAAGTCCTTCTCGCGCCGCTGGAGCGCTTCGAGGTGGACCAGGTCGGCGACGGCGGCGCGCGGCGAGTGGTCGGCCTTGTAGCCCTCGGGGAAGGAGTGCCCGTAGCGGCGCAGCAGCTCGGCGGCCCGCTCCTCGCCGCACTCGGCGTTCAGCGCCTCCTGGAAGCCGTCGGCCCAGGAGCGTGCGGCCTCGACGAGGCGGGCCTCGATGCGGTCGGTGTCGGCGTCGGTGAGGTGCGGGAGCTCCGTGCCCGGCGGGACCCGGATGACGAAGTGCAGCCGGGAGAGGATCGACTCGGTGTTCCAGGCGGTGAAGTCGACGCTGGTGCCGCCGAGCTCCTCCTTGAGGATGTCGATGAGCCGCAGGCGCACACCGGTGGTGTACCGGTCGCGCGGCAGGTAGACGATCGCGGAGTAGTAGCGCCCGTACTCGTCCTGGCGCAGGTACAGCCGCAGCCGGCGGCGCTCCTGGAGGTAGAGCACGGAGGTGACGATGGAGCGCAGCTGGTCGGGCGGCGTCTGGAACAGCTCGTCGCGCGGGTACGTCTCCAGGATCTGGAGCAGGTCGCGGCCGTCGTGGCTGTTGTACGAGAAGCCGGCGCCCTCCAGCACCTCGGCGACCTTGCGGCGGACGACGGGCACCCGGCGCACGGACTCGGTGTAGGCGGCGGAGGAGAACAGGCCGAGGAAGCGGCGCTCACCGATGACGTTGCCGTCGGCGTCGAACTTCTTCACACCGACGTAGTCGAGGTAGCTGGGGCGGTGCACGGTCGCCCGGCTGTTGGCCTTCGTCAGGATGAGCAGCTTGTGCTCGCGGGCCTTGGCGCGGGCGTCGGCGGGCAGCCGGTCGAAGGACGGGGAGACGGGGTGCGCCTCGTCGCCGGTGTGCTGCGGGTCGGAGCGCAGGATGCCGAGGCCGGTGCCGGGGACCGCGGTGAGCGCGTCGCTGTCCTTGAGCTCGTACTCGCGGTACCCGAGGAAGGTGAAGTGGTCGGCGGCGAGCCAGCGCAGCAGCTCGCGGGCCTCGTCGACCTCCTCGTCGGCGAGGTCGTCGAGCGGCTCACCGGGAAGGTCGTCGGCGATGCGCAGAGCGGCGTCGCGCATCTTGTCCCAGTCCTCGACGGTCTCCCGTACGTCGGACAGGACACGCAGCAGGTCGGCGGTGATCTGCTTCAGGTCGGCACGGTCGGTCTCACGGTCGATCTCGACGTGGATCCAGGACTCGACGAGCGCGTCGTGCGGCAGCTCGGCCTTGTCCTCCTTGGCACCCTTGGCGTTCTTACGGCCCTTCGGGCTCGGCCCCGCGCCGTTGTCGGTGAGGACCTCGATGAGCTTTCCGGTGACATCGCGGCGGACGATGATCTGCGGGTGGATCACGACATGGATGCCACGACCCTGCCGGGACAGCTCATTGGTGACGGAGTCGACCAGGAACGGCATGTCGTCCGTGACGACCTCGACCACGGAGTGGCTGGACGTCCAGCCGTTCTCCTCGACGGTCGGGGTGTGCACCCGGACGTTCGCCGTGCCCTGGGGCCGGTTCTCCGCGAGCCGGTAGTGGGAAGAGGCAGCACCGAAGACATCGACGGGATCCCGGCCGCTGAGGTCCTCCGGAGCGGTGTGCAGGTAGTAGCGCTGGAGATAAGCGAGCAAGGTGCCCTCGCCCGGACGGTCCCCCTGCCCGGTCCCGGCTTCCGTCCCGGCAACGTGCACCCGGGGGGTATGCCCCGGGCCACCGACACCACCGCCCGGGCTGTTGTCAGCTACCTCGGCGGCCCGTGCGAGCTGCTCGGCCTTGGCTTCGTCCAGCTTGGTCTGCATGTCCTCTGGCTCCTGTCGCGCGCCGTTGCGTGACGTAGGTGAAAAAGACGACGTACCGCCACGACACGGGGTATCCGGTCTGAGTCGACGCTATGCCGCAATGAGAGATACCCGAGACCATATTGGCCATTTCTGGCAGGCGGTCCGGGGTACGGAGAGCGCGGATCGCCCGGGTGCTGTGGCACTCCGGGCGCAGGACGGGGGCTTCGCTGCCCCCGAGGCGTATCGCGCTGATCACGGGACCAGGCTATCTCCCTTGCCCCCGTACCCGTCATGAGCTGTATGTGTACAAAAGATGGGTCCAGACTTTGACACTTTGGCCAGTGCGCCGCGCCGTCTTGGCGAACCGCGCCGCGACCGGCAGGCTGTCCGGGTCGCACTCGACACCCTTCGACGTGTGGGGAGCCCTGCCATGGCAGCGAAGATCCTGATCATCACCGGCGATGCCGCCGAGTCCCTCGAAGTCCTCTACCCGTACCAACGGCTGCGCGAGGAGGGGTACGAGGTCGACATCGCGGCCCCCGAGCGCAAGACGCTCCGATTCGTGGTCCACGATTTCGAGCCCGGCTTCGACACGTACACGGAGAAGCCCGGCTACACCTGGCCCGCCGACCTCGCCTTCGCGGACGTCGACCCCGGTTCCTACGTCGCCCTCGTGATCCCGGGCGGCCGGGCCCCTGAGTACCTGCGCAACAACGCCGAGCTCCGCAAGATCGTCCAGGCGTTCTTCGACTCGGACAGGCCGGTCGCCCAGATCTGCCACGGCCCGCTGATCACCGCGGCCACCGGCGCCCTGTCCGGCCGCCGGGTCACGGCCTATCCGGCACTCGAACCGGACATGCGAACGGCCGGCGCCGTGTTCAGCGACGTGGAAGCGGTCGTGGACGGCACACTCGTCTCGTCCCGCGCCTGGCCGGACCACTCGGCCTGGATGCGCGAGTTCCTGAAGGTGCTCCGCACCACGACGCCCCAGCCCTGACCCACCCCAGGGATCGCGCGCCGCTCAGCCCGACCCCGCTATCCCCTCCGCCAGGAAGACCGCCTCGGCCAGGGTGTCGACCACCGGCACCCCGGCCGCTTCCAGGCTGGCCCTGCTGTGCGACCCCCCGGTGTAGAGCACCGCCTTCGCCCCGACGTGCGCCGCGGCCACGGCGTCGTCCACCGCGTCGCCGATGACCACCGACCACTGCGGGGATATCCCGTCCAGCGCCGCGAAGTGCCGCTCCATGTGCAGCGCCTTGCTGCCCCCGGAAGGCCCCGTACGGCCGTCGACCCGCAGGAAGTGGCTCTCGATGCCGTACCCCCGCACCACGGGTACCAGCTGTTCATGGCCGTACATGCTCAGAATGGACTGGCTGCGCCCTGCCAGCCGCCACTGCGAGAGCAGCTCCTCCACGCCCTCGGTGAGCCCGCAGGCGACGCGCTGCTCGGTGTAGTGGCGATGGAAGATGCCGTCCATCCGCTCCCACTCGGCCTCGGTGGGCAGCCGTCCGAGCAGCCGCTCGTAGAAGCGGGGAATCGGGACGCAGTACATCTCGCGGTACTGCTCCAGCGTGATCGGCGCGAGGTCGATCTCGGCGAACGCGGCGTTCGTCGCGCCGATGACGGCCACGTTGTCGTCGAGCAGCGTGCCGTTCCAGTCCCAGACCAGATGTGCGTGGTGATTCCCTGACGTCCCCATGCGAAGAACGCTACCCGCCGGGTCGGACAGTCGGCCGGTCGGTCGGCAGATCGCTCGGCCGATCGCTCAGCCGATCAGGTTCGGGATCTCCTGGATGCCGAACCACAGCAGCTCATGGTCCTCGGCGCCGTCCACCGTGAACTGCGCGTCGTCGTCACCGAGGTCGGCGGCTCCCAGCACCGCGGCCGCAGCGGCCACGTCCTTCTCGGCGTCGTCGGCGTCCACATGCACGGCGGCGGCCTTCGACAGCGCCACTGCGGCCTCGATCCGCACCTCGCCGAGCGCCGCCCCGTCCAGGCTGTGATGGGGATCGGCGACGGCGGCCCCGTCCGGTACGTCGACGGCGACGACGACCCTGCGCCGGGGCTCGTCGGGGTTCCCGGCGATCATCCGCAGCGAGGCGGAGGCGGCCCGGTTGAGCGCCGCGTACTCCAGTTCCTCGATGTCGTCGGAGACGTACCACTCGCGCAGCGCCGGGGTCACCGCATAGGCCGTCAGCGGCCTGGGACCGACTTCGCCCGCCCCGTGCGCCGCTGCGAGACCGGAGAGGGTCAGGGGGACGTACACGCGCATGGCTGGCCGCTTTCGTAGTCGGAAACGTCCTCAGGATACGTGGGAGGTCCCTCGTTGGGGTCCTTGAGCGGCCCCCGTTCGTCCACCCCGCGGCAGCCCCTCACCCCCGCCGCGCCCTTGTGGCACAGGCGCCGCTACCCGGATAGGTGATCTCCGTGGGCCCGCTCCGGGCCCTTTTCCCGGCTTGCGGCGCCGCCCGCCTGCCCCGTAGAAGATCCGCAACAGAAGTTACTGCCCGGTAGTTCACCGGGCTCGGAGCAGCACGGGGGCGATGAGCATGAGCATGGACAAGACCAGGCCCGCCGCACGACGCGACCAGCGGAGGCCCGGAACCGTACCCCCGCAACAGATCCGGCAACGGACCGCGCGCCATCCCCGCCCGCACCAGTGGTTCGCCGAACGCCTGCTCGCGGTGCTCAGCGGCCGGCGCCCGGTGCACTGGATGCTGGGGCACACCATCGGCGAGGCGTACGACCAGCTCGCCGAACTCGCGCCCAGCAGCCCGTTCGGCGCGGAGGGCGTCCGGCCGGTCCTCCGCCACTGCCACGGCGCCCAGCCGGCCACCGGCGTCGTCGAGGCGTTCGCGAGCATCGCCGCGGGCGACCGGGTCAGCGCCATGGCCTTCCGCCTGGAACGGGGCACCGACCTCCGCTGGCGCTGCGCGGCGGTGGAACTGGGCGGTGAACGCGTCCCCGGCGCGCGGACCGGCCCCAGCGGCGGCTGAGGCGGAGCCGGAAGCCGGTGAGCGCGTACCCCACGACGCGGGAACGGCCGGGGCCGGACACCTCGAAGGTGCCCGGCCCCGGCCGTCCTGCGGACGCGTGCGGTGTCTCAGTACCGCACCGCCCTCAACGCCACGCGCTACTTCTTGCGACGACGGCCGCCACCACCACCGGTGCTGCCGCCCTTCTGCGCCTTGCGACGCTCGGCGCGCGTCATGCCGTCCGACTCCGAGCGGGCACCGTCGCCATTGGCGAAGTCACCCTCGACGACCCCGCCCTCCCCGTCCACGGTGGGAGCGGAGAAGTGCAGCCGGTCGGGCCGCTGCGGAGCGTCCAGGCCCTTGGCCCGGATCTCCGGACGGGACACCGGCGCGGGCGCGCCTTCCTTGGAGAGCGACAGCTCGGCCGCGTCCCGCACGGGGACCTCCTCGACCTGCTGCTCGACCTGGACCTCCAGGTTGAACAGGTAGCCGACGGACTCCTCCTTGATGCCCTCCATCATGGCGTTGAACATGTCGAAGCCCTCGCGCTGGTACTCGACCAGCGGGTCCTTCTGCGCCATGGCCCGCAGGCCGATGCCCTCCTGGAGATAGTCCATCTCGTAGAGGTGCTCACGCCACTTGCGGTCCAGGACCGACAGCACCACGCGACGCTCCAGCTCACGCATGATGTCCGAGCCGAGCGACTTCTCCCGCTCCTCGTACTGCTCGTGGATGTCGTCCTTGACCGACTCGGCGATGAACTCCGCGGTGACCCCGGCCAGATCCCCGGCGGCCTCCTCCAGCTCCGCGACCGTGACCTTCACCGGGTAGAGCTGCTTGAAGGCGCCCCACAGCCGGTCCAGGTCCCACTCCTCGGCGAAGCCCTCGGCGGTCTCCTGCCGGATGTAGTCGTCGATCGTGTCGTCCGTGAAGTGACGGATCTGGTCCTGGAGGTCCTCGCCCTCCAGGACACGGCGGCGCTCGCCGTAGATGACCTCACGCTGCCGGTTGAGCACCTCGTCGTACTTCAGGACGTTCTTACGCGTCTCGAAGTTCTGCTGCTCGACCTGCGACTGGGCCGACGCGATCGCGCGCGTCACCATCTTGTTCTCGATCGGCACGTCGTCCGGCACGTTCGCCATCGACATCACGCGCTCGACCATCTGGGCCTTGAACAGGCGCATCAGGTCATCGCCCAGCGACAGGTAGAAGCGGGACTCGCCCGGGTCGCCCTGACGGCCGGAACGACCGCGCAGCTGGTTGTCGATACGACGCGACTCGTGCCGCTCCGTACCGAGCACGTACAGCCCGCCGAGTTCCTTGACCTCTTCGAACTCCGCCTTCACCGCGAGTTCGGCCTTCTCCAGCGCCGCGGGCAGCGCGGCCGCCCACTCCTCGACGTGCTCGACCGGGTCGAGTCCGCGCTGGCGCAGCTCCGCCTCGGCGAGGTCGTCGGGGTTGCCGCCGAGCTTGATGTCCGTGCCTCGGCCGGCCATGTTCGTGGCGACCGTGACCGCGCCCTTGCGGCCGGCCTGGGCGACGATCGTCGCCTCACGGTCGTGCTGCTTGGCGTTGAGGACCTCGTGCTGGACTCCGCGCTTGGAGAGCTGCTGCGAGAGGTACTCGGACTTCTCGACCGAGGTGGTGCCGACCAGGATCGGCTGGCCCTTCTCGTGCTTCTCCGCGATGTCGTCGACGACGGCGGCGAACTTCGCGACCTCGGTGCGGTAGATCAGGTCCGACTGGTCCGCCCGGACCATCGGCCGGTTCGTCGGGATCGGCACGACGCCCAGCTTGTAGATCTGGTGGAACTCGGCGGCCTCGGTCATCGCCGTACCGGTCATGCCGGAGAGCTTGCCGTAGAGGCGGAAGAAGTTCTGGAGGGTGATCGTGGCGAGTGTCTGGTTCTCGTCCTTGATGTCCACCCCTTCCTTCGCCTCGATGGCCTGGTGCATGCCCTCGTTGTAACGGCGGCCGGCGAGCATACGTCCGGTGTGCTCGTCGACGATCATGACTTCGCCGTCGACGACGACGTAGTCCTTGTCCTTCTTGAAGAGTTCCTTGGCCTTGATCGCGTTGTTGAGGTACCCGACGAGCGGCGTGTTCACCGACTCGTAGAGGTTGTCGATACCGAGCCAGTCCTCGACCTTCGCGACACCGGGCTCGTGGATGGCCACGGTCCGCTTCTTCTCGTCGACCTCGTAGTCGCCGGTCTCCTCGATGCCCTTCAGCGGGTTGCCGGCCTCACCCTTGGTGAGGCGCGTCACCAGCTTGGCGAAGTCGCCGTACCACTTGGTGGCCTGGTCGGCGGGTCCGGAGATGATCAGCGGCGTACGGGCCTCGTCGACGAGGATCGAGTCGACCTCGTCGACGATGGCGAAGTTGTGGCCGCGCTGGACGAGCTCGTCCTGGGACCACGCCATGTTGTCGCGGAGGTAGTCGAAACCGAACTCGTTGTTGGTGCCGTACGTGATGTCGCAGCCGTACTGCTCGCGGCGCTGGGCCGGAGTCATGTTGGCGACGATGCAGCCGACGGACAGGCCCAGGAACTTGTGGACCCGGCCCATCATCTCGGAGTCACGCTCGGCCAGGTAGTCATTGACCGTGATCAGATGAACACCCTTGCCGGAGATCGCGTTGAGATACGCGGGCAGGGTACCGACGAGGGTCTTGCCCTCACCGGTCTTCATCTCGGCGACGTATCCGAGGTGCAGGGCGGCGCCGCCCATCATCTGGACGTCGTAGTGGCGCTGTCCGAGGACGCGCTTGGCCGCCTCGCGGACGGTCGCGAACGCTTCGGGAAGCAGGTCGTCCAGGCTCTCGCCGTCCGCGTACCGTTCCTTGTACTCGTCGGTGAGCGCCCGCAGCTCGGCGTCGGAGAGGTTGACGAAGTCCTCTTCGATGGAGCTGACCTGGTCCGCGATGCGGTGCAGTTTGCGCAGGATCTTGCCTTCGCCTGCACGCATGAGCTTGTTGAAGACGGACACTGAGGCTGGTCTCCTTGCCGGTCGGGCCTGGCACTGGGTCGTGTAATGGACTCTGGCGCGGGCACGGCAGGTGGGCCCCACCGCAACGGCCATCGTAAGCGAGGACCCCACCGCGTCGGGAGGGCTGCTGCCGCGTGGACCTCGCCGCACCCTTCCAGGACAACGGACGGAAGGGCCCGAAGGTGCCGGGAAGCGTCAAAAGTGCTCGCACTACGGGCCTCGCCTCACCACAATCTCCCCATGGAGCCGATCACCCTCACCACCGAACGCCTCATCCTGCGCCCCTTCGCACGGGACGACGCGGACGGCGTGTACGCGGCCTGCCAGGACCATGACATCCAGCGCTGGACGGTGGTCCCTTCCCCGTACTCCAGAGCCGACGCGGAGATCTTCACGGCCACGCTGTCGCCAAGAGGCTGGGAGGACGACTCGATGTACAACTTCGCGGTGCTCCTGCGCGACGGCGGGCAGCTCGTCGGCGCTCTCGGTATCAACCACCGCGTACTGCCCGGGACGTACGAGGTGGGGTTCTGGACCGGCAAGGAGCACCGGGGCCGCGGCTATATGACGGAGGCGGTGCTCGCCTCCGCCCACTGGTCGTTCACCTCGCTCGGCGCGGACCGGCTGGAGTGGCGGGCCGAGATCGGCAACACCCCGTCGCGATCGGTCGCCCGGCGGGCCGGCTTCCGCATGGAGGGCGAACAGCGCTCGGCGCTGCTCAACAAGGGAGTGCGCCGTGACGTCTGGACCGGCGCGCTGCTCCCGTCCGACCTGGGGCTGCCGGGCAGCCATCCGTACGTACCCACGAGCCGCTGACCACCGCGGTGCGAGCTGCCGGTGCGGCCCTTGTTCCCGCACTCGTGCCCGAGTGTCAGTGCCCCGCTCTAGGGTTCGGTGCATGACGCCCGTGCCGCTTCCCGCCGTAGAACTCTCCGCCGACCAGGCCCGCCGGATCGCCCTGCGCGCACAGGGCTTCCTGGGGGCCCCGGACCGCCGGGCCGGAGTGCCGGGCGTCCTCCGCCACCTCGGAGCCGTACAGCTGGACACCATCTCGGTCCTGGCCAGATCGCACGAGCTCGTTCCGTACGCACGTCTCGGCGCCGTCGACCGCCGCACGGTCGAGGAGGCGTACTGGTCGGGAGGGCGCTCGTTCGAGTACTGGTCGCATGCGGCCTGCATCCTGCCGGTCGAGGAATGGCCGCATTTCGCGTTCCGCCGCCGCGCCTACCGCTCCCGTCCGCACTGGCACCACGACCTGCCCGACGGGACGTACGAGACGGTGATCAAACAGCTGCGCACCGAGGGCCCGCTGACCGCAACGGAACTCGGCGGCGCGAAGAACGGCGGCGAGTGGTGGGACTGGTCGGCCTCGAAGGTCGCCGTCGAACGGGCACTGATGTACGGCGAGGTGGTCTGCACGGAGCGGCGCGGCTGGAAGCGGGTCTACGACCTCGCCGAGCGCGCCATTCCGGACGAGATCCTCCACGACGACCTCGACGACGCGGAGTGCCACCGCAGGCTGGTCGCCCTGGCGGGCCGGTCGCTGGGGGTCGGCACCCGGGCCGACATCGCGGACTACCACCGCCTCAAGGGCGAGCAGTTCGACGCCGTGGTGGCGGACTCGGGTCTGGTGCCGGTGTCGGTGGAGGGCTGGGCCAAGCCGGCCTGGGCGGACCCGGAGGCGCTGGCATCGGAGCCGCGCGGACGGCACCGCACGACGCTGCTTTCGCCCTTCGACTCGCTGATCTGGGAGCGCGCGCGCACGGAGCGGATCTTCGGCTTCACCCACCGCCTGGAGGCGTACGTCCCCAAGCCCAAGCGGATCCATGGGTACTTCGCGATGCCGCTGCTGGCCGGAGGCAGGCTTCAGGGCCGGGTCGACCCCTCCCGCGAAGGCACCACGCTGGTCGCCCGGCAGGTGTCCGTCCTTGGCCGAAGGGCCGTGAAACCGATGGCCGAGGCCCTGGTGGAAGCGGCATCCTGGGTCGGCTGCACGAACGTCCGGCTGGACCGGGTGGACGCCCCGGAACTGCGCGAGCCGCTCATGGCGGAAATCGCCCGGGCGCTCACGTAAAGGGCATTACCTGATCTCGAGGATCTTCTCCCGCATGGCATAGACCACGGCTTCCATCCGGGAGTGCAACTGCAGCTTCTCCAGAATGTTGCGGACGTGGTTCTTCACGGTGTTCTCGGAAATGAACAGCTCCTTCGCGATATCGCGATTGTTCATGCCCGTAGCAACGAGTTTGAGGACCTCGAGCTCGCGTTCGGTGAGCCGCGGCGCGGGGACGAGCCGACGCTCATCGGTGCGCTGGATCATCGACTTGAACTCGGTCAGCAGTTTGGACGCCATCGACGGGCTGATCTGGGACTGCCCGTCGGCGACCGCGCGAATCGCCGTGGCCACCTCGTCGGTGGAGATCTCCTTCAGGAGATATCCGGTGGCCCCCGCCTTGATCGCGTCGTAGAGGTCGGCCTCCTCATCACTGATCGTCAACATGATGATCTTCGCGCTGGGGGCCACCTCCTTGATGGAGGTACAGGCCTCGATGCCGCCGCGCTTGGGCATCCGGACATCCATCAGCACGATGTCGGGCAGCAGGTCGGCCGCCTTGTCCACGGCCTCCGCCCCGTCGCCGGCCTCGCCGACGACCTGGATGTCCTCCTCCTGCGCGAGGACGATCTCCAGACCTCTGCGGAAGAGCGCGTGGTCATCGACCACGAGAACCCGGATGGGCTCCTTGCGTGAGCCATCGGTATCCGCGTCCGCGCCGGCATCCGAACCGGCGGCATCGTCGGCGTCATTCGCATCGCGCACGGGCCCGAAGGTGTTCGCCATCGTTCCTCCCCCTGAAGGCCACAACCTGTAGTCCACAAGCTGTCCGCCAACGGCAGCTCATGGAGCCCCGATTGGCCTGGGACGCCATGCTTTCATGCCTGGACGCCGGAGCGGTGATCCAGTTGTCGCACGCGGGTGCCCCTGGGGGCGCACAGACGCTCCAGGGGCACCACGAAGGTGCGGCGTCAGCCGCCGAGCGCACCGCCCGCGCCGCCTGCTTCATCAGCGGCGAGCGGGTCCGTCACCAGGCGGATCACACCGTAGTCGTAGGCATGCCGCCGGTAGACGACACTGGGTTCCTTGCTCTCGGAGTCGACGAACAAGTAGAAGTCGTGCCCGACCAGCTCCATCTCGTAGAGCGCCTGGTCGAGCGCCATCGGTGCCGCGACGTGCGTCTTCTCGCGCATCACCAGCGGCCCTTCGCCCTGTACCTCGAGCGAACCGATCTTGGTGGTGGGCACACCGCCCGCCGACGTCTCATCGGGGACCAGCTCGCCGTTCCCGTTGAACGAGGCCGCGCCCGGCACGGTCTCTCCGACCTCGGCAGCAGACAGCCGACCCGTACCGCGGCGGCTGTAGCGCTTGTCGTGCTGCTTGCGCAGCCGCGCCTCCAGCTTGCCGGTGGCCAGGTCCAGCGCTGCGTACGGATCGCCCGCAGCCGCTTCCGCCCGAATGACAGGCCCGCGGGAGCGGAGCGTGATCTCCACCCTGTCCGAACGGTCGGCCTGACGGGGATTCGGCTCCTTGGACACCTCGACGTCCAGGCTGATCACCTTGCCGTCGAAATTCTGGATCTTGTCCAGCTTCAACTTCTCGGCCACGTGCTTGCGGAACCGCTCGGGCACCTCGGTCTTGCGGCCCTTGACGACGATGTCCACGCAGAACTCCGTTCCCGGATCGCTCCGCTTCAGCGGCGGAGCATTTCCCTTTTGCACCAGACTCCGGTGATCGCCGGAGCCTCGGACTCGGTGGCTTTCACCCCCTCCTCCCCCTCCGGCAAGGTCTCCACCCCACCGATTCCAGCGTTTCTGGACTACCGATGAGTTACCTGCCCGAAACCTGGTGGTGCATTCGTCGAGGTCTGGCATTCACCATTCCTCACAACCGAACATAGCCTGCCCGGCAGGGTGTCGGCACCCGCTACTCGCGCGTACCTCCGTTCAGGTCTCTTTGCCCACTCACTACCTGCAACGACGCAAGTTCTCTGTCAGTTCCGGTTTATTTCGAAAGCGGACGGTGAAGCTGCGACGACCGCAGCTCGCAGGGCATGTGCCCCTGTGTCCTTCCAGCGTGCACCGGCATCCGCCGATGCGCCCGCGCGCACGGCACGCGCCGCCTCGGCCAACGAAGCGCCCGTCGTCATGAGGTCATCGACCAGCACCACCCGGCCACCCGCGAGAAGCCGCCCGGCGCCGCCCGCCACTTCGAGCGCCCCGGCCAGATTCGCCCGCCGCTGTCCGGCCCCGAGCCCCGACTGGTCGGCCACGGCACGCCGCTGCCGCAGCACCGCGAGGACACCGGCAGGCATCCCCGTACGCCTCAGCTCCGCCGCGGCGGCCAGGGCGATGCGCCGCGCCGGATCATGACCCCGCGCGGCGGTGGAACGCCGCGCCGACGGTATCGGCACGAGCAGCAGCGGCCCCGCCTCGCGCATATGCCCCGCCCCGGCCCGCACGGCGCCCGCCAGAGCGCTTCCGAGCACCGCGGCGAGCCCTAGTGCGCCCCTCTCCTTATGGGCCAGGAGCACCGCACGTACCGCGTTCTCGTACGGGGCCGCGGCACGCACCACCGGCAGCCCGGCAGGCTCCGGCGCGGGTCTCACCCGACGCGGCGCCGCACCGAGCAGCGCGGCCCGGCACTCCTCGCACAGTTCGGTACGGGGCCTGCCGCAGCCCCCACAGGCCACCGGCAGGACCAGTCCGGTGAATTCCCGCCACCATCCCCGCATGCCCACACTGTGCAGGGGGTGGCCGGAAGCCGGCCACCCCCTGTGGATAACTCCGGACCGTCTCAGCCCGGATAGACCAGGGACGAGCCCGCCTTGAGCACCGTCTGCCAGTTGTCGCCCGGAGACAGCTTCACGATTCCGTCGTCCTCGGTCTCCGCCATCAGCGGAAGCTGTTCGTCGTCGGCCGCCGCGACCGCCGTCACCTGGTTCACCCCGGGCAGCACACCGGAGGACGAGGTCGAACCGTCGGCCTGCACGTAACGCACCTGCTGAACCCCGCCCTCCTCCTTGCCGACCACCACGAGGCGGCTGCGGCCGGACCAGGAGATCGCCGTCACGTCCGTGAGCTGCGGCGCGGCCTGGCGCAGGTCCTCGACGGAGACCTGCGGCTGCTCCTCGGAGCCCTGGCGCTCCACCCGCCCGATCTTGAGCGTGGTGCGCCCGTCCTTCGACCGCACCAGCAGTGCGATCCGCACCCCGTCGGCCGACATCCGAAGCGCCTCGATCCGCCCGCCGTTCAGGCTCGGCACCGTGACCTCCTGGGGCGTGCCCTTGCCGCCCACCAGGCGCAGCAGCCTGGGGCTCGCCGGGTCCCGGTCGGCCACCCAGAGGTCGCCGCGGCCGTCCCAGCTCGGGGCCGAGAGCCGGTCCTCGGACTTTTTCGCCCCGCTGGTCACCACGGGCGCGGCGAGTTCGCCGTCCGAGACCAGTGAGGAGACGTACAGGTGCTGACCGTTCTCGGAGACGCCCGCCGCCAACCGCTCGTCACGCGCCACCCCGACCGTGCTCATCGGCACCGGGCCGCTGCCGAACGGGCCGGTCACGGGCTGGGGTTCGCCGGTGCCCTTGGTGTTCCCCGGCATCCGCTCCACATGCCCCTTGGCATCGACGAAGTACTGGCTGTCGGGCGCGCCCGCACCGCTGTCGGGGGCGAACTCCACCGCCTCGTCCGACCCCAGCGAACACAGCCGGCCCCGGTCGCTCCGCAGCTCCACCTGTTCGACGCGCGCGGACGTCAGGTCCCGCAAGGTGAAGAAGACCTGGGCGGCCATCATCCGGCAGGCCGTCCGGCCGACCTTGTCCGCCTTCTTGTTGAGCGGCACCTTCAGTACGTTCTGGTCGTCGGGCGCCAGGGCGGTGACGCCCTTCTTCAGCGCCGTACCCGTGGGGAAGCGGGAATCGGCCACGGGCCGCAGCCAGTTCGTCGGTCCTTCGAGAAGGGTCCGGACGGTCTGCGTGGCGGTGTCCATCCGGGTGACGGGGTCCGTCCGGGTCCGTACGTAGACGGGGTCGGCCACCAGGGTGGACCGGCCGTTGGTCCGCCCCGTGGCGAAGTAGTACTTGTTGACGGACCGGTAGAGCCGCTTGAAGTCGGACTGCCCGAGCACCAGGCCGTCGGGCACGATGTCGATGCGCCACTCCTGCTTGCCGTCGGCCCCCTTCTCCCGCACCAGGTGAAGCATCTGGGAGTAGTCGGTGGGCGCAAGCGGCTGGTACGAACTCTGCGCGTCCACGGCGGCGACCTGCTCGCCGGTCAGCATGTAGGCGCCTTCGGTGCGCTTGCGGTCCTTGTCGTGGAGCGAGGCGCCGTCCCTGTTGGGCGCCTTGGAGAGCACCGTGGTGCCCGCGTTCGGCTTCCAGGCGCGGGCCGCTTCCTCGGTCAGGTACTTACGGGTCGTCATGAAGGCGGGGTCGTCGCTGGTCATCGACTCCAGGAAGCCGTCGACGACCTCGGTGGGCGTGGCGCCTTCCCTGGGCGGCACCGCGTACACCTGCACCTGGGAGTCACCGGGCTGCGAGGCGTCGACCGCCTTGACATCCCCGGTGACGGGCATGGAGGCGCAGCCGGCCAGCACCACGACGCCGCAGGAGAGCAGCGCGGACATCCGCACCGCGCGTCCATGGCCGCCCCGACGACGGTCAGTGTCCACGAGTCGTGTCCCCCCGGTCCGGATCCTGCGCTTCGTAGTCGGCGCCGCCGCCCGGCCGGTCCCCGGCCTGACGCGCCACCACACGTGCACCACTGCCCGGCAGTGCGGCCGGATGGACGGATGCCGGTGCCGTGCGCGGCGCCACGGGGGCCCGCGCGGGCACGGACAGCTGCGAGCGCTCCGTGGAGCCGGGCTGGCTGGGCACGGCCATCAGCCGGTGATCGCTCACCGTCGCGGGGCTGGCCTCGGCGCGCTCCCGGTTCTCCCGGTTGCGCCTTGAGTCCTCGGGCTCGAGCGGTATCGGCGAACCACGCAACGGCTCGTCCGCCGTACGGGGCAGGGTGAGCCTGAACTGCGAACCACCACCGGGCTCGCCCCACGCCTGGAGCCAGCCACCGTGCAGCCGGGCGTCCTCGACGGCGATCGAGAGCCCGAGACCGGTACCGCCGGTCGTACGGGCCCGTGCCGGGTCGGCCCGCCAGAAACGGTTGAAGACCCGGGTCGCCTCGCCCGGCTTGAGTCCCACACCGTAGTCGCGGACCGCCACGGCCACGGCGCCCTGCGCCACACCGAGCCGTACGACGACGTCGCGCCCCTCGCCGTGCTCGACGGCGTTGACCACGAGGTTGCGCAGCACTCGCTCGACCCGGCGTGCATCGGCCTCCGCGATCACCGGCTGCTCGTCACCGACAACCCGGATACGGGTGCCCTTGCGCTCGGCCAGCGGCTCGGCGCCGCCGATGACCCGCCGTACGACCGTACGCAGGTCTATCGGTTCGGCCTCCAGCGCCGCGGCGCCCGCGTCGAACCGGCTGATCTCCAGCAGATCGGAGAGCAGCGACTCGAAACGGTCCAGCTGATCCCCGAGCAGTTCGGCGGAACGGGCCGTGATGGGGTCGAAGTCGGCGCGCGCCTCATGGATGACATCGGCTGCCATCCGCACGGTGGTCAGCGGCGTCCTCAGCTCGTGCGAGACGTCCGAGACGAATCGCCGCTGCATGCGGGAGAGCTCCTCGAGCTGCTGGATCTTCAGCTGAAGGCTCTGCGCCATCTTGTTGAAGGCTTCACCGAGCCGGGCGATGTCGTCCTCGCCGGTGACCTTCATCCGTTCCTGGAGCCTGCCCGCGGAGAGCCGCTCGGCGATGCCGGCCGCCATCCGTACGGGCGTGACGACCTGCCGCACCACGAACCAGGCGATCGCCCCGAGCAGCACCACGACGAACAGCCCGGCTGTCGCCAGGGTCGTCATGACCAGACTCAGGGACTTCTCCTCCTGCGTCAGCGGGAAGAGGTAGTACAGCTCGTACGGATTGTGGTCGATGTCGTAGAGCCGCTTGCCCACGACAAGCCCGGGCTGCGACTCCTTCCCGTACGAGTAACGGATCACGGAGTAGGTCTGGAAGGCCCCGGGCCCCTTGTCCACGTCCTCACGCAGACGCTGCGGGATGGAGGACGCCTCCACGCTGCCCGAACCACGCGGTGCACGGCTGGTCGCGCCTTCGTCGACGGAGTCGGCGCTGAGCGCGACCACGTTGAAGGCGTTCTTGCCTCCGCTGGCGAGCTGGTCGACGAGCTCCGTGCGCCAGGACGTATTGGCCGTGACGCCGTCCGCACCGTCCTCGCCCCGGCCACCCGGCACGAGCGGCTCGTTCGCCTTCTCCTGAGCCGCCGCGAAACCACCGGCGGCCTGCGTCTGAGCGGCCTTGCCCTTCGCGTCGAGCAGGCCGTTGCGGACCTGCCCGATCACGACGAAGCCCAGCAGCAGCACCACGCCGATGGACATCAGCAGGGTGCCGGCGACGACGCGCAACTGAAGGTTGCGCCGCCACAGCCGCACAGCGGGCAGCAGCGGACGCCGCACCCAGCGCATCAGCAAACGGGGCACGGGACCGCCGGGCGCCCGGTCCTGGAACAACCGGCCGCCCCTCAGTACACCGCCCATCCGAGAAGACAATGTCAGCTCGGTCCGGCCTTGTAACCGACGCCTCGGACGGTCACCACGATTTCCGGCCGCTCCGGGTCCTTCTCGACCTTGGAGCGGAGCCGCTGGACATGAACGTTCACCAGACGTGTGTCGGCGGCATGGCGGTAGCCCCACACCTGCTCGAGCAGCACCTCACGGGTGAAGACCTGCCACGGCTTACGGGCGAGCGCGACCAGCAGGTCGAACTCCAGCGGGGTCAGCGCGATGGACTGACCCTCCCGCTTCACCGAGTGACCGGCCACGTCGATGACCAGGTCACCGATGGCCAGCTGTTCCGGCGCAGGCTCTTCGGACCTCCGCAAACGCGCCCTGATCCGGGCAACCAACTCCTTCGGTTTGAACGGCTTGACGATGTAGTCGTCGGCCCCGGATTCCAGGCCCACCACCACATCGACCGTGTCGCTCTTGGCAGTGAGCATGACGATCGGCACACCGGACTCGGCCCTGATCAGCCTGCAGACCTCGATGCCGTCCCGACCGGGCAGCATGAGATCCAGCAGAACCAGGTCCGGCTTTGCCTCACGAAATGCAGCAAGTGCCTTGTCACCGTCTGCTACGAACGACGGCTCGAAACCTTCTCCACGCAGCACAATCCCGAGCATCTCGGCCAGTGCGGTGTCGTCGTCGACGACAAGGACGCGTCCCTTCATAAACGACATCATCCCATTAGCTAATCGTTACCTGCGATGACCTGGCACACAGCTCTGCCAGTCCGACCCCCGTGACCGGGGAAATTACGCCCTCCTCCGTGACGATCGCCGTGATCAGTTCCGGCGGCGTGATGTCGAATGCGGGGTTGTACGCCGGTGTCCCCAGCGGCGCGACGGGCGATCCGCCCGCCTCTCCGCCCGGTGACACCAACTGCGGAGATGTGAGCTCCGTCACTTCTCGGCCTGGGCGCTGCTCCACAATGATCCCCGTCCCGTCCGCGGTGTCCAGATCGACGGTCGTGACAGGCGCGACGACGATGAACGGCACATGGTGGTATTTGGCGAGTACGGCCAGCGGATAACTCCCCACCTTGTTCGCCACCGATCCGTCCGCGGCGATACGGTCCGCCCCGATAAGTACGGCATCCACCTCACCCGCGGCAAACAGCGAACCCGCCGCGTTGTCCGTGAGCAAGGTGTACGCCATCCCGTTCCTCGAAGCCTCGTAGGCGGTGAGCCGGGCCCCCTGGAGCAGCGGACGCGTCTCGTCCACCCACAGCCGCCTGAGCCGGCCCGCCCTGTGCGCCTGGAGAGCCACCGCGAAGGCCGTGCCCTCACCCCCGGACACGAGGGCGCCCGTGTTGCAGTGGGTGAGGAGCTGGTGTCCCCCACCGGGCAGCAATTCCTCCAGGAGCGCCAGACCGAACCGCGCCATACGCCCGCTGGCCGCCGCGTCCTCCCGATGCAGCGCCCTCGCCTCGGCAAGCGCCGCCCCGGCCGCCTGCTCGGCGCCCAGGCCCTTCTCGAGGGCCGCCCAGTACACCCCGGCCACCCGCCGCACCCCGTACCCGAGGTTCACAGCGGTGGGCCGCGCCTGCTCCAGCAGGCCAGTCGCCTCGGCCACGTCATAACCACGGGCCGCGGCGAGCGCCACCCCGTACCCCCCGGCGACACCCAGCAGAGGAGCCCCCCGGACAGCCAGGGTCTGGATGGCCCGCACCAGCGCGGGCACGTCGGTACACACCAGCTCGATTTCCTCGACCGGCAGTCGTGTCTGGTCGAGGAGCACCAGCACGGGACCTTCCGGAGGCTCGTCCCACCGGAGTACGGAGAGCGCGGGAGGCTCGATACCCACCGTCGATTGCGCGTCCTGATCAGCCATCCGCCCAGTCTGCCCGGTGAGGCGTCCACAAATGAAGGCGCAAAGGAGATAGAGCGCCCGGCCCGCACGGCACCCCCGCGTGGCACGATGGCTGCCAACCTGCCGCCCCGATGAGCGGACGGCATCGTGAAGGAGCGAGAATGAACGACTCTCCGGGCTGGGCCTCGCCCGGATCTGCCCCCTCCGACGGCAAGGAGACGGGAATCCCCCGGCCCTCCGAACCCGTGGACGCAGGCAGCCCTGCACCCCAGTGGTCTCCTGCACAGCCGCCGCCCGGGCAGTGGTCCCCACCGAGCACGTCCGGCACCGGCCCCGGAGCGCCCCCGCCGGCCCCCGGCTGGGGCGGCGCCCCCCAGGGTCCCGGATGGGGCCGCCCGCCCATGGCGGCGAAGCCCGGTGTCATCCCGCTCCGCCCGCTGGGCATCGGGGAGATCCTGGACGGCGCGGTGTCCACGATGCGCGCCCACTGGCGCACGGTGCTGGGTGTCAGCCTCACCGTCGCCGTGATCGCACAGATCGCGATCATTCTCATCCAGCGCTATCTGCTGCCCGACCCCGTATCGGTCGACCCGAACGCCGTCGGCGCCGAGGCCCTGCGCCAGGCCGGGGACTCCATGCAGTCCACCATGCTCTCCAGCGCCCCTGGCACGCTCATCTCGATGATCGCCACACTCATCACCACAGCGGTACTCACCGTGGTCGTCAGCCGTTCCGTACTGGGCCGTGGCGCGACGCTCAAAGAGGCATGGACCGAGGCCCGCCCCAGGCTCCCTCAGCTGCTCGGACTGACCCTGCTGCTCAGCCTGATGAGCGCCGCGATCATGACCGTGGGCCTGCTCCCCGGCATCCTCCTGGGCTCCACCCCAGGAGTCCTCCTTGCCGTGTTCGGCTTCGCCGCAGCCGTGGTCGTCGTCATCTGGCTGATGGTCCGCTTCACCCTCGCCGCTCCGGCGCTGATGCTGGAACGCCAGTCGATCCTGACCTCGATGCGCCGGTCCGCGAAGCTCGTCCGCGGTGCCTGGTGGCGCACCTTCGGCATCCTGGCACTCACCTACCTGCTGGTCATCGTCGTCGCACTGGTCATCGGCATCCCCTTCGGGATCATCGCGATCTCCGTCGACAGCGGCGGAATCGGCGACCTGATGAACGGCAACGCCTCCGAATTCGGCTGGCCCTTCTTCATCGTCTCGGGCATCGGCGAAGTGATCGTCTCGACGCTCACCTACCCCTTCACCGCAGGCGTGATGGCGCTGCTCTACGTCGACCAGCGAATCCGCCGCGAAGCCCTCGACCTCGATCTCGCACGGGCCGCGAACGTGCCGGGCTACGAGACCCCCAGGAGCTGATGCAGTGTCGGGGGCGGGGGGCACCACATCGATACGGCAATTCATCAGGGCGGACGACATACCCGTGGACATCCCACGCGTCCCCGCCCGCGAGGCGGCAGAGGACGAACTGTCCAAGCCGATGTACCACGAGAATGATCCGAATCTCCTCCAGCGCGGCCTCAATCGCTTCTGGGAATGGCTCGGGAGTCTCTTCGACACCGTCGCCGACGGAGCGCCCGGGGGGCCGCTCGGAGTCGTCGCACTCGTACTGATCGTCGTCGGCCTGGCCGTCGCCCTCTGGTGGCGGCTGGGCACCCCCCGACCCACCCCCCGCTCGGCCGACGCCCTCTTCGGCAGCAGCACCCGCAATGCGGACGCGTACCGCACCGCAGCGGAGACACACGTCGCCGCGGGCCGCTGGACCGAAGCAGTCCAGGACCGCATGCGCGCCGTGGTCCGCACACTGGAGGAGCGCGCACTGCTCGACCCGCGCCCGGGCCGCACCGCGGACGAGGCCGCCGCCGAAGCAGGCCGCGCCCTCCCCCAGCACGCCGACCGCCTCCGCGCAGCTGCCAGAGCCTTCGACGACGTGACGTACGGGGGCCGCACCGCGGACGAGCAGGCATACGTCACCCTGCGCACCCTCGACCTGGATCTCATGGCCGCAAAGCCCTTGCTGACCAGCACGGTCGGAGGAGCCGACGCATGACCGAGACCACCGCCGCCGCCTCCTCCACCTCGGCGTCGCCCACCGCACTCCAGGTCTGGAACCGCACCCGCGGTCTGATGATCGCCCTGCTCATCCTGGTCGTGGCCGGCATCACCCTCGCGGCCATGCGGTCCGGCGAACACCACGGCCGCCTGGACCCTCGTTCCGCCGACCCGCAAGGCAGCCGCGCCGTCGCCGAACTCCTCAAGCGCAGCGGCGTCTCCGTCGATGTCGTCACCACACTCGACGAGGCCACCACGGCAACGGGCCCCGACACGACCCTCCTCGTCACCGCACCGAATCTGCTCACTCCGTACCAGCAGCGCCGACTCCACGCGGCCACAAGCGACTCCGTAGGCCGCACGGTCCTGCTCGCCCCCGGCTACCTGTCCCTGAGCAACCTCGCCCCGGGCGTACGAGCCGAGTCCTCCCGCCCCGTGAAGGCCAGGGAACCGCGCTGCGAGCTCCCCGCCGCCCGCACGGCCGGCAAGGCGGACACAGGCGGCATCCGCTACACGACGGACGCCCTCACCACCACCTCCTGCTACCTGAGCGACGGCCTTCCCACCGTCCTCGTCATCCAGGAACAGCGAGCCGGCGACGGCGACACCGTCCTTCTCGGTTCCCCCGACCTGCTCCACAACAACCGCCTCGACCACGAGGGCAATGCCTCGCTGGCCCTCCAACTCCTCGGTTCCCGCCCACATCTCGTCTGGTACCTCCCTTCACTGGCTGATCCCTCCGCCACCGAGGCCGACAAGGAGCCCGGAGACCGGCCCACCGACGAAGACAGCGCCACAAGCGACTCGGCGAGCTTCACGGACCTGATCCCCTCCGGCTGGCTGTGGGGCACCCTGCAACTCGCCCTCGCCGCCGTCCTCGCCGCCATCTGGCGCGCACGACGCCTCGGCTCCCTCGTCACCGAACGCCTTCCCGTCGCCATCCGGGCCTCCGAGACAACGGAGGGCCGCGCCCGCCTGTACCGCAAGGCCAACGCCCGCGACCGGGCCGCAGCCTCTCTGCGCTCCGCCGCCCGGAACCACATCGCGCCCCTCGTCGGGGTGTCCCCCCGCGATGCGCACTCCCCCGAAGTCCTCCTCCCCGCGATCTCGGCACGCGTCACCGAATCGGGCGGCGGCCTCAACGCCCTGCTCTTCGGTCCCGCCCCCGCCGATGACGCTGCTCTTGTCCTCCTGACCGACCAACTCGACGCCCTCGAAAGAGAGGTACGCACTTCATGAGCGCCCCGACCCCCGAGTCCACGGAGCCCAGGGAGACCGCCTGGGCCCCTGCGGCTCCTGTGGACTCCGTGGACTCCGACAGCGCCCGCGCGTCCTTGGAAGCCCTGCGTTCCGAGATCGCCAAGGCTGTGGTCGGCCAGGACCCGGCTGTAACCGGGCTCGTCGTCGCGCTGCTCTGCCGGGGTCACGTCCTGCTCGAAGGCGTCCCCGGCGTGGCCAAGACCCTCCTGGTCCGCGCCCTCGCCGCCTCACTCGAACTCGACACCAAGCGCGTCCAGTTCACCCCCGACCTGATGCCGAGCGACGTCACCGGCTCTCTTGTCTACGACGCCCGCACAGCCGAGTTCTCCTTCCAGCCCGGCCCGGTCTTCACGAATCTGCTTCTCGCCGACGAGATCAACCGCACCCCTCCCAAGACTCAGTCGTCCCTCCTGGAGGCCATGGAGGAGCGCCAGGTCACTGTCGACGGAACCCCGCGCCCCCTGCCCGACCCGTTCCTGGTGGCCGCGACCCAGAACCCGGTCGAGTACGAGGGCACGTACCCCCTCCCCGAAGCCCAACTGGACCGCTTTCTACTCAAACTGACGGTGCCTCTCCCGTCGCGCGAGGACGAGATCAGCGTCCTGACCCGTCATGCGGACGGCTTCAATCCGCGTGATCTGAAAGCAGCGGGCATTCGCCCCGTAGCCGCCCCCGCAGACCTGGAGGCGGCCCGCTCGGCCGTCGCGAAGACCAAGGTCTCCCCGGAGATCGCCGGCTATGTCGTGGATATCTGTCGTGCCACGCGTGAGTCCCCCTCGCTCTCCCTCGGAGCCTCCCCCCGAGGAGCCACAGCTCTGCTCAGCACCGCCCGCGCCTGGGCCTGGCTCACCGGCCGCGACTACGTCATACCTGACGATGTGAAGGCCCTGGCGCTTCCCACACTCCGTCATCGCATTCAACTGCGGCCCGAGGCGGAGATGGAAGGAGTCACCCCCGACTCCGTCATCACCTCAGTGCTCGCCCACGTCCCCGTTCCCCGATGAGGCGGTGACCATGGCCCTCACCGGACGAACCGCGCTGTTGGCTGCCCTGGGGTCACTCCCCGTAGGCATCCTGGCCCCGAGCTGGACAGGCATGCTCGCGGTCAACGCCCCGCTTTCTCTAGCAATTCTGTGGGACTACGCCCTGGCCGCGCCAGTGCGAACGCTGCAGTTCACCCGATCCGGTGACACGTCTGTTCGACTGGGTGACGCGGCAGAAGTGCAACTGACCGTAACCAATCCCTCGCGTCGCCGCCTCCGCGCCCACCTGCGTGACGCATGGCCGCCCAGCAGCTGGCCGGCGGGAACCGACCAGGCCGCGTCCAGACACGAACTGACAGTCCCCGCGGGCGAACGCCGCCGCCTCACCACGTTCCTCCGCCCCAGCCGACGAGGAGACCGCCGGGCCGAGCAGGTGACTGTGCGGTCCTTCGGCCCCCTCGGCCTGGCCGCCAGGCAGGGAAACCACCAGGTCCCCTGGACGGTCCGGGTCCTCCCGCCCTTCACGAGCCGCAAGCACCTGCCTTCACGGCTGGCGAGGCTCCGCGAACTCGACGGACGCACCAGCGTGCTCACCCGCGGCGAAGGCACCGAGTTCGACAGTCTTCGTGCCTACGTGCCCGGCGACGACACCCGCTCCATCGACTGGCGGGCCACGGCCCGCCAGTCGGCCGTTGCTGTTCGCACCTGGCGTCCGGAACGGGACCGCCACATCCTCATCGTGCTGGATACCGGCCGCACATCAGCGGGCCGAGTGGGTGACGTACCCCGCCTCGACGCGGCGATGGACGCCACCCTTCTGCTCACCGCCCTGGCAACGCGCGCCGGCGACCGGGTCAACTTCCTCGCCTACGATCGCCGCGTCCGGGCCCAGGTCCGGGGCAGAACAGGGGCGGGCGATGTTCTGTCGGCACTCGTCGGAGCCATGGCCACGCTGGAACCCGAGCTCGTTGAGACGGACGCTCATGGCCTGAGCACGGCCGCGCTGGCGAGCGCGCCCCGCCGCTCCCTGATCGTACTTCTCACCAGCCTGGATGCCGCACCCATCGAAGATGGTCTGCTGCCGGTTCTTCCGCAGCTCACCAAACGCCACACAGTGCTGCTGGCCTCGGTCGCCGATCCCAGGATCGAGACGATGACGGGTTCACGGGGCACAGTGGACGCGATCTACGAGGCCGCAGCCGGCACACAGGCTCAGGCCCAGCGGCTCCGCACAGCGGATCAGCTCAAGCGACATGGCGTGGTGGTCGTCGATGCCACCCCGGAGAAGCTCGCACCCGCACTGGCCGATGCCTACCTGGCTCTCAAGGCTGCGGGCCGGCTCTGAATCTGACGCACGTCGTCCGTCCACACCAAGCAGAACGGAGCACTCTGCCCGAAAGGCTCAGAACGCAGAAAAGCCCCGTACCTTGCGGTACGGGGCTTTCCCGGAATAATTGTTCGGCGGCGTCCTACTCTCCCACAGGGTCCCCCCTGCAGTAC